>NZ_LJBR01000179.1 GCF_001282115.1 Streptomyces sp. NRRL B-24085 | reverse complement strand
ACCCCTGATTGCCCGCCCGACCGCCAGGGAAACCGCACTGGGTGCACCCCCGTATCGAGGACTACGCCCTCATCGGCGACGAACAGACCGCCGCCCTGGTCGGCATGGACGGCTCCGTGGACTGGCTGTGCCTGCCCCGCTTCGACTCGGCGGCCTGCTTCGCCCGGCTGCTCGGGGACGAGGAGAACGGCCACTGGCGGATCGCCCCCGAGGGCGCGGACCGGTGCACGAGGCGTGTCTACCGCCCCGGCACCCTCGTCCTGGACACCGAGTGGGAGACCGACGAGGGCGCCGTGCGGGTCACCGACCTGATGCCGCAGCGTGACGTGGCCCCCGACGTCGTACGGATCGTGGAGGGGCTGCGCGGCCGGGTCACCGTGCGCAGCACGCTCCGGCTGCGCTTCGAGTACGGCTCGGTCGTGCCGTGGGTGCGCAGGTCCGACGGGCACCGGGTGGCCGTCGCGGGACCCGACTCGACGTGGCTGCGCAGCGTGCCCCCGGTGCGCACCTGGGGTGAACACTTCGGCACGCACTCCCAGTTCACGGTGGAGGCCGGTGAGAAGATCGCGTTCGTCCTGACCTGGCACCCCTCGCACGAGCCGCGTCCCCCGCTGACCGACCCCTTCGAGGCGCTGGAGAGCAGCGTGGCCGACTGGCAGGCGTGGGCGGCGCGCTGCCGCTACGACGGTCCGCACCGGGACGCCGTGGTCCGCTCCCTGATCACCCTGAAGGCGCTCACCTACCGGCCGACCGGAGGCATCGTGGCCGCGGCCACCACCTCGCTGCCGGAGGAGATGGGCGGGGTGCGCAACTGGGACTACCGCTACTGCTGGCTGCGCGACTCCACCCTCACCCTGGCCGCCCTGGTGCAGTGCGGCTATCTGGAGGAGGCCGAGGCCTGGCGGAACTGGCTGCTGCGCGCGGTCGCCGGCGACCCGGCGGACCTCCAGATCATGTACGGCGTCGCGGGCGAGCGGCGGTTGCCCGAGTTCGAGCTGCCGTGGCTGTCCGGCTTCGGCGGCTCCCGGCCGGTGCGCATCGGCAACGAGGCCGTGAAACAGCTCCAGCTCGACGTGTACGGCGAGGTCATGGACTCGCTGTCGCTGGCCCGGCACGCGGGCCTGGCCGCCAAGCCGCACATCTGGTCCCTGCAGAGGGTCCTGCTGGACTTCCTGCGGTCCTCCTGGCGGCAGCCGGACGAGGGGATCTGGGAGGTGCGCGGCGGCCGCCGCGACTTCGTCCACTCGAAGGTCATGGTGTGGGTGGCCGCCGACCGCGCGGTGCGCACCCTGGAAGCCTTCCCGGACCTGACCGGCGACCTGGAGGGCTGGCGCGCGCTGCGCGAGGAGGTGCACCGCGAGGTCTGCGAGAAGGGCTACGACCCCGACCGCAACACCTTCACTCAGTACTACGGCTCACGTGAACTCGACGCGTCCCTGCTGCTGATCCCGCGCACCGGCTTCCTGCCGCCGGACGACCCCCGGGTCGTCGGCACCGTCGACGCGATCCGCGCGGAGCTGGGCCACGACGGGCTGGTACGGCGGTACAGCGCCGAGGAGACCCCCGTCGACGGGCTGCCCGGTGGCGAGGGCACGTTCCTGGTGTGCTCGTTCTGGCTCGCCGACGCGCTCCACATGACCGGCCGCAAGAAGGAGGCGCGGGACCTCTTCGAACGCCTGCTGGGCCTCACCAACGACGTGGGGCTGCTGTCCGAGGAGTACGACCCGGTGGCCGGCGCCCAGCTCGGCAACTTCCCGCAGGCGTTCAGCCACATCGGTCTGGTGAACACCGCCCTCACTCTGTTCGGGGGCGAGGAGGCAGGATAGGGGCCATGGATCTTGGACTGAAGGACCGTGTGTACGTCGTCACCGGAGCGACCCGTGGGCTCGGCAACGCGGCCGCGCGCGAGCTGGTCGCGGACGGGGCGAAGGTCGTGGTGACCGGCCGGGACGAGGAGCGTGCGCTCGCCGCGGCCGCGGAGCTGGGGCCGAACGCCGTGGGCGTGGCCGTCGACAACGCCGATCCGTCGGCGCCGGAGCGTTTGATCGCCGCCGCGCGTGAGCACTTCGGCGGCTTCGACGGGGTGCTGATCAGCGTGGGCGGGCCCGCACCCGGCTTCGTCGCCGACAACACGGACGAGCAGTGGCAGGCCGCGTTCGAGTCCGTGTTCCTGGGCGCGGTCCGGCTGGCCCGGGCGGCCGCGGCGGAGCTGGAGGCCGGGGGCGTGATCGGGTTCGTGCTGTCGGCGTCGGTGCACGAGCCGCTTCCGGGGCTGACCATCTCGAACGGGCTGCGTCCCGGTCTCGCCGGGTTCGCGAAGTCGCTCGCGGACGAACTCGGGCCGCGCGGCATCCGGGTCGTCGGCCTCCTGCCGTCGCGCATCGACACGGACCGCGTGCGCGAACTGGACGCGATGTCGGCCGATCCCGAGGCCACGCGGGCCGCCAACGAGTCCCGGATTCCGTTGCGCCGGTACGGGACGCCGGAGGAGTTCGGGCGGGCCGCGGCGTTCTTCCTGTCGCCGGCCGCCTCCTACCTGACCGGGGTCATGCTGCCCGTCGACGGGGGCATGCGGCACGGGTTCTGAGGCGGACACGGCCCCACGCCCCCGGGTTTCTCAACTGACCCTCTCCGCCTTGTGCTTGACGGCGGTCATGCGGACCTCGGCCGGCAGTGAGTCGAGGCCCGCTGAATTGCGGGCGTGCGCCAGGGACTCCGCCGTCAGGTGGTTCAGGGTCGTTCCGGGGTCCACGTGCGGTTCCAGGTGGAGGTGTACGTGGGTCTCCGGGGCGTCCGGGCGGCCTTTCAGACGCGCCTGGGCTCGCTGTACGCCGTCCAACTGCCCCGCGTCGCTCATCAGCACGCCCTCCAGGGCCCGGCCCCTCAGGAGCGCGCCCTCGCCGTCGCCGGTGTTGACGCGCACCTCCGTGAGCCGGCGCCTGCGCAGGACCGCCGTCAGCCACCACAGGGTCAGCAGCACCACGAGCGCCAGTGCGGCGATGACCGCGGGCCACCACCAGCCCTCGCCGTCCCAGCGGGTGCGCTCCGCGTCGCTCAGCAGGACGTCCTTCTTGCCGTCGTGGATCCACCAGGAGGGCGGGTCGAGGCCGAGGCCCACGGCGAGCACCGAGCCGCCGACGACGAGCAGGACCAGGCCCACCAGGCCGATCAGTACACGGTTGACGGTCCTCTGCATCGGCCTCAGCCCTTCTTCCCGGTGCTGCGCGCCACGTGCACCGACAGGGCGGGGGGCCGGGCCAGGCCCAGTCCTCTGACCGCCTCGCCGAGGCTCGCGTCGAGGTCGGCGCGCACGTCGTCCAGTTCCCGGAAGTGGGAGACCGCGCGGACGTCGGCCTTCCGACGCCTCATGCGTACGCGTGCGGACTGGACGCCGGCCACCTCCATGGCCCGGTCGCGCAGGACCATGGCGGCCGCGTCCCGGTGGAGACCCGCGCGGACGTCGGGGTGGGTGCGGCTCATCGGCAGGACGCCCCGCAACCCCGGTGTGACGGCCAGGACGAGCAGCCACAGGCCCAGAGCGGCGGCCACACCGGCGCCGACCAGGACCCAGGTGTCGTCCAGGGGACGGGTGGCGAGCTGCCCGGAGAGCGTGCGGCGCCAGTGCATGGCCGGCCGGTGGGCCCGGACGGCCGCGATGTCGTACAGGAAGATCCCCGCGAGGAGCAGGAGCAGCAGGGCGACGAGACCGGCCGGCACCCTGCGCGCCGACCAGAAGCGGTGTGCGCCGCCCGCGGTCCCGGCCTCCGGGACGACCGGCGGTCCGTACCCGGCTGTCGTCGCGGAGTCGTCGCGCCGGTCCGGTTCCGCCGACCGTTCGATGACCGGCAGTCGTTGTGTGGTGCCCTCGGAGCCCTGGGGCTCGCTCATCGCGTCCTCCCCTGTCCCGCGCCCTGCGCCTGTGCCGGGTACAGCCGCTCCACCTGCACCGCGACCTCCGACACCTCCATTCCCACCAACGCGACTACCCGCTCGACCACTTGCTGACGCACCTCGCGGCAACGCGTCCCGATGTCACCGGGATAGCCGAGTTCGAGGTGCATGCGGATGCGGGCCACCGCGTGGTGGACGACGACGGTGGCGTAGGGGGGCTCGGCCTCGGCGGGGAGGTCCCCGAGTGCCTCGCGGGCCGCCTGTCCCGCGACCTTCGCCACCACCCGGTCGGCGATCCTCGTGGCCCCCCGGTCGCCGGGGGGAACGGCGGTCGCGGTCAGGGGTCTGCGGAGTTCGTCCGCCGCACCGGCCGCACTGCTCACGGACGTCATCTCCGCCGGTCGTCACGGGTGCGGAAGAAGTCGCCGATCTCCAGGTCCCCTTCCAGGAACCGGCCGACGACGAAGCCGATGGCGCCCAGCGCCGCCACCAGCAGGAAGGCGCCGAACCCGCCGAAATATCCCGCGAAGCCCAACGCCATGCCGGCGATCAAACCGACCACGGCCATGCTCATCGTGCGCTCCCTCAAGGTCCCTGGGGCTGAGTGCGGCTACTGGATCCGGGGCTCCGGCTCCTCGTCCTCCTCGTCGGGCAGCTTCACGTCGCTCACCGCGATGTTGACCTCGACGACCTCGAGACCGGTCATCCGTTCCACCGCGGTCACGACGTTCTCCCGTACGGCCTTGGCCACGTCCGCGATGGAGACGCCGTAGTCGACGACGATCTCCAGGTCGAGCGCGGTCTGCACCTCGCCGACCTCGGCCTTGACCCCGCGGGTCGCGGACTTCGAACCGCCGGGCACCCGGTCCCGTACGGCCCCGAAGGTGCGGCTCAGTCCGCTGCCCATGGCGTGGACGCCGAGGACGTCCCGTGCCGCGAGTCCGGCGATCTTCTCCACGACACCGTCGGCGATGGTGGTCCGCCCACGGGTCGCCGGGTCGCCGCCGCCGCGCTTGACGGTCTTGCGCGCCTGCGACTCCACTTCGGTGTTCTGCGTCGTCTCGGTCATCGCCGTCACCCCTTTCGGTCGTCCTCCTTCGACCACCGTAAGCGCGGTTGCGCGAACGCGCGCCGGAGATGCGGCAGGCTGGAGGAATGACGGCGGAGCAGTGGGCACGGACGGTGCGGCAGCAGCTCGGGCTCGGCAGACTGCTGCCGCTGGGCGGGCCGCGTGACGGCGCGTGGATCTCCGAGGAGGCGGCCCGGGGGGTGCTGCGGGCGGCGGCCGGGGACCTGCGGAGCGTGCGGCTGGGCGCGGTGCGCATCGGGCTCGCCCGTCCGGAGGAGACGTACGAGTCCGCCGTACCGGCGCCTCCGAGCGCGCTGCCGCCCGGGCCGCTGCGGCTGGCGGCGGAGTTCGAGGCCGTGCCGGACCAGCCGCTGCCGGTGACGGCGGAGCGGCTGCGCGGCGTGCTCGCGGGGGCGGCGGCCGGGCGGCTGGGGCTGGAGCTGGGCGGGGTGGACCTGCGGGTGACGGCCCTGCTGGAGGAGAACGCGGAGCGTTCCGCCGTACGGGCGTCCGAGCCGCCGCGTCCGGCCGAAGCGGGGCCGGGTGACGAGACGCGCGCCGGGGTCGCCGCGCTGGCGGTGCCCGGAGTGGACCGGCTGACCGGGGTGCTGGGCCGGCCGGTGCACATCGAGGACCGGGAGGCCGGGGCCGGTTCGCTGCCGCGCCGCCATGTCCGCGTGGAGCTCGCGGTGGGCGCGGACCGCCGGGCCCTCGACGTGGCCCGGGAGGTCCGCGCCGCTGTCGGAGCGGCGCTGCCGGACGGTCCGACGGTGGCCGTGCTGGTGACGGCCGTGGCGGGTTAGTCGCCCACGCCGGCGAGGTCCCGCAGTCGGCGGGCCTGCGCCGCGCGCTCGGCGCCGCGCTGCTCGTCGTAGGTGCGGTCCTGGGCGCCGCGCAGCAGCGCCTTGGTCTCGATGACCGCGTCGCGGGGGGCCGACAGGAGGGCGGCCGCGAGGTCGCTGACCGCTCCGTCGAGTTGGTCGAGGGGCACGGCGATGTTGGCGAGGCCGGTGCTCACGGCCTCCTCGGCCAGGACGAAGCGCCCGGTGGCGCAGATCTCCAGCGCCCGGGCGTATCCGACGAGGCCCACCAGGGGGTGGGTGCCGGTGAGGTCGGGGACCAGGCCGAGGCTGGTCTCGCGCATGGCGAACTGCACGTCGTCGGCGACTACCCGCAGGTCACAGGCGAGGGCGAGCTGGAAGCCCGCGCCGATGGCATGGCCCTGCACGGCGGCGACGGACACGAGGTCGCTGCGCCGCCACCAGGTGAAGCCCTCCTGGAACTCCGCGATGGCGGCGTCGAGTTCGGCGTCACCACTGCGGGCGAGGTCGACGAACGACGGCTCGCCCTCGATCCCCTCGGGCGTGAACATCTGCCGGTCGAGTCCGGCGGAGAAGGACTTGCCCTCGCCACGCAGGACGACGACCCGGACGGAGCCCGGCAACAGCCGACCGGCCTCGGCCAGGGCACGCCACAGAGCCGGGCTCTGGGCGTTGCGCTTGGCCGGGTTGGTCAGCGTCACCGTGGCGAGGGTGTCCTCGACGGTGAGCCGTACGCCGTCCTTGTCGAGCAGGGGAACGAGTTCCTGGCCATCCTGGCCGGACGTCGCCATGGGGCGCCTCCGATGGGTGCGGTCATCCTCCGTGCCGCGGGACGGCACAGCTAAGTGACTGCACAGTAACCACCCGGCCAGTCGGCCGACCGACCGGGTGGTCACCATCGAAGACGATGAGCCGCCCGGTTCAGGACGAAGCGGCCTTCTTGCCCCGCGTCGCTCCGCCACGCCCACGAAGCGTGACGCCCGATTCGCTGAGCATCCGGTGCACGAAGCCATACGAGCGGCCGGTTTCCTCGGCCAGCGCCCGAATGCTCGCACCGGAGTCGTACTTCTTCTTCAGGTCTGCCGCGAGCTTGTCGCGCGCGGCGCCGGTCACCCGGCTGCCCTTCTTCAGAGTCTCGGCCACCCGTGCCTCCTCATGGGAAGTGCGCTCTGGTTCTCTCATGATCACCCCTCCGGGCGTTCATGGCCACCCATTCGGCAAGGTCCGTGAGACATGGTTTTGACGACAGGAGCGCGTCCCCACATATGGAATCCGTGATTCCACACGGGCGCGTTCGTACCGCCGAACGGGTTCCTTTGTGAAGTGCCAGGTCAGAGACGCACGACGGCCGAGCCCTTGTCGATGAAGGACTCGGCCGTGAAATCGATGTAGGACACACCTCGGTACGAGGAGATCTCACACAGATGATGGATCACCGGTGGGCCGAATGATCCCTACGCCGTTGATCACGCATTCGATCAAGCGGCGGCGACGGTCAGGCGAGGGCGACGAGATCCGCGTAGTCCGCGCCCCACAGGTCCTCGACGCCGTCCGGCAGCAGGATGATCCGCTCCGGCTGGAGCGCCTCGACGGCGCCCTCGTCGTGGGTGACCAGCACGACCGCGCCCTTGTAGGTGCGCAGCGCGCCGAGGATCTCCTCGCGGCTGGCCGGGTCGAGGTTGTTGGTGGGCTCGTCGAGGAGCAGGACGTTCGCCGAGGAGACGACCAGGGTGGCGAGCGCGAGGCGGGTCTTCTCACCGCCGGAGAGGACCCCGGCCGGCTTGTCGACGTCGTCACCGGAGAACAGGAACGAACCGAGCGTCTTGCGTACCTCGACGAGGTCGAGGTCGGGGGCCGCCGAGCGCATGTTCTCCAGGACCGTGCGCTCCGGGTCGAGGGTCTCGTGCTCCTGGGCGTAGTAGCCGAGCTTGAGGCCGTGGCCGGGCACGACCGCGCCGGTGTCCGGCTGCTCGGTGCCGGCGAGCAGGCGCAGCAGGGTCGTCTTGCCCGCGCCGTTGAGGCCCAGGATGACCACGCGGGAGCCCTTGTCGATGGCCAGGTCGACGTCGGTGAAGATCTCCAGCGAGCCGTACGACTTCGACAGGCCCTCCGCCATCAGCGGGGTCTTGCCGCAGGGCGCGGGCTCGGGGAAGCGCAGCTTGGCGACCTTGTCCTGCTGGCGGACCGCCTCCAGGCCGGACAGGAGCTTGTCGGCGCGCCTGGCCATGTTCTGCGCGGCGACCGTCTTGGTGGCCTTGGCGCGCATCTTGTCGGCCTGCGAGTGCAGGGCGGCGGCCTTCTTCTCGGCGTTCTGCCGCTCGCGCTTCCTGCGCTTCTCGTCGGCCTCGCGCTGCTGCTGGTAGAGCTTCCAGCCCATGTTGTAGACGTCGATCTGGGCGCGGTTGGCGTCCAGGTAGAACACCTTGTTGACGACCGTCTCGACCAGGTCGACGTCGTGGGAGATCACGATGAAGCCGCCGCGGTACGTCTTGAGGTAGTCGCGCAGCCAGACGATCGAGTCGGCGTCGAGGTGGTTGGTCGGCTCGTCGAGGAGCAGGGTGTCGGCGTCCGAGAAGAGGATCCGGGCCAGTTCGATACGGCGGCGCTGACCACCCGAGAGGGTGTGCAGGGGCTGACCGAGCACCCGGTCCGGGAGGTTCAGCGCGGCGGCGATGGTGGCCGCCTCGGCCTCGGCGGCGTACCCGCCCTTGGTGAGGAACTCCGTCTCCTGGCGCTCGTACTGCCGCAGCGCCTTCTCCCGGGTGGCGCCCTGGCCGTTGGCGATGCGCTGTTCGTTGTCGCGCATCTTCTTCAGCAGGACGTCCAGGCCGCGCGCGGAGAGGATGCGGTCGCGGGCGAGCACGTCGAGGTCGCCGGTGCGGGGGTCCTGGGGGAGGTAACCGACCTCGCCGGAGCGGGTGATCTGGCCCGCGGCCGGGATGCCCTCGCCGGCCAGGCACTTGGTGAGGGTGGTCTTGCCCGCGCCGTTGCGGCCGACCAGGCCGATGCGGTCGCCCTTGGCGACCCGGAAGGTGGCGGACTCGATGAGGACTCGGGCGCCGGCGCGCAGCTCGATACCGGAGGCGGAGATCACGGACAGACTCCAGGGCGGATTCGGGATTGACGGATGGGCGGCTGAGGACGTTCCCGCCGTCTAATGCGCGAGGAGAATGGCCATGGGCCAAGTCTAACGGGGGCGTGCAAGCACTTTTTCTGGGTTCGGGTGTTCGGTTGGTCTCGCTCCGGGTATCCGGTCGGTCCCGTCGCCGCGCCCGTCCGGAGGTGTCCGCATGCAGTTCGACGACGACGCCAGGTTGGACACCTCCGAGGTGCAGGACGTGCGCGGCAGTCGCATCCCGGGCGGGAAGGCGACCATCGGCGGTGGCATCGGGGGGCTGGTCGTGCTGCTCCTCGGTCTCTTCCTCGGTGTCGGCCCGGACCAGCTCGGGCTCACCGACAGCGGCGGACAGCCCGCGGCCACGGCCTCCGGCCTCGCCGAGGTCGAGCGGAGCTGCAAGAGCGGGCAGGACGCGAACACGCGCGACGACTGCCGGACGGTGGCCGTGGTGAACAGCGTGCAGGACTACTGGGACCAGGAGTTCGAGCGGCGCGGCGCCACCTACACCCCCTCCCGCACCGTCCTCTTCGGCGACCGGGTCGGCACCGCGTGCGGCTCGGCGACCTCGGCGGTGGGGCCGTTCTACTGCCCGGGCGACCGGAAGGTCTACCTGGACCTCGGGTTCTTCGACGAGCTGCGCTCGAAGTTCGGTGCCTCCGGCGGGCCGTTCGCGCAGGCGTACGTGGTGGCGCACGAGTACGGCCATCACGTGCAGGACCTCATGGGCACACTGAGCCGGTCGCAGGACGGGCGCACCGGCGCCGACAGCAACGCGGTGCGGGTGGAGCTCCAGGCGGACTGCTACGCCGGGGTGTGGGCGCGCCACGCGACCACCACGAAGGACGAGTCGACGGGCCGCCCGCTCATCACGAGCCTGACCGACGCGGACATCGCCGACGGTCTGGACGCGGCGGCGGCCGTGGGCGACGACCGGATCCAGGAGCGGTTCCAGGGCCGGGTGACACCGGAGTCGTGGACGCACGGGTCGGCGCAGCGGCGGCAGCAGTGGTTCCGGGAGGGGTACCGGAGCGGCGAGCCGGAGCGGTGCGACACGTTCCGGTGACGGCCGGTATCCGGTGCGAGGGCGGCTGTCAGTGGTCGCTGCGAGACTGGTCCACGGATCGATGTCCGGCTTTTTGGTCACAAGGGAGTGATCGGCATGACGGGGACCGGCGGTGGACGCCCGAGCATCTGCCCGGCACTGCTGTACGCGGACGCGAAGGCGGCGGTCAGGCAGCTCACGGAGGCCTTCGGCTTCACCGAGCTCGCGGTGTACGAGGGCGAGGACGGCCTGGTGGCGCACGCCGAGCTCGTGCAGGGCGACGGCGTGGTGATGCTCGGCTCCAAGGGCACCGGCAGCGCCTACGACAAGCTGATGAAGGACGCGGGCCCGGCCGGGGTGTACGTCGTCGTGGACGACGTCGACGCGCATCACCGCCGCGCCGTGGAGCACGGCGCGGAGATCCTGATGCCCCCGACGGACCAGGACTACGGCTCCCGGGACTACATGGCCCGGGACGCCGAGGGCAATGTGTGGAGCTTCGGGACGTACGCCCCGCAGATCCGCCCCTGACTCAGCCGCCGGTGTGCACCTGGAAGGCGGCGCGGCGGACGGCCTTGGCGAGCGCCGGGTCGGGGTGCGCGGCGGCGAGCGCGACGAGGACCTGCACGGTGCGCGGATGACCCACGGCCCGTACCTCGTCGAGCAGTTGGGGCACGGTCGGCTGGAGGGCGGACTCCAGGTGCCGCACCAACATCGGGGCCTCGCCGTGGTCCGCGACGGCGGCAGCCGTGTCGACCCACAGCCAGGTTGCCTCCTCGCGGGTGAGGACCTCGTGGGCGTCCTCCGGGTCGATACCGTCGTGCTCGGCCAGCCACAGCAGGGCGTACGGCCGCAGGGTGGGCTCGTCGGCCACCGAGCGGACGTCGGGCTCGGCGGGGGCGCCGACCACCCGCAGCGCCTCGAAGGCCAGGCCGCGCAGCAGGGCGTCGTCGCCGCGGGCGGCACCGAGGAGCTCGGTGACGGCACTGCCGACGGGGCGGGCGGCGAGCCACGCGCGGTACTCGGCGCGGGCCGCGTTGGGGCGGAGCTGGGCGCAGCCGCGCAGCATCTCCTCGGCGGCGACCTCGATGTTGCCGGCGGGGCTCTGGGCGGCGACGCAGATCTGCTCCAGCTTGACCCACACCGCCCAGCTGCCGAGCGGGGTGAGGGTGGCCTGGCCGTCGCCGTAGGTCAGGGCGCCGACGGAGGCGAGGGCGCGCAGGGCCCAGTCGAGGAGGGGGGCGAGGGGCGCGTCGGCCGTCTCGGGCTCCTCCACGGGCTCCGGCTGCGGGCCGTAGGGGATCTCGCAGCGCTCGGTGCGCAGTTCGATGACCCGCTGCTCCAGGAGGTCCAGGAGCTGCTCGACGGGGACGGGACCGGCGGACAGCTGGAGGAAGGAGAGCACCTGGGGCATGGCCGAGACGACCTCGGCGACGGCGGCGGGCTCCCGGTCGGCGGGTTCCGGGAAGGCGAGCGACCAGGCGTCGAAGAGGGCGACCCAGCCGCGCAGGACGGCACTGTCGTCGCGGTCCCAGGCGCGCAGCCGCCAGCCCGGGCGGGCGTTGTCGCCGTGCACCTCGACGAGGCCGGCGAGGCGGGCGGTGTCCCAGTCGGCGCGGACCTGGGCCGCGGTCAGGCCGAGGTCCGCGGCCGCGCGGGCGGCGGTCTCGTCGGAGAGCGTGCCGCTGCCCTCGGAGCCCGCGCCGTCCCGGCCGGGTCCCAGGGCACCGTCGGCCCAGTGTGCGACGCGGGCCGCGGCGGCAAGACCGGTGCGCGCCATTCTGGCCAGTTCCGCGGGGGCCGGTGTGCCCTCCGGGGGGC
>NZ_LJBR01000178.1 GCF_001282115.1 Streptomyces sp. NRRL B-24085 | reverse complement strand
CGGACCCGCCGACCTGGACGGCGTGACCCATCTGTCCATAGGGGTCTCCTGGGACCCCACCGCGGGCGCCAGCGGCGGGGTGATCGGCAAGCTCCGCCGCAAGACCGGCACGGACCTCGACCTGATCGCCATCGCCATGCACGACGGCGACCCGGTGCGCCTCGCGGGCCTGGACTCGCTCGACCCCATCGGCAACGGCTCCCTGCTGCACAGCGGCGACAACCAGACCGGCCACGGGGACGGCGACGACGAGACGGTCACCGTCGAGTTCGCGAAGCTCCCGGCGCACATCACGTCGATCGTCTTCGTCGCCGCCGCCTACAAGAAGGGCAGCTCCTTCCAGAAGGCCCGCAACATCAGCTTCAAGGTCTACGACGCCACCGGCGGCAGCTCCCAGCAGGTCGCCGACATCTGGCCGTCCATGCTCACCACGGACAACGGCTGCGCGGTCGCCAAGGCGGTCCGGGTCGGCACCACCTGGAAGCTGGAGGTCATCAACGTCACGGGCAAGATCAAGCAGGGCGACGAACTGGCCCTGATGCGCTTCGCCGCGAGCAAGTAGCGGGCACCGGGAGCGGGTTGTCGAGGGGAGGGGCCATGACCGCGGCGGCCCTTCCCTCTCGCGACCGGCCCTTCCGTCCCTCGGTCGGCCCTTCCCTCTCGCGACCGATGAGTTCCGGGGCCTGCCGGGGTCTGCCTCCGCAGAGAACCGAACTCTGTGAGGGGACCCATGACCGCACACGCACTGCCTCCCGTGGTCGACGCCGCGACCTGGGAGCGCCGGCTCGGGGAACTGCGAGCCCGGGAGAAGGCCGCGACACGCGAACTCGACGCCATCGCGGCCGAGCGGCGCCGCCTGCCGATGGTCGAGATGCCCGACTACACACTGGAGGGCGCGGACGGCCCCGTACGCCTGGTCGACGTCTTCGAGGGCAAGCGGCAACTGATCGTCTACCACCACATGTGGTCCGCCGGCCAGGAGTGGCAGTGCTCGGGCTGCACCGGCTTCACCGCGCAGTTCACCCGCCTGGAGTTCCTGGACGACTACGACGCCCGGTTCGTCGTCGTCACCCAGGCCCCGATCGAGGAGGCCCTCGCCTACCGGGAGCGGGTGGGCAACCGGATGCCGTGGTACTCCACCGCGAACAGCCCCTTCGGCGGGGACGTCGGCGCCCCGCCCGGCGGAGGCTTCGCGGTCAACGTCTTCCTGCGCGACGGCGACACCGTCCACCGCACCTGGCACACCGACGGCCGCGGCACCGAGCAGCTCAGCCACACCTTCGCCCTGATCGACCTCCTGCCCTACGGCCGCCAGGAGCAGTGGCAGGACTCCCCCGAGGGCTGGCCCCAGTCCCCCACGTACAGCCGCTGGGCCACCTCCAAGGACATCGCCGCGCGCTACGGCCCCGGCTCCGCCGACGCGCGCTGAGCAGGCCCGGGGCGGGGGGCGCCGCGAGCTCCTCGCCCTGCCCCCTGCGTCCCGGCAGTCCACACTGGTGCCAGGAGTGTCGCCGCCCTTGTTCTCGTCCGAGGAAGGTGGGTGCGCGCATGTGCCGTTGGATCGCCTACTCGGGCACGCCCGTCCTGCTGAGCCGCGTCCTGTTCGATCCTCAGCACAATCTGATCGACCAGAGCCTGCACTCCCGCATGGGAGTGGAGACCACCAACGGCGACGGCTTCGGCATCGGCTGGTACGCACAGGACCTCACCACGCCGGCGGTGCTGCGGGACGTGGGCCCCGCCTGGAACAACCGGAACCTCCAGGAAGTCGCCCACCACGTCCGTTCGGGGCTGTTCTTCGCCCACATCAGGGCAACCACCGGAACCGCCGTCCAGCAGACCAACTGCCACCCCTTCCGCAGGGACCGCTGGCTGTGGATGCACAACGGCATGATCAGCGAGTTCCATCGGCTCCGCCGGGACCTGGCCCTGGCCGTCGATCCGGCCCTCTTTCCCGAGATGGAGGGTTCCACCGACTCCGAGCTGATGTTCTACCTGGCCCTGACCTTCGGCCTCACCGAGGACCCGCCGGGTGCCGTGGCCCGCATGGCCGGCCTGGTCGAGGAGACCGGCCACCGGCACGGCGTCCCGCACCCCCTCCAGATGACCGTCGCCCTCTCCGACGGCGAGCGTCTGTGGGCCTTCCGCTACTCCAGCGAGGGCGCGTCGCGGTCCCTCTTCTACAGCACCGCGGTGGACTCCCTGCGCGCCCTCCACCCGGACGCCACGTTCCTCCAGGAGATCGGGGACGAGACCCGCCTGGTCGTCTCCGAGCCCCTGGGCGACCTCCCCGGAGCCTGGAACGAAGTCCCCGAAAGCAGCTACGGCGTCATCCAGCCGGGCCCGGACATGCTGTATCCGTTCCGGCCCCGGGCGTAGCACGGTCAACGGCTCGCGGAAGAGATCGCCGGCGTCATGGCCGCGGAGCCGCCCGCGGAGGCCGTCACCGATTCAGCCCCTGTCAGTCCGTCAACTCGGTCAGCAGCCCGCGGACGCGCCGCTCGATCTCGTTACGGATCGGACGCACCGCGTCCACCCCCTGCCCTGCCGGGTCATCGAGCTGCCAGTCGAGGTAACGCCTGCCGGGGAAGACCGGGCAGGCGTCACCGCAGCCCATGGTGATCACGACGTCCGACGCCTGGACGGCATCCGCCGTGAGCACCTTCGGCGTCTCGGTGGAGATGTCGATGCCGACCTCCTTCATCGCCTCCACCACGGCCGGGTTGACGGAGTCGGCGGGTGCCGAGCCGGCGGAGCGGACCTCGACGCGGTCCCCCGCGAGGTGGGCGAGGAAGGCCGCGGCCATCTGGGACCGGCCCGCGTTGTGGACGCAGACGAACAGGACCGACGGGCGGGGGCCGGGAGCAGTCATGGCGTGGTCTTCCTGGGGACGACGGATCAGGGGGCCGCACATCACATCACTGGCTGCTGATGTGACA
>NZ_LJBR01000177.1 GCF_001282115.1 Streptomyces sp. NRRL B-24085 | reverse complement strand
GGGTTGATGTAGTCGGCCTGGACGCGGGCCGTGTCGCCGGTCTCCCGGTCCAGGGTGTCGAACCGGACGCGGCGGTTGACGATCAGGTGCTGCCGCATCGAGAACAGCGCCAGGCTCTCCGCGAGCCATGCGGCGACCCGCGGCGCCTCCCCCTCCACCCCGCCCGCCGAGCGGTAGTCGGCCCGTCCGCCGGAGGTGAACAGTCCGCGGTACGCCTCCCAGTCGCCGTCGTCCACGGCCACGGCGTAGTCGGTGACGAGTGCGTCCACGGCCAGCCGGTCCATCACGGTCGCGAGCTCCACACGCTGCGTCATCGGCTCAGTGTTGGGCATGGGGCGGGCAGAGCCAAGGGGCGTGCGGTGACATTCGGACGGCCCGGCGGTGGCGGTCGCCCGGCGGGAGGTGCTTCTCAGCCGTCGGCCAGGACGTCGACCGGCCAGGCGGCCGAGTGGGGGCCGAACCTGTTCTCGGCCGCGAGGGCGACCAGGCGGGCGTTGCGCTGCTCGGCCTCGGGGCCGTCCGGCACGTGGTAGTCGTGTCCGGCCCGGGCGGAACTGGCCTGCACGGCCGTGGCTGCCGGGGCCCGTCTGCGGACGTACCGGTCCAGCGCGTCGGGCACCTCGTCGGGGGCCGCGCCGGTCAGGCAGTCGCCGAGGACGGCCGCGTCCATGACGGCCTGGGCCGCGCCCTGGGCCTGGAAGGGCACCATCGCGTGGGCGCTGTCGCCGAGGAGGGTGACCCGGCCGGCGTTCCAGCGGGAGAGCGGGGTGCGGGTGTGGATGCCGTAGCGGAAGTCCTGGCCCGCGCGGTCGAGGAGGGTCAGCACTCGGGGGTCCCAGCCGGCGAAGGTGCGCACCTGCTCGCCGGGTTCCGCCCGCGCGGTCCACGACTCCTGGGCCGTCCGGTCGGTCACGAACACGGCGACGACGTTGAGGAGTTCGCCGTGGCGCAGCCAGTAGTGGACGACATGGCGGTTCGGGCCGAGCCAGACGGCGTACTCCGGGAGGTCCAGGTCGGCGACCTCGGCGGCCGGGAGCAGGGCCCGGTAGGCGGCGGTGTGCGAGAACACCGCCTCGTCCGCGCCGAAGAGCCACTGACGGGCGGCGGAGCGGATGCCGTCGGCGGCCACGACGAGGTCGGCGTCCAGGCGTTCACCGCTCGCCGTGGTCACCCGGGCCCCCTTGTCGTCCTGGTCGATCCCCACGACGGCGGTCGCCAGGTGCAGCGAGCGGGGCGGTACGGCGGCGACCAGGACCCGTTGCAGATCGGCCCGGTGGAGCTGGAGGTAGGGCGCCCCGAACTCCTCCTCCACATCCCGGCCGATGACGTAGCGACAGATCTCCGAGCCGTCGGACCAGGTGCGGAAGCTCACGTGGGAGGGGCGCGTGGCGTGTTCCGCGACGGCGTCGAGCAGGTTCAGCCGGCGCAGTACGCGGGTGGCGTTGGGGGCGAGCTGGATGCCGGCGCCGATCTCGGAGAGCCGCCGCGACTGCTCGACGAGCGTCACGTCATGGCCGGCCCGGCGCAGGCTCAGCGTCGCGGTGAGACCACCGATGCCGGCGCCCACGACGATCGCTCTCATGGCATGACCTCACTTCGAGGAACGCGCCTGCTGTTTCAGGGGGAGTTCAGGCTGCCTTGATGACGTCACCGCGGATCGCGGCCGCCCATTCGACGACCAACAGCTCGTACTCCGCGCGCTCCTGTGCCGACAGTGTGCCGCCGGCGCGCATCCACAGCGCCCGGATCTGCTCGTTCACCTCGGCAGCGGACCGCACGGAACCAGGGGTCACGGAATCGGGGGACATGCGCACAAGCCTAGGCGCAAGCACTGACAGTGCGCTACCGGACGGCTACGCACAACGTATGCGATGGGTCACGGGTTTCGGGGCGACCGCCCTGTAACGGTGCCGCGGGTCAGTCGATCCAGACGACCACGCACTGCCCGCGCCGCGCGGCCCCGCGGTAGAACTCCCGCATCGCGTCGAAGTGTTCCACCAGGTGGGCGCGGACGTCACCGCCGGCCCAGGGGCCGAAACCGCAGACGGCGGCCGCCTCGTCGGGGGAGTCCGGCAGGCCGGCGAGCAGGGCGCCGGTGTCGATGGCGTCGAGTCCGCGCGCGACGGCCGCGACCGCGCCGGGGCCGAGGAGGCGGGGCGGATCCCCGAAGCCGTCGTGGACGTCGGGGTGGTCCAGGAAGCCGGGAGCAGCGTCCGGGTCGCCGGACACCGCGCGGTCCAGCAGGGCCGGCGTGCCGGGGTCGGCGCCCGATCGGCGGCAGTGCCGGATGAGCCCCCACACCGCCCAGCCGGTGTCCAGGAGGTCCGCGGGCGGCGGGTCCCAGCCCGGTGCCGCGCACGGTGAGTCCAGGGCCGTGGCACGGCAGCGCTCCAGGTACTCCGGCGTGACCCGCGCGAACTGCTGTGTCAGGGCCACCTGCGGCTCAGCCCGCCGACTCCGCCGCGTGCGGGCTCAGGACGCCCATCGTGACCAGGGCGATGATGACGATGCCGAGGGCGATCCGGTACCAGACGAAGGGCATGAAGCTCTTGGTCGAGATGAACTTCATGAACCAGGCGATGACCGCGTAGCCGACGACGAAGGCGATCACCGTGGCGAAGATCGTCGGACCCCAGGAGACGTGGTCGCTCTCCAGCGCGTCCTTCAACTCGAAGAGCCCGGAGGCCAGTACGGCCGGAATGGCGAGGAGGAAGGAGTAGCGGGCCGCGGACTCGCGCTTGTAGCCCATGAAGAGGCCGCCGCTGATGGTGGCGCCGGAGCGGGAGACCCCGGGCACGAGGGCCATGGCCTGGCACATGCCGAAGATCAGGCCGTCCTTCACGCCGAGGTTCTCAAGTCCCTTGCGCTGCTTGGGTGCCCGGTGCCGCCCGCCGGTCTCGTCGCGTGCCGCCAGCCGGTCGGCGACGCCGATGACGATGCCGACGACGATCAGCATGGTGGCGGTGATGCGCAGATCGCGGAACGGCCCTTCGATCTGGTCCTTGAACAGCAGCCCCAGCACCCCGATGGGGATGGACCCGACGATCACCAGCCAGCCCATCTGGGCGTCGTGGTCGCTGCGCAGCTCTTTCTTGACGAGGGAACGGCTCCACGTCGACACGATCCGCCCGATGTCCTTGCGGAAGTAGATCAGGACGGCGGCCTCGGTGCCGATCTGGGTGATCGCGGTGAAGGCCGCCCCGGGGTCCTTCCAGCCCGAGAAGGCCGCGGTCAGCCGCAGATGCGCGCTGGAGGAGACGGGAAGGAACTCGGTCAGCCCCTGGACGAGTCCGAGGATGAGTGATTCGAACCAAGACATGAAGTTACGGCGTCCAAGTGCTGGTCGTGTGACGGAAGTCGGGCGCGCCGCATCACCGGGCGCGGTGATCGGGGTGCGAGGGCAGCGTAGCGCCCCGCGGTGACGGCCCGGCCACAGGGGCGGCCGGGCCCGGACACGCGACCGGTGGGCGCCTACGCGGCGGTTGGGCCCGTCACCGTCCAGCCGGGGGCCTGCGGGTGGGACGTCAGGTCCTCGTGCACCACCGTGCCGCGGCAGGCGGAGCAGACGACGACGGGCTCCAGTTCATGGCCGCAGACGTGCTCCAGGACCATGGGCCGGTCGTCGTCCTTGCGCAGGTGCCGGTCGCCCCACGCCATGAGCGTCAGCAGCACCGGCTCCAGTTCCAGCCCCGCCTGGGTGGGCCGGTACTCGAAGCGCTGCGGCCGCTCGCTGTAGACCCGCTTGGTCAGGATCCCGGCGTCGACCAGCCGGCGCAGCCGGGTGGCCAGGATGTCGCGCGGGGCCCCGATGTTGCGCACGAGCTGGTCGAAGCGGCCGTTGCCCAGGCAGACCTCGCGCAGCACGAGCAGGGAGTACTTCTCGCCGACGAGCGCCAGGGCGTCGGCGATGGAGCAGGGGCGCGGGTCTCGGGTGGCGGCCATGATGCCCAGTCTAGGGGAGGGTTTGGTTCTCCAACTTAAGGGTTTGATTTTCCAACCCGCAAGGCTATGGTGAGTTTGGATTTCCTACTCACCAGTAGTAGCCCTCACTGATGGAGGCCCGCACCATGCGTGACGCAGTCATCGTCGAAGCCGTACGCACCCCCGTGGGCAAGGGCAAGCCGAACGGCTCCCTCGCGCACGTGCACCCCGTCGAACTCCTCGCCCACACCCTGCGCACCCTCGTGGAGCGCTCCGGCGTCGACCCGGCCCTCATCGACGACGTCATCGGGGGCACCGTCGACCAGGTCGGCGAGCAGGCCATGAACACCACCCGCTACGCGGCCCTGTCGGCGGGCTTCCCCGAGACGGTCCCGGCGACCACCGTGGACCGCCAGTGCGGCTCCTCCCAGCAGGCCGTGCACTTCGCCGCGCAGGGCGTGATCGCCGGCGCCTACGACATCGTCGTCGCCTGCGGGGTCGAGTCGATGAGCCGCGTGCCGATGTGGTCGAACGTCCCCGAGGGCAAGGACCCCTTCGGTCCCGGGATCGCCGCACGCTACGAGGAGGGCCTGGTCCCGCAGGGCATCAGCGCCGAGCTCATCGCCGCCAAGTGGTCGATCTCGCGCGAGCAGATGGACACGTTCGCCGTCTCCTCGCACCAGAAGGCCGCGGCGGCCTGGGAGCAGGGCCTCTTCGACGCCGAGGTCGCGCCCCTGGAAGGCGTCACGCGCGACGAGTGCGTACGCCCCGGCAGCACCCCCGAGATCCTCGCCGGCCTCAAGCCCGCCTACCACGACCCGGCCTTCGCCGAGCGCTTCCCCCAGATCGAGTGGAACGTCACCGCGGGCAACGCCAGCCCCATCAACGACGGCGCCTCGGCCGTCCTGATCATGTCGAGCGAGACGGCCGAACGCCTGGGCCTGCGTCCCCTGGCCCGCCTGCACTCGTTCGCCGTCACCGGTTCCGACCCGATCCTCATGCTGACCGGAGTCGTGCCGGCCACCGAGAAGGTCCTGCGCCGGGCCGGTCTCACCGTCGACGACATCGACCTCTTCGAGGTCAACGAGGCGTTCTCCAGCGTGGTCCTGGCCTGGCAGCAGGAGACGGGGGCGGACCTGGCCAAGGTCAACGTCCACGGGGGTGCGATCGCGATCGGCCACCCCCTGGGCGCGAGCGGCACCCGGCTGACGACGACGCTGGTGCACGCGATGCGGGAACGCGGGGCCCGTTACGCCCTCCAGACCATGTGCGAGGCGGGCGGACTGGCCAATGCGATGATCCTCGAAAGGGTGTGAGGAGCGCCTTCCGGGACGCGGCCGGCGCCCTGCGGTCAGGCGCTCAAGGGCGGCGCAGCCGGTGCCGCTTGCGCCACGCCACGATCGCCCCCGCCAGGCCCGGCAGGGCGATCGCGGCCATGGCGATCACAAAGGCCGGCGAAGTGGGCGCCGAAGCCCGCGCCCCGGCGACGACGTACGCGGCGGTGTTCGGGATCGACCCGAGCGCCGTCGCGGCGAGGAACGGGAGACAGCCCATTCGGGAGACCGCGGCGCAGTAGTTCGCCGCGGCGAACGGCACTCCGGGAAACAGCCGGGCCGCCAGCATCGAGCGGAAGCCGTGCCGGCTCAACTGCCCGTCCGCCGCCTTCAGCCACCGCCCCCGCAGCAACGGCCGCAGCGCGTCCTGCCCGAGGACCCGGCCCAGACCGAAGGCGATGCCCGCCCCGAGGACCGTGCCGGCGAGCGCCGACGCCAGCCCGAGCTGCGACCCGAAGAGCGCGCCCGCGGCGAGGTTGAGCAGCGGTCGCGGTACGAACGCCACCGTGCACAACCCGTACGCCACCCCGAAGACGACCGCGGCCGTGACCCCGCCGAGCTGGGGCGGCCAGCCGTCCGAGAGCAGTCTCTGCGGCTCGAACAGCAGCACCGTGGACGCGGCGCCCGCGAGTAGCGCGACCAGCAGGGAGAGCCGGGACCACGGCGACAGCAGCACTCTCGTGCAGCGGGCGGTGAGACGCACCGGAGCGGGGACGGGGAGAGCGAGCTCCGTGGCGAGGGCCGGGGGAGTGGCCGTGGCGGTGCCCCCAGAGCGGGTGGTGGCATCGAGCATCCTGTGACGGTAACCGACACCGACGGGTGATTGCCCTGCGGATGCCGTCGGTTGTGTGACGGGCGGCCGTAAAAAACCGTTCGACGTGGGACGACGCGTCGGACATGATCTGCGTCATGTTCCGGTACGCCTTCGCTCTCGCAGCATCCGCAGTCGCGGATGCGCCGAAGGCTGCCGTTCCCGTTTTCCTGGCCGCCGCAGACGGCGCCCGAAGCTGACCCTTCCCGGACAGTCCGGCGGACCCCGCAGGGGGAGGGTCGGCCAGTCCTCGGGGTCCCCGTTCTTCCGTGAACACGAAGAGGCTTCGAGGTACAGCCATGTCCAAAACCGCTTACGTGCGCACCAAGCCGCACCTGAACATCGGCACGATGGGTCACGTCGACCACGGCAAGACCACCCTGACCGCCGCCATCACCAAGGTCCTCGCCGAGCGCGGCAGCGGCACGTTCGTGCCGTTCGACCGCATCGACCGCGCCCCGGAGGAGGCCGCGCGCGGGATCACCATCAACATCGCGCACGTCGAGTACGAGACCGACACCCGGCACTACGCGCACGTGGACATGCCGGGCCACGCCGACTACGTCAAGAACATGGTCACCGGGGCGGCGCAGCTCGACGGGGCGATCCTCGTCGTCTCCGCGCTCGACGGGATCATGCCGCAGACCGCCGAACACGTGCTGCTCGCGCGGCAGGTGGGCGTCGACCACGTGGTGGTCGCCCTCAACAAGGCGGACGCGGCCGACGAGGAGCTGGTCGAGCTCGTCGAACTGGAGGTCCGCGAGCTGCTCACCGCGCACGGCTACGGCGGCGACGCCGTGCCCGTCGTACGGGTCTCGGGACTCAAGGCCCTGGAGGGGGACCCGCGTTGGACGGCATCGATCGAGGCGCTGCTGGACGCGGTGGACACGTACGTGCCCATCCCCGAGCGGTATCTCGACGCGCCCTTCCTGATGCCCGTCGAGAACGTGCTCACCATCACCGGCCGGGGGACCGTGGTGACCGGGGCGGTCGAGCGGGGCACCGTGCGGGTCGGTGACCGGGTCGAGGTGCTGGGGGCCGGCGTGGAGACGGTGGTGACCGGCGTCGAGACCTTCGGCAAGCCGATGGAGGAGGCGCAGGCCGGGGACAACGTGGCGTTGCTGCTGCGGGGCGTGCCGCGGGACGCGGTCCGGCGGGGTCATGTGGTGGCCGCGCCGGGCAGTGTGGTGCCGAGTCGTCGCTTCACAGCGCAGGTGTACGTGCTGTCGGCGCGGGAGGGCGGGCGTACGACGCCGGTCACCACCGGGTACCGGCCGCAGTTCTACATCCGTACCGCGGATGTGGTGGGCGACGTGGACCTCGGCGAGGTGGGGGTCGCGCGGCCCGGGGACCGCGTCGTGATGACCGTGGAACTGGGACGGGACGTGCCGCTCGAGCCCGGTCTCGGATTCGCCATCCGTGAGGGTGGTCGCACCGTCGGTGCGGGGACCGTCACCGCCCTTGTGTGAGGGTGGTTCGGTTCGTGGGGGACTGCGGGACCGTCGTGGCCGGTCGCGCAGTTCCCCGCGCCCCTCACGGGGCACTCCTGGCCAGGCACAATGACAGGGTGACCGACTCCCTTCCCGTCGCCCGTGCCGTCGATCACGGGTTCGCCAAGCTGATGCCCGACGTCGATCGGGAGCGGGCCTGGTTGCTGACCGTGGACGGGGCTCCGCAGTCGTACGTCGACCTGGACGAGCCGACGCACCTGGAGTTCGAGTACGCGCAGCGGCTCGGGCACGTCCTTGACGGCATCGCGGAGGCGGGGCGGGCGCTGGACGTCGTCCATCTCGGTGGGGGCGCCCTGACGTTGCCGCGGTACCTGGCGGCCACCCGGCCCGGCTCGCGGCAGGACGTCGTCGAGTTCGACCGGGGGCTGCTGGAGCTGGTCGCCGAGCATCTGCCGCTCCCGCACGGGGCCGGGATCGCCCTGCACGCGGCCGATGCGCGGGCGTGGCTGGAGAACGCCCCGGCTGCGAGCGCGGACGTGCTGGTCGCCGACGTCTTCGGAGGCTCACGGGTCCCGGCGCATCTGACGTCGCTGGAGTACGCCCGTGAGGCCGCGCGGGTGCTCCGGAGCGACGGCGTCTATCTCGCGAACCTCGCCGACGGGGCGCCCTTCGCCTTCCTGCGGTCCCAACTCGCCAACTTCGCGGAGGTGTTCGAGGAGCTGGTGCTGATCGCCGAGCCTGGGGTGCTGCGCGGGCGGCGGTTCGGGAACGCGGTGCTCGTCGCGGCGCGACGGCCACTCGACACGGCGGCACTGGCCCGGCGTACGGCGGCCGACGCGTTCCCCGCCCGGGTCGAACACGGCGAGGGCCTGCGCGGCTTCATCGGCACGGCCCGGCCGGTACGGGACGAGGACGCCGTGCCGTCACCCGAGCCCCCCGACGGGGCGTTCGGTGTCGGCTGAGCCGGTCGGGGGGCCTGCTCGGTGGTGCGGTGCGGGGTGACGACGTCCGGGCGGGTGGAATTTTGGCGGGGCCCGTCGGCGACGTGAGGGGGCTGTGGTGTCAGCCGCCTGCTGAGGGGGCGTTCGGTGGTGTCGGCTGAGTCGGTTGCGGGGCGCCGGGTGGCCTGCTCGGTGGTGCGGTGTGCGTTACGGCTTCCAGCGCGACGGACTGTCGTGGGGAGGCCGTGGTGTCAGCCGAGGCCGCCGACGGGGCGTTCGGTGTCGGCCGGGTCGGTCGGGGCCTGGGTGATGTGCTTGGTGTTGCGGCGCAGGTTGCGGACGTCCGGTACGCACAGGACGAGTGCCGTGACGACCGCGATCAGGCCGGCGCAGCCCCACAGGGCGGCGTCGCGGCCGAACGCCGACTCCGCCGGGCCGGCCAGCGCGGCCGCGAGCGGCATCAGGGCGACCGAGCCGAACCAGTCGTAGGCCGAGACCCGGGAGAGCTTCTCCTCGGGTATCTCCTGGTGCAGGGCGGTCATCCAGGACACACCGAACACCTCGACGGTCGCGCCGGCCACGAACATCGCCGTGCACAGCACGGGCACCGAGACCGGTACGGCCAGCGCGGCGGACGGCAGGGCCAGCGGGAACACGCACAGGATGCCCGTGAACAGCAGGCGCTGCGGCTTCCAGCGGGTCATGAGGAGGGCCCCCACGACCGTGCCCGCGCCGAAGAACCCGAGGGCCACGCCCCAGGGCCCCGCCCCTCCCAGGTGGTCCCGGGCGACGAGCGGGCCGTAGACGGCGTCTGCGGCGCCCAGGACCGCGTTGGCGACGGAGAACTGGACGACGATGCCCCACAGCCACGGCCGCCCCGCGACCTCACGCCAGCCGTCGCGGAGGTCGGCGAGGAGGCCGGCACCCGGTGCGCGGGCCGGGATGTGGCTGACGTCGAGGAGCGCGCGCAGCGAACCCGCGGCGGCGAAGGCGACGGCGTCCGCCGCGAGCACCCAGCCCGGACCGACGGCCGCGACCATCGCGCCGCCGAGCGCGGCACCGCCCAGCGCCGCGCCCTGCATCGCCATCCGGAACACCGCGAAGGCCCGGCCGGCCTGCTCGCCGCTCACCGTGGACAGCAGCATCCCCTCGGCCGCCGGGCTGAAGAACGCGTGGCCCGTCCCGCCGAGCGCGGTGAGCAGCATCATCTGCCACAACCGGGGCTCGCCGGTCAGGACGAGGACGGCGAAGGCGCCCTGGGAGACGCAGTTGAGGGTGTTGGCCGCGACCATCACGCGGTGCCGGGGCAGGCGGTCCGCCACGGCGCCGCCGATCAGCAGGAACACCACCAGCGGGAGGGTGCGCGCGGCGGCCACCAGGCCCACGTCCCCGCTGTCGCCGCCCGCCTCCAGCACGGCGAACGCGGCGGCGATCACGGCGCCGTTGCTGCCCAGGTTGGTCACGAACGCGGCGGCGGTCAGCAGGCCGTAGTTGCGGCTCGCCCAGGCGGGTCTGCGGGCGCGGGAGGAGTCGGCGGAGCGGGTCACCGGCTGACTATCGCCGCCCGGGTGCCGCCTTGCCAAACCGTTTGCGGGCCGGACCGGGAAAACGGCCGCCTGGCGCCGGCGGCGTGCCCGGCTGCTGCGAGGAGACGTCGATCACTGGCACCGGACCTGGTCAGCGCGATCTACTCGTGGGTAACATCCCGGACATGAGCGCAGACCAGATGTCCGTCGGCGAGATGCTCGCCGCCACCGTGCCCATGGTGCGGACCCTGAACCTCGAGTTCCTGGAGACCGGCCCGGAGAAGGTCGTGGTCGCCCTGCCCGACCAGGGGGAGTTCCACAACCACGTGGGCGGACCGCACGCCGGTGCGATGTTCACGCTCGCCGAGTCGGCCAGCGGGGCGGTCGTCCTGGCCGCGTTCGGCGACCAGCTCTCGCGCGCGGTACCGCTCGCCGTCAACGCCGAGATCGCCTACCGCAAGCTCGCGATGGGCCCGGTGACCGCCACGGCCACCCTGGGCCGCCCGGCCTCCGAGGTCGTCGCCGAGCTCGACGCCGGGAAGCGCCCGGAGTTCCCGGTCACGATCGAGATCCGCCGCGGGGACGGGGCGGTCACGGGCGAGATGACGGTGGTGTGGACGCTGCGGCCGAACGGCTGAGCAGGACCGCCGAGTTCGGGTGACCGGTGTGCGCGGGGCGGGCGGCCGACCCGTCCCGGGCCCGGTCACCACGGCCGCCGTCGTCCGTCGCCGGCCGCTCGGCCCGCCACCCGTCGCCGCTCAGGCCGCCGGCCGCCGCCGTACGACCCCTTCGCCGCTCTCCAGCTCCGCCACGAACCCCTTGAGCCAGTCGGTGAACTCCGGGCCGAGATCGGGACGGGCGCAGGCCAGGCGGACCACCGTGCGCAGGTAGTCCGCCTTGTCGCCGGTGTCGTAGCGCAGGCCGTCGAAGACGACGCCGTGGACCGTGCCGTCGACCGTGAGCGTCTGGAGGGCGTCGGTGAGCTGGATCTCGCCGCCGCGGCCGGGCGGGGTCCGTTCGAGGACGTCGAACACGGCGGGGTCGAGGACGTAACGGCCGATGACCGCGTAGGCGCTCGGTGCGTCCTCCGGGGAGGGCTTCTCGACCAGGCCGGTCACGCGGACCACGCCATCCTCCTCCGTCGCCTCGACCGCCGCGCAGCCGTAGCGGTGGATCTGCTCGCGCGCCACCTCCATGAGGGCGATCACGTTCCCGCCGTGCCGCTCGCGGACGTCGAGCATCGTGCTGAGCAGGGTCTCGCGCGGGTCGATCAGGTCGTCGCCGAGGAGGACGGCGAACGGCTGGTCGCCGACGTGGCGGCGGGCGCAGAGCACGGCGTGGCCGAGGCCGAGCGGCTCGCCCTGCCGGATGTGGTGGATGTCGGCGAGCCGGGCCGGGTCGCGTACCGCGTCGAGGCGTACCGCGTCGCCCTTGGCGGCCAGGACCTGCTCCAGCTCGAAGGCGTTGTCGAAGTGGTCCTCGATGGCCCGCTTGTGGCGGCCGGTGACCATCAGGACGTCGTCGAGCCCGGCCGCGGCGGCCTCCTCCACGACGTACTGGATGGCCGGCTTGTCGACGACCGGGAGCATCTCCTTCGGCGTCGCCTTGGTCGCCGGCAGGAACCGGGTGCCGAGCCCGGCGGCCGGGACGACTGCCTTGCGGACGGTACGGGCGGGGACGGGGGTGTCGGTCGCGTGGGGGACGATCATGCGGGACATGCTGCGCCACGGGGATGAGAGCACCCCGGGAGATGCCTGGGTGCCCGCTGTGGACCCGGCCGGGCGGCGGAATTCCGTGTGCCAAGCATCCGGTCGCCGGACACGACTCGATGCCCGACTCCCGCTTAATTTCGAATACGGGTGCGGATACCAGCGGTAACTTTTCTGAAGTCGACTCTTTTTGAACATGGGTCACTCCACCTTCTTGTTTGCTGAGCGTTCATTGTGCGAAGGTGAGCGCCCCCCCGACGGCCGGGTCTCCACTGACGCGGCAAAGGTATGCACCAATCAGGCGCCTGCTTTCCGAGGAGCGCATATTCCGTGCGGTCCTGCGGCTTGGAAGGAATTGGTCCCGTGCAATCCGCTCACCCCCCACGACCCCCTTATCCGCCACGCCCCGGATCGCCGTCGGCGGAGTCCGACCGCGATCTCCTGGCCGGGCTGGGGCGGAACCGCGTGGACGGCCATGCCGTCGCGCTGCTGATGGCGCGACACTGGCAGGCCACGTACGAGTACTCCGTCATCTGTCTCGCCTCCTGGTCGGGTTCTGCCTCGATGGCGGCCGCCGCGGCTTTCCACCGTGTGCTGGGTCGGGCGGGTGACGGTGCACTGCGCCCCCAACTGCTCGTCGCGGTCAGGGAGTTCGTCAAGGAGTGGGCCGCGGACGACGAAATCTCCGCCGTGCTGCCGGAACTCCGCAAGACGATCGGCGGTCGCGGCCTGCGCGCGGCGAGGTCCGCCACCCCCGAAAGGCGACTGCTCGCCGAGCGCGCATTCCGGGCCCTTCCCGGTGCCTCCCAATGTCTGCTGTGGCATGCCGAGGTCGAGGCCGAACCCATATCCGTACCGGCCGCTCTGCTGGGGGTGGACACAACCCGTGCGGCGACCGCCCTGGAGCAGGCGCGCGAGCAATTCCGCATCGGCTGCGTCCGTGCCCACCGGGAACTCGCGCCGACCAATGAATGCCGTTTCTACAATCGCCTCCTGGATGTCCCGATTCGCCGGGGCGGGGACCTTCTGCCCGATGTCCGCAGGCATCTGACGGAATGCCGTTACTGCCGGCACGCCGCCGAACAGCTCAGCCATTTCGAGGGCGGCCTCGAGGTGCTGCTCGCCGAGACGGTGCTCGGCTGGGGCGCCCACCGCTATCTCGACTCCCGGCCCGCGCGTGCCGCCGGACGGCCCGCCCCGGCGCCGATCCGCGCGGCCCGCGCCAAGCCCGGCGGACGGCACCGCCCCGCCCCGGCGGGCTTCCTCGCCCAGCGCAGGAGCGCCCGGGCGGTCCTCGTGGGCGCCGGTCTGACCTCCCTGGTCCTGCTCGCGACGGTGCTGGTCACCAAGGGCTGGTCCGACGACGGCGGTCTCCCCGTGCCCGGCGCCACCTGGGGGGCGGTGAGCGGCAACACCGTACGGCCGAACCCGTCGCAGGTCTCCCGGGACGCCCCGTCCACCGCCTCCATGGGCGACCCCGGCGAGGCCGGCCACGGCACGCTCCGCAACGCCGGCGACGGAAGGTGCCTGGACACCCACGGCGCGCGGACCGCGGACGGCACGCGGGCCGTGCTCGCGGCATGCTCCTCCGCCGCGTCCCAGCAGTGGACCTACCAGGAGGACGGACTGCTGCGCAGCGCCGCCGACCCGCGGCTCTGCCTCGCCTCGGACGCCGGGAAGCGGTCGGTCGTGGTCGTCGACTGCCTGACCGGCGCGGGAGAGGTCCGCTACGACCTCACCGTGCGCGGCGAACTGCTGCTGCGCGGCGGGAAGGGACTCCTGGTCGCGGCGGGCAAGGGGGAGACCGTCGTCGTCACCGAACGCGACGGGTCGCAGGGGCAGCGGTGGCTGCTGGAGTCCGCCGACGCGAGCGGGTCCGCACAGGAGGGGACGCGCTCGCCGCAGGACACGGGACCGGGGCGGGACACGGACCCGGACCGGCTCCCGGCCGGTCCGGGCGAGGACCTGGTCCCACCCGGTCCCGCCC
>NZ_LJBR01000176.1 GCF_001282115.1 Streptomyces sp. NRRL B-24085 | reverse complement strand
ACGCCCCACCGCCCCCGACGAGCAGCACGGCGGCGGCCACGGCGGCGACGGGGACGGGGGAGCGGTGCCGGGCCGGGCGGGGGGCGCCGGCGTCCTCGTGCCGGGGGATCTCGGAGCCGGCGGCCGGAGCACTGCTGTCGGCCTCGGCCTCGGCCTCGTCATGGGTATCGGCATCGGCATCCGTGCCGGCGGCTCCTGCGCCGGAGACCGGGGAGTCGTCCGTGTCGGCGTCGGCGACATCCCCGGCGTGCCCGTCCGAGCCCTCCTCGGCGCCGGAGACCTCGGAACCGGAGCCCTCGGCACCGCGCTCCTCCGCGGCACTCGCTTCACCGGCACCGTGCGCCTCCGTGGCGCTCCCGTCCCCGTCGGAGGCCTCGACGGGGTCCTTGTCGTCGGGTCGCTCGGTGTTCACCGCATCGCTCCTTCTGCCGCGCAACTGTCCCTCGACCCTGACCCGACCCTGTCAAAAAGGTCGGCGAAGGGGTCGTATCCCGCATCCCCTTTCCGGGGGACGGCGATGGGACGCAGCGGGGGAGCGCGCGGTTCCCTCGAACGCGCCGACGCACACGCCGTGCGTCGGTCGCGTGACTCAGTCGCCGTACTCCGACATCGCCTCCAGCAGCCTGGCGGACCCCTCGGGAACCGTCACACCGTGGATGAGCGAGGGAGAGACCGGAAGGGCGGCGATCCGGTCGGGAACCGTCCAGTGCGGAGCCATCCGGGCACAGTCGCCCCGCAGCGAGGCGAGGTCCACGTCCAGGTCGGCCGGGACGGAGGCGTACAGCTCAAGGTTCGTCATGACGGCACCGTATGCACGCCGGAGCCCGCGAAGAAAGATCTACTATCGGGTAGTTTCACCTGCTTCCCCGCGCCGTCCTTCGCCTCGCAGTACTCCATACGGACCGGATAGCGTTAACCGTCAACACCCCCTTCTCCTGGAGAGCCTCGCCGTGCGTATCGCAGTCACCGGCTCCATCGCCACCGACCACCTCATGACCTTCCCCGGCCGCTTCGCCGACCAGTTCGTCGCGGACCAGCTGCACACGGTCTCGCTCTCCTTCCTGGTCGACAACCTCGACGTACGCAGGGGAGGGGTCGGCGCGAACATCGCCTTCGGCATGGGCCAGCTCGGCACCAACCCGGTGCTCGTCGGCGCCGCGGGCTTCGACTTCGACGAGTACCGCGCCTGGCTGGACCGGCACGGCGTCGACACCGCGTCCGTCCGGATCTCCGAGACGCTGCACACCGCCCGCTTCGTGTGCACCACCGACGCCGACCACAACCAGATCGGCTCCTTCTACACGGGCGCGATGAGCGAGGCCCGCCAGATCGAGCTCAAGACGGTCGCCGACCGCGTGGACGGCCTCGACCTCGTCCTGATCGGCGCCGACGACCCCGAGGCGATGCTCCGCCACACCGAGGAGTGCCGGTCCCGCGGCATCCCGTTCGCCGCGGACTTCTCCCAGCAGATCGCCCGTATGAACGGCGACGAGATCCGGATCCTCCTCGACGGCGCCACCTACCTCTTCTCCAACGAGTACGAGAAGGGGCTCATCGAGTCCAAGACGGGCTGGTCCGACGAGCAGATCCTCGCGAAGGTGGGCCACCGGGTCACCACCCTCGGGGCGCAGGGCGTGCGGATCGACCGGGTCGGCGAGGAGCCGATCGTCGTCGGCTGCCCCGAGGAGGAGCGCAAGGCCGACCCCACGGGCGTCGGTGACGCCTTCCGCGCCGGCTTCCTGTCCGGGCTCGCCTGGGGCGTCTCCCTGGAGCGGGCGGCCCAGGTGGGCTGCATGCTCGCCACCCTCGTCATCGAGACCGTGGGGACGCAGGAGTACCGGCTGCGGCGCGCCAACTTCATGGAGCGGTTCACCAAGGCCTACGGCGACGAGGCCGCCGAAGAGGTCCGCACCCACCTCAAGTGACCGGCTAGGAGACCCGGCGGACCACGTACGCGGAACCCTGGTCCGCCGGCTCCTCCCCGACGTACTCCTGCTCCCGCATCTCGCACCACGCCGGGATGTCCAGGCGGGCCGCCTCGTCGTCCGAGAGGACCCGGACGGTCCCGCCCACCGGCACGTCACCGATCACCTTGGCCAGTTCGATGACCGGGATCGGGCACCGCTTGCCCAGGGCGTCCACGACGAGGGAGTCCTCGTGGGCCTCGGTCGCCGGCGCGGGCGCTCCCAGCTTCTCCCGGACCGCCGCCACCGCGCCCGGCAGCACCTCCAGGAACCGGTCGACCTCCTCGGAGATCGCTCCGAACGGCAACGACACCCGCACATTCCCCTCACTCAGCACGCCCATCGCCTTCAGCACATGGCTGGGCGTCAGCGTGCTGCTCGTACAGGACGACCCGGAGGAGACGGAGAAACCCGCCCGGTCCAGTTCGTGCAGCAGTGTCTCCCCGTCGACATAGAGACAGGAGAAGGTCACGATCCCCGGCAGCCGCCGCTCGGGATCACCCACCACGTCCACGTCCGGCACCAGCCGCGGCACCCGCGAACGGATCCGCGCCGTCAGCTCCCGCAGCCGTACGGCCTCCTGCTCCGCCTCGGCCCGCACCGCCCGCAGCGAGGCCGCCGCCGCGACGATCGCCGGCAGGTTCTCGAAGCCCGGCGCCCGCCCCGACTCCCGCTCGTCGGACGGCCCCGGGGGCGAGAACCGGACACCTTTCCGGACGGCGAGCAGGCCGACCCCCGAGGGGCCGCCCCATTTGTGCGCGCTGGCGGTCAGCAGGGACCAATCGCCCTCGACCGGCCCCCACCCGAGCGACTGCGCCGCGTCCACCAGCAACGGCACCCCCGCCTCCCGGCACACCGCGGCCACCTCGGCCACCGGCTGCACGGTCCCCACCTCGTGGTTGGCCGACTGCAGACAGGCCAGCGCGGTGTCCGGACGAAGGGCGTCGGCGTACGACCGCGCACTCACCGCCCCCGTACGGTCCACCGGAACCTCGGTCACCTCGAACAGCTCAGCCGAATGGAGCACCGAGGAATGTTCGACCGCTGACACGATCAGGTGACGTCCGACCCGCCGACGCCCGCCCATCGCCCCGGCAATCCCACTGTGCACGGCCCGCGTCCCGGACGAGGTGAACGTCAGCTCGTCAGGACGGCACCCCACGGCTTCGGCGGCAGCCTCCCGGGCAGCGTCCAGCAACAGGCGGGCCCGCCGCCCTTCCCGGTACAGCCGGGACGGATCAGCCCACCCTTCGTCCAAGGACGCCAACAGCGCCTGACGGGCAACGGGATGAAGCGGAGCACTGGAAGCAGCGTCGAGATAGGACACACGGCAACGCTAACCTCCCCAGGGGCGCGGGGCTGTATCCATAGCGGCTCCGCCGCGGGGCGCGACCAGCCACAACGCACCTGCGGCCGCCAAACCAGCGAACCCCCGACCCAGTAGGCCCCCCTCCCGCTGAACCCCCGGAGGGCGTCGGCTAGGGTTTGGTCCGCATAAACATCCAAACCCCTGCCCGACGCAGGGCGGCGACCGACCACCGAAGAGGCAGGCCGCAGCCAACCGCGCGGGCGAGACTCTCGGGAAGGCGCTACGTGAGTCCCAACGGCTCCGACCGCTCGCCGCGGCGCCCGATGCGGCGGAAGCTGCTGCAGGCAATGACCGCGGGCCTGGTCCTGGCGACCGCCACCGGTTGCACATACAAGGACTTCCCCCGCCTTGGTATGCCCACCCCGACCACGGAAGAGGCTCCGCGGATCCTCTCCCTGTGGCAGGGCTCCTGGGCTGCCGCGCTCGCCGTCGGCGTGCTGGTGTGGGGTCTGATCATCTGGAGCGCCATCTTCCACCGGCGCAGCCGCACCAAGGTCGAGGTACCTCCGCAGACCCGGTACAACATGCCCATCGAGGCGCTGTACACCGTGGTTCCGCTCGTCATCGTCTCGGTCCTCTTCTACTTCACGGCCCGCGACGAGTCGAAGCTGCTCAGCCTCAAGAAGCAGCCCGACGTCACCGTCAACGTCGTCGGCTACCAGTGGAGCTGGGCCTTCAACTACATCACGCCCGTCGCCGGTTCCACGGGTGACGCGAAGACGGACAAGAACCTGGACGCGATTCCGACCCGGTTCAAGGACGACTTCCCGGCGAACGCCGGCGGTGTCTACGACTTCGGGACGCCCGCCACGCGGAACCCGCAGACCGGCAACCCCGGCCCGACCCTCTGGCTCCCCAAGGGCAAGACGGTCCGCTTCGTCCTCACCTCGCGTGACGTCATCCACTCCTTCTGGGTGGTGCCGTTCCTGATGAAGCAGGACGTCATCCCGGGCCACACCAACGCCTTCGAGGTGACCCCCAACAAGGAGGGCACCTTCCTCGGCAAGTGCGCCGAGCTCTGCGGCGTCGACCACTCCCGGATGCTGTTCAACGTGAAGGTCGTCTCCCCCGAGCGCTACGAGCAGCACCTCAAGGACCTCGCGAAGAAGGGGCAGACCGGTTACGTTCCCGCGGGCATCGAGCAGACCGCCCATGAGAAGGACCGGGAGACGACGAACCTGTGAGCATCCTCAACGAACCCCAGGGTGCCGCGGCAGCAGGGTCCCACTACACGGACGAGCTGCCGGTCCGGCGCCAGAACCGCGGCAGTGTGGTCATCAAGTGGCTCACCACCACTGACCACAAGACGATCGGGACCCTGTACCTGGTCACGTCGTTCGCGTTCTTCCTGATCGGCGGCGTGATGGCGCTCTTCATGCGCGCCGAGCTGGCCCGGCCGGGCCTGCAGATCATGTCGAACGAGCAGTTCAACCAGGCGTTCACGATGCACGGCACGATCATGCTGCTGATGTTCGCGACGCCGCTGTTCGCCGGCTTCACCAACTGGATCATGCCGCTGCAGATCGGCGCGCCCGACGTGGCGTTCCCGCGGCTGAACATGTTCGCCTACTGGCTCTACCTGTTCGGCTCGACCATCGCGGTCGGCGGCTTCCTCACCCCGCAGGGCGCGGCCGACTTCGGCTGGTTCGCCTACTCCCCGCTGTCGGACGCGGTCCGCTCGCCGGGCGTCGGCGCCGACCTGTGGATCATGGGTCTGGCCTTCTCCGGCTTCGGCACGATCCTCGGTGCGGTCAACTTCATCACCACGATCATCTGCATGCGCGCGCCGGGCATGACCATGTTCCGCATGCCGATCTTCGTGTGGAACGTGCTGCTGACCGCGGTGCTGGTCCTGCTCGCCTTCCCCGTCCTCGCCGCCGCGCTGTTCGCGCTGGAGGCGGATCGGAAGTTCGGGGCACACATCTTCGACCCGGCCAATGGCGGAGCGTTGCTCTGGCAGCACCTCTTCTGGTTCTTCGGCCACCCAGAGGTGTACATCATCGCCCTGCCGTTCTTCGGCATCATCTCCGAGGTCATCCCGGTCTTCTCCCGCAAGCCGATGTTCGGCTACATGGGTCTGATCGCGGCGACCATCGCGATCGCGGGTCTGTCCGTGACGGTGTGGGCCCACCACATGTACGTCACCGGCGGTGTGCTCCTGCCGTTCTTCTCCTTCATGACGTTCCTCATCGCCGTACCGACGGGCGTGAAGTTCTTCAACTGGATCGGAACGATGTGGAAGGGGTCCCTGAGTTTCGAGACCCCGATGCTCTGGGCCACCGGCTTCCTGATCACCTTCACCTTCGGTGGTCTGACCGGTGTCATCCTGGCCTCGCCCCCGATGGACTTCCACGTCTCGGACTCGTACTTCGTGGTGGCGCACTTCCACTACGTCGTGTTCGGCACCGTCGTCTTCGCGATGTTCTCCGGCTTCCACTTCTGGTGGCCGAAGTTCACCGGCAAGATGCTCGACGAGCGCCTCGGCAAGATCACGTTCTGGACGCTGTTCATCGGCTTCCACGGCACCTTCCTGGTCCAGCACTGGCTGGGCGCCGAGGGCATGCCGCGCCGGTACGCCGACTACCTGGCGGCCGACGGCTTCACCGCCCTGAACACGATCTCCACGATCAGCTCGTTCGTGCTCGGCCTGTCGATCCTGCCGTTCCTCTACAACGTGTGGAAGACGGCCAAGTACGGCAAGCCGGTCGGAGTCGACGACCCGTGGGGCTACGGCCGCTCCCTCGAGTGGGCGACCTCCTGCCCGCCGCCGCGCCACAACTTCCTCACCCTGCCGCGGATCCGCAGCGAATCCCCGGCGTTCGACCTGCACCACCCTGAGATCGCCGCTCTCGACCAGCTCGAGAACGCCGGTCACGGTGAGAAGGCTCTGGCCGGCAACGGCGGCAAGGAGGCCGGGAAGTGAAGATCCAGGGACGGATGTTCTTCTGGCTGAGCATCTTCATCCTCGCCATGGCGATCGTCTATGGCGTGTGGTCGAAGGAGCCGGCCGGTACCACCGCGCTCTTCCTGGCCTTCGGTCTGTCCATCATGATCGGCTTCTACCTGGGCTTCACGGCCAAGCGGGTGGACGCCGGCGCGCAGGACAACAAGGAGGCCGACGTCGCGGACGACGCCGGCGAGGTCGGGTTCTTCAGCCCGCACAGCTGGCAGCCGCTCGCCCTCGGTGTCGGCGGTGCCCTCGCCTTCCTGTCGGTCGCGATCGGCTGGTGGCTGCTGTACTTCTCCGTGCCGGTGATCCTGGTCGGCCTGTACGGCTGGGTCTTCGAGTACTACCGCGGTGAGAACCGCACCCAGTAGCACGAGCTGAGCTCGTCAGGAGCCCGGACACTCCGTCAGGAGCGTCCGGGCTCCTGCGTTTGCCGCAATCGGGATCCCTCGTACGAGTCACCCGGCGTGCCGTTCTTGACGTGCCTTCCTAGCGTGAAGCCATGAACCACGCACCGCGTACCCGCACCGTCGTCGGCTGCACGCTGGTGGTGATCGCCCTCGGCGCGAGCGCCGCCGCCTGCGGGTCCGACGGGAACCCGCTGGCGGCCACGCCCTACGACGCCGCGGACCAGATCGCCTTCAACGCGCCCACCGGCGACGGCAAGAAGGCCGACCCGGACAAGCCGCTCGAGGTCACCGCCGATGACGACGACGGCCGCATCACCGACGTCACCGCCACGGACGCCACGGGCCGCCGTGTGGCGGGCGAACTCTCCGCCGACGGCACCCGTTGGCGCAGCACCTCCCCGCTGGCCGCGAACGCCCACTACACGGTCCGGGTGAGCACCGAGGACGAGGACGGCGCCCCGGGCCGCAGGGTCCTCGACTTCGACACCAGCAGACCGCTCGGCAAGAAGCGCCTGAACGTCGCCTTCGGGCCCAAGACGGGCACGTACGGCGTCGGCCAGCCCGTCACCGCCAAGCTGGACCGGCCCGTCAAGGACAAGGCCCAGCGGGCCGTCGTGGAGCGTGCCCTCAGGGTCGACTCCACGCCCGCCGTACCGGGCGCCTGGCACTGGGTGGACGACAAGGAGCTCCACTACCGCCCCAAGGAGTACTGGCCCGCCCACGCCACGATCCAGGTCCGCAGCGACCTGGAGGGCATCAAGATCGGCGACCGGCTCTGGGGCGGCAAGGGCAAGCCCCTGAAGCTGACCACCGGCGACCGGATCATCGCCGTGACGGACGCCTCGTCGCACTCGATGACGGTGTACAAGAACGGCGAGGTCATCAAGGAGCTCCCGGTCACCACCGGCAAGCCCGGCTTCGACACCCGCAACGGCGTCAAGGTCGTGCTGGGCAAGGAGTACTTCGTACGTATGCGCGGCACCAGCATCGGGATCGCCGAGGGCTCCTCGGAGTCGTACGACCTCCCGGTCTACTACGCCACCCGCGTCACCTGGAGCGGCGAGTACGTCCACGCCGCCCCCTGGTCGGTCGGCTCCCAGGGCTACGCCAACGTCAGCCACGGCTGCACGGGCATGAGCACGGCCAACGCGGAGTGGTTCTTCGAGACCGTCCACGAGGGCGACGTCGTCCAGGTGGTCAACTCGGAGGGCGACACCATGGAGCCGTTCGGCAACGGCTTCGGCGACTGGAACCTGGACTGGAAGAAGTGGCGCGAGGGCAGTGCGTTGTTCAAAGGCACACCGGACGCTCCCAGTGCGGACCAGACGGCAAGGCTGCGGCCGGAAAGTGTCTAGAGACACGCCAGGGGAGCCGACCTGGGGGCGCGGGGAACTGCGCGACCAGCCACAACGGGCCCGAAGCCGCCGATGAACCGACGCCCCCCGGGCTCCTAGGCGCTCAAAGCCCTCCGCGACCGCAGCAAAGAAGCCAGCGCCGACGCGAACTCCACCGGGTCCACCGGATGGGTCACCGCACCCTCGGCCCGGCTCCACGTGGCCAGCCAGGCGTCCTGCGGCCGCCCGATCAGCAGCAGCACCGGCGGGCAGTCGAACACCTCGTCCTTGATCTGCCGGCACAGGCCCATGCCGCCCATCGGCACGGCCTCCCCGTCCAGCACACAGACGTCGATCCCGCCCCTGTCCAGCTCCTTCAGCACCGCGGCGGGCGTGGCGCACTCCACGAACTCGACCAACGGGACGTCCGGAGCCGGTCGGCGCCCGGCGGCGAGCCGCACCTGTTCGCGGGTGTTGGAATCGTCGCTGTAGACCAGCACCGTGGCGGTCGGCTGCATTGTTCCTCCGTGACGTCAGCGTCGTAAGGACAGGCCCGTTGGGCCGGATGCTACTCCCTTGAACACCACGTCAACACCGGTATGGAGCAGTAGGACACTCCGAACGGCACCCCCCGGGGTGAGGGCGGGATAAGCGACCGACATAATGTCGGTCGTGGCGACAGCAACGACAGTAGAAACCGGGCACGCGCACCCGTCGGTCAACCGGCCGAACCTCACCAGCGTCGGAACCATCATCTGGCTGAGTTCCGAGCTGATGTTCTTCGCGGCCCTCTTCGCGATGTACTTCACCCTGCGATCGGTGACGGGACCCGATCACTGGAAGGAAATGGCGCACAGCCTGAACTTCCCGTTCTCGGCGACGAACACCACGATCCTGGTGCTCTCCTCGCTCACCTGCCAGCTCGGCGTCTTCGCCGCCGAGCGCGGTGACGTGAAGAAGCTCCGGGGCTGGTTCATCGTCACGTTCATCATGGGCGCGATCTTCATCGGCGGTCAGATCTACGAGTACACGGAGCTGGTGAAGAAGGACGGGCTCTCGCTCTCCTCCGACCCGTACGGCTCGGTGTTCTACCTGACCACCGGCTTCCACGGCATGCACGTGACGGGCGGCCTGATCGCGTTCCTGTTCGTTCTCGGGCGCACCTACGCGGCCAAGAGGTTCACCCACGAGCAGGCGACGGCCGCGATCGTCGTGTCCTACTACTGGCACTTCGTCGACGTCGTCTGGATCGGCCTCTTCGCCACGATCTACATGATCAAGTAGCCGGGCCCGCTCCCGACATCGCAAGCATCGACGCAGAAGATCCTGACACCGGGGTAATCCGTGAAAAAGCTCTCCGCACGACGACGCCACCCGCTGGCGGCGCTCGTCGTCCTACTCCTCGCGCTGGCATGCACCGGGGGGCTGTACGCCGTGTTCGCCCCCGCGGACAAGGCGAAGGCAGACGAAACCGCCCAGTCCCTGGCCATCGACGAGGGCAAGAAGCTCTTCGCCGTAGGCTGTGCCAGCTGCCACGGCACCGGCGGTCAGGGGTCCTCCGACGGTCCGAGCCTCGTGGGCGTGGGCGCCGCGGCCGTCGACTTCCAGGTCGGCACCGGCCGCATGCCGGCCCAGCAGCCGGGTGCGCAGGTTCCGCGCAAGAAGGTCATCTACACGCAGGCCGAGATCGACCAGCTGGCCGCGTACATCGCCTCGCTGGGCGCGGGTCCGAACATCCCGACCGAGGCGCAGTACGGCCCCGACGGCGCCGACATCGCCAAGGGCGGCGAGCTGTTCCGTGACAACTGCACGCAGTGCCACAACTTCACCGGCAAGGGTGGCGCGCTGACGCACGGCAAGTTCGCGCCGAGCCTCGAGGACGTCGACCCGAAGCACATCTACGAGGCCATGCAGACCGGCCCGCAGAACATGCCGTCGTTCCCCGACACCACGCTGTCGGAGCAGAACAAGAAGGACATCATCGCGTACCTGAACGCGGTCAACGGCGACGACACCGTGAGCCCCGGCGGCCTTGAGCTGGGCGGTCTCGGCCCGGTCTCCGAAGGCCTGTTCGCCTGGATCTTCGGCCTCGGCGCGCTGATCGCGGTCGCCGTCTGGGTCGCCGCTCGGACCGCAAAGGCCAAGAAGTCATGAGTAGCCAAGACATTCCAGAAGAGAACCTGCCCGCTGAGCAGGACGCGCACGGCACGGTGGGCGTCGCGGACGACAAGAACCCGTTCGCGGACCCCGGCCTCCCGCCCCACGAGCACCGGGTGCAGGACATCGACGAGCGGGCCGCCCGGCGGTCCGAGCGCACGGTGGCCATGCTGTTCACGGTGTCGATGCTGGCCACCGTCGGGTTCATCGCCTCGTACGTGGGCATCCCCCACGACAAGTCGATCTTCGTCTTCCCGATCGGGCACATCAACGCGCTGAACTTCGCGCTGGGCCTGACCCTCGGTCTCGCCCTCTTCGCGATCGGCGCGGGCGCGGTCCACTGGGCCCGCACCCTGATGTCCGACGAGGAGATCGCCGACGAGCGGCACCCGATCGAGGCGTCCCCCGAGGTCCGCGCGAAGGTGCACGCGGACTTCAAGCAGGGTGCCAAGGAGTCGGCGCTCGGCCGTCGCAAGCTGATCCGCAACACGATGTTCGGCGCGCTGGCCCTGTTCCCGCTCTCCGGCGTCATGCTGCTGCGCGACCTCGGCCCGCTGCCCGGCACCAAGCTCCGCCACACCATGTGGCGCAAGGGCCTCCAGCTCGTCAACATGAACACCAACGAGCCGCTGCGCCCCTCCGACGTCCAGGTCGGCTCGCTGACCTTCGCCAAGCCCGAGGGCCTGGAGGAGCACGACGAGGAGTTCCAGACCGAGATCGCCAAGGCCGCCCTGATGATCGTCCGCATCCAGCCGGACAACATCAAGGACAAGCGCGAGCTCGAGTGGTCGCACGAGGGCATCGTCGCGTACTCGAAGATCTGCACCCACGTCGGTTGCCCGATCTCCCTGTACGAGCAGCAGACGCACCACGTGCTCTGCCCCTGCCACCAGTCCACCTTCGACCTCTCCGACGGTGCCCGGGTGATCTTCGGCCCCGCCGGTCACGCCCTGCCGCAGCTGCGCATCGGCGTGAACGACCAGGGCTACCTCGAAGCGCTCGGCGACTTCGAGGAGCCCGTCGGTCCTGCATTCTGGGAGCGCGGATGAGCACTACAGAGACCTCCGAGTCCCGCGCACGCGGGAAGGCACCGGCCGGCGAGCGCGTCGCCGACTGGGCCGACGGCCGGCTCGGGATCTACTCCCTGGCCAAGGCCAACATGCGCAAGATCTTCCCCGACCACTGGTCGTTCATGTTGGGCGAAGTGTGCATGTACAGCTTCATCATCATCATCCTCACGGGTGTGTACCTGACGCTGTTCTTCCACCCGTCGATGAACGAGGTGGAGTACCACGGCAGCTACGTCCCGCTGCAGGGCCAGCTGATGTCCGAGGCGTTCAACTCGACCATGCACATCTCCTTCGATGTGCGCGGTGGTCTGCTGATCCGGCAGATCCACCACTGGGCGGCGCTGATCTTCCTCGCCGGCATGTTCGTGCACATGATGCGCGTGTTCTTCACGGGTGCGTTCCGCAAGCCGCGTGAGGTCAACTGGCTGTTCGGCTTCCTGCTGTTCGTCCTCGGCATGTTCACCGGCTTCACCGGTTACTCGCTCCCGGACGACCTGCTCTCCGGCACCGGTGTCCGCTTCATGGAGGGCGCGATCCTGTCCGTGCCGATCGTCGGCACGTACCTGTCGTTCTTCCTGTTCGGCGGAGAGTTCCCGGGCGGCGACTTCGTGGCCCGCTTCTACTCGATCCACGTCCTGCTGCTGCCGGGCATCATGCTCGGCCTGATGGTGGCGCACCTGATCCTGGTCTTCTACCACAAGCACACGCAGTTCGCGGGCCCCGGCAAGACCAACAACAACGTCGTCGGCATGCCGCTGCTGCCGGTCTACATGGCCAAGGCCGGAGGCTTCTTCTTCCTGGTCTTCGGTGTCATCGCGGTCATCGCGGCGATCGCCTCCATCAACCCGATCTGGGCGATGGGCCCCTACCGTCCCGACCAGGTGTCCACGGGCGCCCAGCCGGACTGGTACATGGGCTTCTCCGAGGGCCTGATCCGTGTCATGCCGGGCTGGGAGATCAACTTCTGGGGTCACACGCTCGTCCTGGGCGTGTTCATCCCGCTGGTCATCTTCCCGCTGGTGCTGGTCGCGATCGCGGTGTACCCGTTCATCGAGTCCTGGGTCACCGGCGACAAGCGCGAGCACCACATCCTGGACCGGCCGCGCAACGCCCCGACCCGGACCGCGTTCGGTGTGGCATGGATGACCTGGTACTTCGTGCTGCTGATCGGTGGTGGAAACGACCTCTTCGCCACGCACTTCCACCTGTCGATCAACGCCATCACCTGGTTCGTGCGGATCGCGTTCTTCGTCGCCCCGGTCATCGCGTTCGTCGTCACCAAGCGGATCTGCCTCGGCCTCCAGCGCCGCGACAAGGACAAGGTGCTGCACGGCCGCGAGTCCGGCATCATCAAGCGCCTGCCGCACGGTGAGTTCATCGAGGTGCACGAGCCGCTCAGCCAGGAGCAGCTCCACACGCTCACGGCGCACGAGCAGTACAAGCCGGCCGAGATCGGCCCCACGGTCGACGAGAACGGCGTCGAGCGGAAGGTCAAGGGCACCGAGAAGCTGCGCGCCAAGCTGAGCGAGGCGTACTACGGCGAGGAGTCCCAGATCCCCAAGCCGACCGTCGAGGAGTACAAGGAGATCACGAGCGGCCACGGCCACCACTGATCACCGCTTGTCGCTGCGCTCGCCACGCGCGGTAGAAGGGCCCGTCCGGACACACTGGGCGGGCCCTTTGCCGTGCGTCGGGTGCGGGTTCGGTGGGGGCGGACGTTTTTGCGCAGTTCCCCGCGCCCCTGGATGCCTGCGGCGGCCTGTGCGGCTTCGGTGGGGGCTTGTGTAGCGCGTGCGGTGTGGTGGGTGGGTCGGTGCCGGGGTGGGGGGTGTCCGTCCTCGGTCCGGCGGCTCGGCTGCTTGAG
>NZ_LJBR01000175.1 GCF_001282115.1 Streptomyces sp. NRRL B-24085 | reverse complement strand
ACCCCGCCCAGTGCTCCCCCGCATACCCGGCCCGGGCGCGGAGCCGGGTGGCCGGGCCGGGTATGCGGGGGAGCACTGGGCGGGGTGGGCCGCGGCGGGTGGCAGTCTGGCGTCGCGTGGCGGGCGGTGGACGTGCGGTGCCGGACTTGGTCGACACGCTCGCCGGGCGAGGGGGCGGGCGTACGTGTGTGCGGGCTCCCGGCGTGCAGGTTCTGCGTGGTCGTACCGTCTGGTGGTGGGGGTGGGAACTGGACGGCCGGGCCGCACCGCCGCCCCGGCCGGTGCGTGACCAGGCCTCGGTGTCGCGACTCACGCCTCCGGGTGGCAGGGCTCAGGCTCCCGGCCGGTGCGTGACCGGGCTTCGGTGTCGCGGCTCACGTCCCCGGGTGGCAGGGCTCAGGCCCCCGGCCGGTGCGTGACCGGGCCTCGGTGTTGCGGCTCGCGACCCCGGGCGTCGAGCTCCCCCGAGCCGGGCTTGACGTGATTCTCACCTTCGTGCGGAATGCTGGCTTCCGTGAAGCGCATGCCACGTCTCGCTCTCCACGCCGCCGCCGTGCTGCTCACCGTCACCTCGGCCTCCGAGGCGGTCGCCGACGACGGGGCGGGGCCCTTCGGGGTGACGACCGTCGCCGCCGCGAGTGCGGGGAACGCCCGGGTGGGCGCCCTGTTCGCGGGTGGGCAACACCACTGCACCGCCTCCGTCGTCCGCAGCCCGCACCGGGATCTCATCGTCACCGCCGCGCACTGTCTCGACGACAGCGGCGACCTCGTGTTCGTGCCCGGGTACCGGGACGGCAGGGCGCCGTACGGGAGATGGAGGGTGCAGAAGCGGTTCATGCCCGCGGGGTGGGCCGAGGGGCAGGACGAGGACAGCGACGTCGCCTTCGCCACGGTGGAGGGGGCGGTGCAGAACGCCGTCGGCGGGAACCCGTTCGTGACCGGTACCGCCACCGGGGCCACCGCCGTCACCGTCATCGGCTACCCCTCCTCCCGTGACGTGCCGATCGGCTGCACCAACAAGCCGACCGCGCACAGCCGTACGCAGCAGCGGATCGAGTGCCCCGGCTTCACCGGCGGTACGAGCGGCAGTCCCTGGGTGAACGGGGACGGCCAGGTCGTGGGCGTGCTGGGCGGGCACGAGCAGGGCGGACTGACTGCCGACGTGTCGTACAGCGTGGTGCTCGGGGCGGAGGCCGCCGCGCTCTACCGTGACGCGATCTGCTGATCTTCGCGCCGACCCCGCCGAGTACCCCGGTTCGGTTCGGGGAAGCTCCTAGACTGGCGCGGGCGGACTCCCAGCGGGCGAGGGGCGGTTGACGGTGCGTAAGGCGTGGCTCGTTGCGGGCGCCGCTCTCGGGGCGGGGCTCAGCTTCGTGATGCTCCTCGTCGTGGGGGTGTACGTCGTCGCGGGCAACCTCGCGGGCGGGGTGGGCGGAGCCACCCGGGCCCTGGCCAAGGGGGCCGTTCCCGCCGCGTACCAGCCCCTCGTGCAGAAGTGGGGCAACCTCTGCCCCGCCATCAACCCGGCCCTGCTCGCCGCCCAGCTCTACCAGGAGAGCGGATTCAACCCGAAGGCCCAGAGCGCCGCGGCGGCGCAGGGGATAGCGCAATTCATCCCGGGGACCTGGGCCACGCACGGCATCGACGGCGACGGTGACGGCGACAAGGACGTCTGGGACCCCAACGACGCGATTCCGTCGGCGGCTTCCTACGACTGCTCGCTCGCGTCCTACGTGAAGGACGTCCCCGGCAACCTCACCGAGAACATGCTCGCCTCCTACAACGCGGGCGCCTACGCGGTCATCAAGTACGGGGGCGTGCCGCCGTACAAGGAGACCCAGAACTACGTGAAGACCATCACGACCCTGGAGGAGAGCTTCGCGGCGCCCACGACCCGCGTCGATCCCTCCCGGCAGGCCGCCGGCGCCATCTACTACGCGCAGAAGAAGCTCGGCACGCCCTATCTGTGGGGCGGGACCGGAACCGCCGCGCAGGGCGGCCGCTTCGACTGCTCGGGGCTGACGCAGGCCTCGTACGCGAGCGTGGGCATCACGCTGCCGCGGGTGGCCAACGACCAGTACAACGCGGGCCCGCATCCGGCCAGAAGTGAACTGCTGCCGGGGGACCTGGTGTTCTTCTCCAAGGACCTCACCAACTCGCGCGCCATCCACCATGTGGGGATTTATGTGGGCGGCGGATACATGATCGACGCCCCGAGAACGGGTGCTGTGATCCGGTTCGACCCGATCGACACTTCTGAGTACTTCGGTGCCACCCGGGTCACCGAGGATGGCGCGAAAGCGTTGCCCACCACGGTGTGACCGAGCGTGAAACCCACCCCCTGAGCTGCGGCGATGTGTCTCTCTTCGATAACGTCTGCGTGATCATTCAGTGGAGTGTGGAACGTATTAACGGGAGCCGTGCGTTCCTGAGGGCGTAGCCGAGCGCACATGGGTACGCCGGGAAAGACGACGAAGGGGCCGCAGCACCATGGCTGTTCTCGCCGAATCCGGGTCGAACCCCGACGTCGACCTGCTGTACGACATCAACGGCCTGGCCAAGGACGCCCCGCACTGGTTCGACCGGGTCATGGAGTACGTCGGGGAGTACGGCATCCTGCTCGGCATGGTGCTGCTCATCCTCGGGTGCTGGTGGGCGGGCCGCCGGCGTGCCGGTGAGGACGCCGCCTCCTCGGTGGCCGCGCTGGTGTGGGCGCCGCTCGCCGCCGCGCTGGCCGTACTGGTGAACGTGCCCATAAGGGGGTTCGTCGAGCGGCCCCGGCCGTTCCGGACCCACGAGGGCATCGAGGTCCTGGTGTCCGGCAAGACCGACTACTCCTTCGTGAGCGACCACGCGACCATCACCATGGCGATGGCGGTCGCGCTGTTCGTGGCCAACCGGAAGTTCGGGCTCGTCGGCATCGCGCTGGCGCTGCTGGAGGGCTTCTGCCGGGTGTACATGGGGGTGCACTACCCGACGGACGTCGTCGGCGGGTTCGCGCTCGGCACGGCGGTGGCCCTGCTGCTGTCGCCGCTCGCGATGGCTCTCCTCACGCCCCTGCTGAAGGCGGTCGAACGCTCCCCGAAAGGCGCGTGGCTGATCCGCGCGCGAGGGACCGGGGCGGGGGCCCCGGTGATCCCCGGGGCCCGGCAGGAGGCCGCCGCCTCCGAGCGGGACCTCGCGGCCTAGCCGCTACAGCGCCTGGGGGAACGTGAAGAATCCCTGCGGGTCGTACTCCTTCTTCACCTTGGCGAGCTTTGTCGCCGCGTCGCCGTAGTACGCCTTGCGCCAGTCCTTCAGCGTCGGGTCCGTGTAGTTCTGGTAGGCCGCCCCCGAGGCGTAGGGCTTCATCGCGTCGTGGGCGCCCGCCAGCCAGGACTGGGCCGTCGTGCCCGTCGTGCCCGCCCGCCAGGACGCTATGTACTGGGCCAGCATGCGGGAGCGGCGGTGGACGAAGGCGGTGGCCGTGGGCGAGACGCGGTTGACCGCGCCGCCGAGCGCCGTCAGGGCGATGCTGCCCGAGCCGCCGCGGGCCGCCGAGATCTGCCGCAGGAGGGTCTGGATGCCGGCCGCGGACAGCGAGCGGTCGAAGAAGCCCGAGCGGGCCGCGTAGGTCTCCCGGCCGAGGGCGCCGTGCGGATCGCGGTTCGGGGTGGAGCCGGGCAGATGGCACTTGGCGTCCGTGGAGAAGGACGAGCAGCCCGCGTACGCCTCCATCGCGCTCTCGTAGGAGTGCCGCCGGAGGGTGACGCTGCGGGCCGGTGAGCCGACCCGGTCGGCGAGACGGTCGAGGGCGTTCTGGAGCTCGCCGTAGGTGCCCAGCGAGAAGGCCGCGACGGCCACCGAGGGCGAGCCGCCGTTCTCCAGGTGGCAGGACGACCAGATCTCGTCGGGCTGGCCGGGGCCCCACTCCTGCCAGGCCTTCACCACGGCGGCGGCCTTCGACCACGGCCAGGTCGCGTACGCGGTCACGCCCTGCGGGGCCGGGTGGGTCCTGAAGTGCAGTTCGGTGACCACGCCGAAGTTGCCGTTGCCCGCGCCGCGCAGGGCCCAGAAGAGGTCCTTGTTCGTGGTCGCGTTCGCGGTGAGCTGCTTGCCGTCGGCCGTGATCAGGGTGGCCTGGGTGAGGCTGTCGCAGGTCAGTCCGTAGGCCCGGGAGGCCACGCCGTGACCGCCGCCGAGGACCAGACCGGAGACGCCGACGGTCGGGCAGGAGCCCGCGGGGATCGTCACGCCCTTCGCGGTGAGCGCCCGGTAGACGTCGATCAGCTTGGCGCCGGCGCCGACCACGGCGGTGCCGCCGCTCGCGCGGACCCGGTTCAGCTTGGAGACATCGACGATCAGCCGGTTGTTTCCCGAGGACCAGCCGGCGTAGGAGTGGCCGCCGTTGCGGATCGCCACCCGGACGCCGTGGGCGCGGGCATAGGCGAGCGTGGTGCGGATGTCGTCGGCGTGCGCCACGTACGCCACCGCGGCCGGCTTCAGCGCGTCGAAGCGGGTGTTGTAGAGCTGCCGGGCGGTCGACCAGTTCGCGTCGCCGGGGCGCAGCAGGGGGCCGTCCAGGTCGCGGGCGAGGGCCGCCCAGTTCGCGGCGGCCGCGGTCGGCGTACGGGAGGTGAGGGCCTGGCCGGAGGTGCTCTGTGCGGCGTCGGCCTTGCCGCCGCTGTCGCAGGCGGCCGTGGCCAGCGCCGCGACCGCGGCCGCGCCGCCTCCGATGAACGTACGCCGTTCCATGTTTCCGTGCCTTTCGTCGGCCTCGTCGGCTTCCGTGGAACGAGACGGGACTGGGGTGGTGAGGGTTCCCTGGTGCGTTCCGGAATCACACCGTGCCCTCGACGTAAGCGTTCCGTGACCTCACCGCACCTTTCGCAGGGGTTCACCCCTCGTTCACTTCCGGCCATAAGCGCCTTCACCTGATCTGCCTAATTTCGGCCTTACGCGATGCGTGATGCGCCTACGAGGCGCATCCGTGTCTCCCACACTTCGCGCACGCCGCCGGATTCAGGACGGCGGCTCCCGGAAGGAACTCAAGTGAAGCTTCAGCGCAAGAACCGGCGGGCCCTCGCCTTCGGTGCTCTCGCCGTCTCCGGCGCCCTGGCCCTCACGGCGTGCGGCTCCGACGACACGAGCGACAGCAGCGGCGGCGGCGCGTCCGCCACCGCGGCCGCCGGCAACATCAAGTGCGACGACGCCAAGGGCCAGCTGCTCGCCGACGGCTCCTCCGCGCAGAAGAACGCGATCGACGCCTGGGTCAAGCAGTTCACGCAGGCCTGCGGTGTGCAGATCAACTACAAGGGCGGCGGTTCCGGCGCGGGCGTCACCGCGTTCACCAACGGCCAGGTCGCCTTCGCCGGTTCCGACTCCGCGCTGAAGCCCGAAGAGGTCGCGGCCTCCAAGAAGGTCTGCTCCGGCGGCCAGGGCATCGACCTGCCGATGGTCGGAGGCCCGATCGCCCTCGGCATCAACATCTCCGGTGTCGACAAGCTCACGCTGGACGCGCCCACCATCGCCAAGATCTTCAACGCCAAGATCAGCAACTGGAACGACCCGGCGATCGCCAAGCTGAACCCGGGCGTCAAGCTGCCCAGCCTGAAGATCCAGGCGTTCCACCGCTCGGACGACTCCGGCACCACGGACAACTTCACCAAATACCTGATCGCCACCGCCAAGAGCGACTGGCCCTACGAGGGCGGCAAGACCTGGCAGGCCAAGGGCGGCCAGTCCGCCGCGCAGTCCTCCGGTGTCGCCCAGCAGGTGAAGCAGACCAACGGCGCCATCGGCTACTTCGAGCTCTCCTACGCCAAGGACGGCATCACGCCGGTCAGCATCGACACCGGCGCCTCCGCCCCGGTCGAGCCGACCGTCGAGAACGCCACCAAGGCGATCGCCGACGCCAAGGTCGTCGGCACCGGCTCGGACCTCGCGCTGAAGCTCAACTACGCGACCAAGGCCGAGGGTGCCTACCCGATGGTCCTGGTGACGTACGAGATCGTCTGCGACAAGGGCAACAAGGCCGACACCCTGGCCGCCACCAAGGCGTTCCTGCGCTACACCGCCTCCGAGGACGGCCAGAAGGTCCTCGCGGACAACGACTACGCGCCGATCCCCGACGACATCATCGCCAAGGTCCGCACCACCATCGAGGGCCTGAGCTGACCTGAGCGTGCGGTCCGGCCCCGACCCCGTCCCGGGGGTCCGGGCCGGACCGCACCGTCCGGTGCACCGCCGCCAGGAGCCGCACCCCGCGTGCGGCTCAGCAGACCGGAGAACCCGATGGACACCACACAGATAACAGACACACCTCCACCCATCTCCCAGCCGACCCCGGCCGAACAGAAGCGCGCGGCCCGTGGCGCCACCCGGCCCGGCGACCGGATCTTCCTCGGACTCTCCCGGGGCTCGGGCATCCTGCTGCTGGTGATCATGGCCGCCATCGCCGGCTTCCTCACCTACCGCGCCTCCATCGCGATCAGCAAGGACGAGGCGAACTTCTTCACCGCGTTCGAGTGGAACACCCAGCTCGTCCCGCCGAAGTTCGGCATCGCGGTCCTGGTCTTCGGCACGATCGTCTCCTCGGTCATCGCGATGGCCATCGCCGTCCCGATCGCCGTCGCCATCGCGCTGTTCCTCACGCACTACGCCCCCCGCAGGCTGAGCGGCCCGATCGCCTACGTGATCGACCTGCTCGCCGCCGTGCCGTCCATCGTCTACGGCCTCTGGGGCGCCCTGATCCTGGTCCCGCACATGAACGGCCTCTACGGCTGGCTCGACGACTACCTCGGCTGGACCGGCATCTTCCAGTGGCAGGGCGGCGCCCCCCGCTCGATGCTCACCGTCGGCATCCTGCTCGCGATCATGATCCTGCCGATCATCACCAACGTGAGCCGCGAGGTCTTCCGCCAGGTCCCGCAGATGCACGAGGAGGCGGCCCTGGCGCTCGGCGCCACCCGCTGGGAGGTCATCCGCATGGCGGTGATCCCCTTCGGCCGCTCCGGCGTGATCTCCGCCTCGATGCTCGGTCTCGGCCGCGCGCTCGGCGAGACGATGGCCGTGGCCACGGTGCTCTCGCCGAGCTTCGACATCCAGGCCAGCCTGCTCGACCCGGGCGGCGGCACCTTCGCCCAGAACATCGCCAGCAAGTTCGGTGAGGCCAGCGAGCTGGGCCGGGACGCGCTGATCGCCTCCGGCCTCGTCCTCTTCGTCATCACCCTGCTGGTCAACGGCGCGGCCCGCATGATCATCGCGCGTCGCAAGGAGTACTCGGGGGCCAACGCATGAGCAACGCCGTCATCACCGACAAGGGCCCGAGCAGCCTGCGCGGCGCCAGCCTCCCCCGGTGGACCCCGTACGCCGTCGCCGCCGGCTCCGTCGCCCTCGGGCTCGGCATCAGCGCGGCCGCCGGCCTGGAGAGCAGCATCCAGTGGGCGCTGATCGCCGGGGTGCTGTTCGTCCTCGGCACGTACGCCGTCGCCGCCCGCGTGGAGGGCCGCCGGCAGGCCAAGGACCGGGTCGCCACCGCGCTGGTCTGGGTCGCCTTCCTGCTCGCCGTGGTCCCGCTGGTCTCCCTGGTGTGGTCGACGATCTCGCGCGGGGTGAAGGTCCTCGACTTCTACTTCCTGACCCACTCGATGGGCCTGGTCGCCGACTCCGAGCCGGGCGGCGGCATCTACCACGCCATCCTCGGCAGCCTGGAGCAGGTCGGTCTCGCCACCGTGATCGCGGCGCCGATCGGTGTGCTGACCGCGATCTACCTGGTCGAGTACGGGCGCGGGAAGCTCGCCAGGGCCGTCACCTTCTTCGTCGACGTCATGACGGGCATCCCGTCGATCGTCGCAGGTCTGTTCATCCTCTCGATCATGCTGATGTTCGACATGCAGCCCTTCGGCTTCGCCGGCTCGCTCGCCCTGGCGATCCTGATGATGCCGGTCGTCGTCCGCTCCACCGAGGAGATGCTCAAGCTCGTCCCGAACGAGCTGCGCGAGGCGTCCCTGGCGCTGGGCATCCCGAAGTGGCGCACGATCCTGAAGGTGGTCCTGCCGACCTCCATCGGCGGCATCACGACCGGCATCATGCTCGCGATCGCCCGTATCGCCGGTGAGACCGCGCCGGTGCTGCTCCTGGTGTGGGGCAACTCGCTCATCAACGCCAACCCCTTCGAAGGGGCCCAGCAGTCGCTGCCGCTGTACATCTACCAGCAGTACGCGAACAGCGCGGGCGCCGGTGCGGCGTACGACCGCGCGTGGGCGGCGTCCCTGACGCTGATCGCCTTCGTGATGATCCTGAACCTGGTGGCCCGCGGCATCGCCCGCTGGAAGGCCCCGAAGACCGGTCGCTGACGCGGCCTCCTCAGCGACTGACTGGAAGTGAAGTAGTTATGGCCAAGCGAATCGACGTAAGCGGTCTGACCGCCTACTACGGCTCCCACAAGGCGATCGAGGACATCTCGATGACCGTCGAGCCCCGCTCGGTGACGGCCTTCATCGGCCCCTCCGGCTGCGGCAAGTCGACGTTCCTGCGCACGCTCAACCGGATGCACGAGGTCACCTCCGGCGGCCGCGTCGAGGGCAAGGTGCTCCTCGACGACGAGGACCTGTACGGACAGGGCATCGACCCGGTGTCCGTCCGCCGCGAGGTGGGCATGGTCTTCCAGCGCCCGAACCCGTTCCCCACCATGTCGATCTTCGACAACGTGGCGGCGGGCCTGCGGCTGAACGGCTCGTACAAGAAGTCCGAGCTGACGGACATCGTCGAGAAGTCCCTCAAGGGCGCGAACCTCTGGAACGAGGTCAAGGACCGTCTGAACAAGCCGGGTTCGGGTCTCTCGGGTGGTCAGCAGCAGCGGCTGTGCATCGCCCGCGCCATCGCGGTGGAGCCCAACGTCCTGCTCATGGACGAGCCCTGCTCGGCCCTGGACCCGATCTCCACGCTCGCCATCGAGGACCTGATCGGTGAGCTGAAGGAGCGCTTCACGATCGTCATCGTGACGCACAACATGCAGCAGGCGGCCCGGGTCTCCGACCGCACGGCCTTCTTCAACCTGGCCGCCGTCGGGCAGCCCGGCAAGCTGATCGAGATCGACGAGACGGAGCGGATCTTCTCCAACCCGTCGGTGCAGGCCACGGAGGACTACATCTCCGGCCGCTTCGGCTGAGCCGGCCAATGACCCCTCGCGGTGCTGCATGGCGGTGCCACCGCGAGGACACGAAGGGCCCGCCCCCGGAATCCCGGGGGCGGGCCCGATCGCGTGTACGGCCCCTACAGGAACGCCAGGTTCACGATCCCGAAGGCGCACGCGGCCACGATCGCCGCGGCCGGCATGGTGATGAACCAGCCGAGGACGATGTTCTTGGCGACGCCCCAACGGACGGCGTTGACGCGCTTGGTGGCGCCGACACCCATGATCGCGGAGGTGATGACGTGGGTCGTGGAGACCGGCGCCTTGAACAGGTACGCGGTGGTGAACATGATCGCCGCACCCGTCGTCTCGGCCGCGAAACCCTGCGGCGGATCGAGCTCGATGATCTTCCGGCCCAGGGTGCGCATGATGCGCCAGCCGCCCGCGTACGTGCCCAGTGACAGCATCAGGGCGCAGGCGATCTTCACCCAGACCGGGATCGGGTCGCCGTACGTCTCGTGTCCGGAGATCACCAGGGCCATCACCACGATGCCCATGGTCTTCTGGGCGTCCTGGAGGCCGTGGCCGAGGGCCATGCCGGCCGCGGACACGGTCTGCGCGATCCGGAAACCCCGCTTCGCCTTGTGCGGGTTGGCGCGCCGGAAGATCCACATGATCGCCGTCATCACGAGGTAACCGGCGACCAGGCCGACGACCGGCGAGATGAACATCGGGATGACGACCTTGTCGAGCACACCGTGCCAGATCACGTCGGTGCCGCCCGCCAGCGCGGCTCCCACCATGCCCCCGAACAGCGCGTGCGAGGACGAGGAGGGCAGCCCGAAGTACCAGGTGATGAGGTTCCACACGATCGCGCCGACCAGGGCCGCGAAGAGGATGCCCATCCCCTTCGAGCCCTCCGGCGTCTCGATCAGGCCCTCGCTGACGGTCTTGGCGACCCCGGAGCCGAGGAAGGCGCCGGCGAGGTTCATGACCGCCGCCATGGCCAGCGCGGCCCGGGGGGTCAGCGCCCGGGTGGACACCGAGGTCGCGATCGCGTTCGCTGAGTCGTGGAAGCCGTTCGTGTACGTGAAGAAGAGCGCGACCAGGATGGTCACGACCAGAGCGAAGGTGTCCATGGAAGGGTTCAGGACTCCTTGACGGCGATGGTCTCCACCGTGTTCGCCACGTGCTCGAACGCGTCCGCGGCCTCTTCGAGGACGTCCACGATCTGCTTGAGCTTGAGGACCTCGATGGCCTCGTACTTGCCGTTGAACAGCATGGCGAGCAGCTTGCGGTGGATCTGGTCGGCCTGGTTCTCCAGCCGGTTGACCTCGATCCAGTACTCGGTGAGGTTCTCCATGGTCCGCAGGTTCGGCATGGCCTCGGCCGTGAGCTCGGCGGCCCGGGCGAGCACCTCGATCTGCTGCTCGACGCCCTTGGGGAGTTCCTCGACGTTGTAGAGGACGACCAGGTCGACGGCCTCCTCCATGAAGTCCATGATGTCGTCGAGGGAGGACGCCAGGTTGTAGATGTCCTCGCGGTCGAACGGCGTGATGAAGGAGGAGTTCAACTGGTGGAAGATCGCGTGCGTGGCGTCGTCACCGGCGTGTTCCGCGGCCCGCATACGCTCTGCGATCTCGGCCCGGGCGGAGGCGTCCGCCCCGAGCAGTTCCATCAGGAGCTTGGAGCCTGTGACGATGTTGTCCGCGGAGGCGGCGAACATGTCGTAGAAGCTCGTCTCCCTGGGGGTCAGACGAAAGCGCACAAGGGGTCCTCGGGGTGCATCGGTTTCGGTCAGGCTGATGCTAAGTGCATCATCCGGCCACGGCTAATGGGCCGTCCCCCAGTGTCGCCCATCAGGCACAGTGGTTGGCACGGGGGCCGTCCGCAGGCCCTATACCCGGGAAACTTCGGTACGATATACCCAGGAGGGGTATGTGATTCCCTCAGGGTGTGGCCGTGATGTGGAGGACGCGATGACGACGACCGAGGCCGGCGCCACGGCGCCCTCCGAGACAGTGGCGGAAAACAGCCCCCACGGGTCCCACGAGCCCGCCACGCACGGCTACCACAAGCAGAAGGACGAGCACCTCAAGCGGCTGCGCCGGATCGAGGGCCAGATCCGGGGCCTTCAGCGGATGGTCGACGAGGACGTCTACTGCATCGACATACTCACGCAGGTGTCCGCCTCCACCAAGGCCCTGCAGTCCTTCGCGCTGCAACTCCTGGAGGAACACCTGCGGCACTGCGTCGCCGACGCTGCCGTCAAGGGCGGCGCCGAGATCGACGCCAAGGTCGAGGAGGCGACGAAGGCGATCGGCCGTCTGCTGCGGACGTGATCCGGCCTTCCTCGCGACGGAACGGACGCCCCCGGCTCACCTGCCGGGGGCGTCCGCGCGTTCCTCGGCCACTCTCAGCACCTCGTCGATGCTCTCCAGGCTGAGCCGGTCGTCCGCGGCCGACGCCGCGATGATCAGCTCTCCGCACAGTTCGATCTCGGCGAGGGCCACGTGGTCCTGAACCGCCGTACCGCCGACCGGAGCCACGCGCATCACCTCTTCTCCGCCGTCACCGACTTCCTAGAGTAGGGAGCGGCCTACACACCGCGCATGGCACGGACGGGCTAGTCCTTGACGCCCAGCCCGGGCGGTCATCCCTCGGCGATCTTGCCCGCGTAGATGTCCCGGGCGGCCGGCAGACGTACGTCCGCGGCGGTCCCGAAGTCGTACAGCAGGGTCGTCGAGGCGACCGCGACAGTCCCCTGTGGCCGGCCGTTGACGAAGCTGAAGCGGTGGCGCACCTTGCGGATGCGGCCCTGGTCGTCGAGGTAGACGTCGAAGGGGACCGCGGCCGTGGCGAACCCTTTCGCTGCCGCGGCCAGGACATCGCGGTCGGCGCCGGCGGCGCCCTCGGCCGCGGCGGCGAGGTCCGCCGTGCCGCGGTAGTGCCGCACCTCGGTCCCCGCGAGCTCGGTCGCGCCCACGTACGTCGCCGTCCTGGTCCCGCGCAGCACCTCGGCGGCGACCAGCGGATCGGTGGCCCCGCCGGTGACGAGGTTGCCGTCGGAGAGGGTCGCGGTGTCCACCCGCACCCACTTGTCGGCGGGCACACCCGCGCCCCGGTTCTTCATGAACAGGGCGCCGGGAGCGAGGAGTTCGGTGATCGGACGGTGCTCGCTGGTGCCGGCCGGGTCCTGCGGCAGCAGCACCTTCAGCCTGCCGAGCCGCTCGCGGTAGTCGTACACGCCCTCGCCGCGGATGGTGACCCGGGTGCCGCCGGTGGCCATCTCCATGGACGTACGGGCCTTCGAACTGCCCGCGTCGACCAGGGTGTCGGCGGCCCTGCGCAGGGTCCCGACCGGGTCGGCCGCGCGCCCGTCGTCCAGGGCGGCGCCGCTTCCCGCGCACCCGCCGGCACCGGCGCAGGCCATGAGCACCGCCGCGACGACGGCCGACCCGCCGGCCTGCCTCTGCTGCCGCTCCGCCATCGCCGCCTACCCCCAGCCGATGTGCCCGTCAAGGACGGCCTGTCGTTCGCTTAACGACGGGTGGGAGGGGCCGTCACGCGGATACCGGGCGTTTACCCGAGCTGGGTAACGTTGTCGGAGTGGCGCAGCAGGACAGGACCCCCGCACCCCCCTCCGACCGACCGGCCCACCACACGCAGACGGTGGAACAGGGCCGCTTCTGCCTGGCCCGGTGCACCTGCGGGTGGCGCGGACCGGCGCGCAGAGCCCGCAGCCAGGCGCGGACGGACGCGGAGGGGCACGCGGCCGGAGGCTAGAGCGGCAGCAGCTCGTCGATCAGGGTGCGGTCGCGGTACTGCGTCAGACGGCTGCGGGCCGCGGCGGGCGAGAGCCACAGGATGCGGTCCACCTCGTCGTTCGGGGTGAAGTGGCCCCCGGTCGCCTCCGCCGCCCAGTAACGGACCCGCTTGGGGCGGCCGCCCACCATGTAGTGGACGCTGCCCAGCTCGGTCCCGGGCTCGGCGGTGTAGCCGGTCTCCTCCCCGACCTCGCGCAGCGCGGCGGCCAGGGCGTCCTCCTCGCGCTTCACCTTGCCCTTGGGGTGCGACCAGTCGTCGTACTTCGGCCTGTGGACCAGGCAGATCTCGAGATCGCCGTCGATCGGCGAGCGGCGCCACAGGACGCAGCCGGCCGCCTGGACGACGGGGTCGACGCCGTCACCGGGATCGTTCACGTACTCACCGCCTGCTTCTGCCAGCACTGCTGGAACGCGAACCGGGCCGCCTCCACCTCGTGGCGCTGGTCGGCGTGCAGGACACCGAGGGCGTAGGCGGTGGCCGGGGCTATGCGGGGGGTCCGGGCCGCCTGGGCCGCCGCTGCCGCCGCCTCCGAGGCGTCCCGGTGCCGGTCCAGGCACTGGCCCGCCGTCAGCAGCCGTACGTCCACCGAGGAGGTCAGGACCTCGCGCGCGTACCGGTGCAGGCGCAGCAGCAGGCGGACCTGGTGCCAGGGGGTGTCCTGGGGGTGCGGGGA
>NZ_LJBR01000174.1 GCF_001282115.1 Streptomyces sp. NRRL B-24085 | reverse complement strand
GCCCCCGACTGCCCCCCACGCGCGCGTGCGGCCGTGGCCTCCCTGGAGCCGGGCAAGCGTGCCCCCTGGATCGCCCAGGCGGCCGCCAAGGGCACCCGCATCTTCGCCGACGTCGGCTGGGACGAGACCGGCGCCTGGGACCTGGCGGGCCTCGCCGACCTCGAACACTGCGAGGCCTTCCTGCCCAACGCGGAAGAAGCGATGCGCTACACCGGCGCCTCCTGCCCCCGCGAGGCCGCCCACGCCCTCACCGAGCACGTGCCGCTCGCCGTGGTCACCCTCGGTGCGGAAGGCGCCTACGCCGTGGACCGGCGCACCGGGGAGGCCGCCGAGGTGCCCGCGATCGAGGTCGAGGCGCTGGACCCGACCGGTGCCGGGGACGTCTTCGTGGCCGGCTTCGTCACCGGGACCCTCGCGGGCTGGCCGCTGGCCGACCGGCTGGCCTTCGCTGGACTGACCGCCGCCCTCTCCGTCCAGGAGTTCGGCGGCTCCCTGTCCGCGCCGGGCTGGTCCGAGATCGGCGCCTGGTGGCGCAAGGTCCACTCGGTCGCCTCGCAGGACCCGACCGCGCTGCGCCGGTACGCCTTCCTGGCGGACCTGGTCCCGGAGGAGACGGCCCCCGGCTGGCCCCTGCGACGGGCGGTACCGACGATCGGCTTCGGCAGGTCGACCTGACCGAGGGCCGGCGGGGCGCCGAGCTGCTCGGCGAGCGGCTGCACCGGCCCCCCGTACGACGGCCCTCCCTCAGCGGTCCGCGGCCCGCTCCAGGACCTCCAGCACCTGCTCCCGGACCACCTCGCCGGCCTCCGCGGGCAGCGCCCCGACCGCCGTGCCGCGCAGGGCGTCGAGCACACCGTCCACGCCCGTGTCGCAGGGCACGCTCCCGGTCAGGAAGTCGTAGCCGTCGCGGACGGCGACGCGCAGCACGGGGCGCTCGCCGGCGTGCACGGCCGTGGCGACGACCAGGGGCGGCGGGCCGCCGGGGGCCTCGGCCACCTTGCGGTAGCCGCTGACCAGCGGGCCGTCCCAGTGCAGGCTGACCAGCAGCGGCTTCTTGGCGACCAGTTCGGCGAGGTCGGTCTCGAACGGCCCCTCCGCCGCCAGCACCCGGGCGCGGGCGCCCAGCACGAGGGCCGCGGGCAGCAGACAGCGCAGGGTGCTGCCGACGACGTTCCCGCCGACCGTGGCGGTGCGGCGCACGGCCCCGGTGCCGATGCCCGCCGCGGCCCGGCGCAGCACCTCCGGCACCCGTTCGTCGATCCGGTGCAGCAGGACCGCCGCCCCGACCTCCCCGGGCCCCAGGACGTTCGCCTCCGGCACCTCGCGTAGCGACACGGCCTGCTCGGGGAAGCCGTCGCGTTGCCACGCGGCCCACACGAGTGTGGCGCCACCGACGGGTATCGCCCCGTCGGACAGGCACTCCTGTGCCTCGGGCAGGGAGGTGGGCAGACGCAACAGCACGGGCTTCCTGCTTTCTCCGTACGGGCTCCGGGGCCACCACCGCCCTCGAGGTCTTCGAACACACGTGGTAGCGGGCGCATTCTCCCCGGGGCACCGGGGGAGCATGCAGGGCTCACCGCGGCATCGAGGGCGCCTGATCGCCTAAAAGCCCTACGGCGTTGTCGGTGCACCGTCGTACCCTTGAATCCGCGAGGCCGCCTCCACAGGTGCGGCCGTGACGAGGAGGAACCGCAGGCCTTAAGCGCCGGCCCATGACTCAGACACCCACAGGTCACAGCCCCGCGCAGGGGCAGGCGAGAGCACAGTTCACCGTCCCCGCCCAGCACCCCATGGTCTCGGTCCTGGGGTCCGGCGACTCGCTCCTGCGCGTGATCGAGAAGGCCTTCCCGGCGGCCGACATCCATGTCCGGGGCAACGAGATCAGCGCGACCGGCGCGGCGGCGGACGTCGCCCTCGTCCAGCGCCTGTTCGACGAGATGATGCTGGTGCTCCGCACCGGACAGCCGATGACGGAGGACGCAGTGGAACGCTCGATCGCCATGCTGCGGGCGAGCGAGAACGGGACGAGCGACGGCCAGGAGACCCCGGCCGAGGTGCTCACACAGAACATCCTGTCCTCGCGCGGCCGCACCATCCGCCCCAAGACCCTCAACCAGAAGCGGTACGTCGACGCGATCGACAAGCACACGATCGTCTTCGGCATCGGCCCCGCCGGTACCGGCAAGACCTACCTCGCCATGGCGAAGGCCGTGCAGGCCCTTCAGTCCAAGCAGGTCAACCGCATCATCCTGACCCGCCCCGCGGTGGAGGCGGGCGAGCGGCTCGGCTTCCTGCCCGGCACGCTCTACGAGAAGATCGACCCGTACCTGCGCCCGCTGTACGACGCCCTGCACGACATGCTGGACCCGGACTCGATCCCGAGGCTGATGGCCGCAGGGACGATCGAGGTCGCGCCGCTGGCGTACATGCGTGGACGCACCCTCAATGACGCCTTCATCATCCTCGACGAGGCCCAGAACACCTCTCCCGAGCAGATGAAGATGTTCCTCACCCGGCTCGGCTTCGACTCGAAGATCGTGATCACGGGTGACGTGACGCAGGTCGACCTGCCGAACGGCACCAAGTCCGGGCTGCGGCAGGTGCAGGACATCCTGGAGGGTGTGGAGGACGTGCACTTCTCCCGGCTGTCGTCCCAGGACGTCGTACGGCACAAGCTGGTCGGCCGTATCGTCGACGCGTACGAGAAGTACGACACCGAGAACGGTACGGAGAACGGCACCCACAAGGGCGGCCGGAACAAGCGGAAGTAGACGAACCAGCACCATGTCGATCGACGTCAACAACGAGTCCGGAACCGAGGTCGACGAGCAGGCGATCCTCGACATCGCCCGCTACGCCCTCGCGCGGATGCGCATCCACCCGCTCTCCGAGCTCTCGGTGATCGTCGTGGACGCCGACGCCATGGAGCAGTTGCACATCCAGTGGATGGACCTGCCGGGGCCCACCGACGTCATGTCGTTCCCGATGGACGAGCTCAGGCCGCCCAGCAAGGACGACGACGAGCCCCCGCAGGGCCTCCTCGGCGACATCGTGCTGTGCCCCGAGGTCGCCAAGAAGCAGGGTGAGGAGGCCGAGACGCAGCACTCCATGGACGAGGAGCTCCAGCTCCTCACCGTCCACGGCGTGCTGCACCTGCTCGGCTACGACCACGAGGAGCCGGACGAGAAGGCCGAGATGTTCGGCCTCCAGGCGGCCATCGTGGACGGCTGGCGGCAGGAGAAGGGGCTCACCGGTCCGTCCCCCGCGCCCACCGTCTCATGAGCCTGCCCCTCGTCTCCGGCGCGATCGCCCTGGTCGTCGTCGCCTGGCTCGCCGCCTGCGCGGAGGCGGGCCTCGCGCGCGTCTCCAGCTTCCGCGCCGAGGAAGCCGTCCGCACCGGGCGGCGGGGCAGCGCCAAGCTCGCGCAGATCGCCGCCGACCCGACCCGCTATCTCAACGTGGCGCTGCTGGTGCGCGTGGCCTGCGAGATGGCGGCCGCCGCCCTGGTCACCTACGCCTGCCTCCAGGAGTTCCCCGGCACCACCCGCGCCCTGCTGGTCGCGATCGGCGTCATGGTGCTGGTGTCGTACGTGGCCGTGGGGGTGTCCCCGCGCACCATCGGGCGCCAGCACCCGCTCAACACGGCGACCGCGGCCGCGTACGTCCTGCTCCCGCTGGCCCGGATCATGGGCCCGATCCCGTCGTTGCTGATCCTCATCGGCAATGCCCTCACCCCGGGCAAGGGCTTCCGCCGGGGCCCGTTCGCCTCCGAGGCCGAGCTGCGCGCGCTGGTCGACCTCGCCGAGAAGGAGTCCCTGATCGAGGACGAGGAGCGCCGCATGGTGCACTCGGTCTTCGAACTGGGCGACACGCTGGTGCGGGAGGTCATGGTGCCGCGCACCGACCTCGTCGTCATCGAGCGCTACAAGACGATCCGGCAGGCGCTGACCCTCGCGCTGCGCTCGGGCTTCTCGCGCATCCCCGTGTCAGGGGAGAGCGAGGACGACATCGTGGGGATCGTGTACCTGAAGGACCTGGTCCGCAAGACGCACATCAGCCGGGACGCGGAGAGCGAGCTGGTGTCCACGGCCATGCGGCCGGCCGTCTTCGTGCCCGACACCAAGAACGCCGGCGACCTGCTGCGCGAGATGCAGCAGGACCGCAACCACGTCGCCGTGGCCATCGACGAGTACGGCGGCACCGCGGGCATCGTCACCATCGAGGACATCCTCGAGGAGATCGTCGGCGAGATCACCGACGAGTACGACCGTGAACTGCCGCCGGTGGAGGACCTCGGCGAGGACCGGCACCGGGTCACCGCCCGCCTCGACATCACCGACCTCGGTGAGCTGTACGGGCTCGACGAGTACGACGACGAGGACGTGGAGACCGTCGGGGGGCTGCTGGCGAAGGCGCTGGGCCGGGTGCCCATCGCCGGGGCGTCGGCGGTCGTCGAGCTGCCGGACGGGCGCGAGCTGCGTCTGACCGCGGAGGCCGCCGCCGGGCGCCGGAACAAGATCGTGACGGTTCTGGTGGAGCCGGTGGGCGCCCTGGAACCCGTCGTGGAGGAGAAGGAGTCCGAGTGACACCCCAGGAGCTGCGCGCCCTCTGTCTCTCCTTCAACGCCGTGGTGGAGGACTTCCCCTTCAACCCCGAGACCTCGGTCTTCAAGGTGCTGGGCAAGCTCTTCGCCCTGACGAACCTGGACGCGCGGCCCCTGACCGTGAACCTCAAGTGCGACCCGGAGGACGCGATCCGGCTGCGCGCGGACCATCCCGGGCTGATCGTCCCCGGCTACCACATGAACAAGCGCCACTGGAACACGGTCACCGTCGACGGCGAGCTCCCCGACCGCATGGTCCGCGAGCTCGTCGAGGACTCGTACGACCTGGTGGTGGCCGGTCTGCCCCGCGCGGAACGGCTCCGGCTCGACCGGCCGTGAACCGACGCAGGACGGCGGCTTGCAGCGCTCGCCAGGACCGCGAAGTCGCGGTGGAACGAGTAGTTCCTGAGGCCCGCCCCTGAGAGCAGGAGGCGGGCCTGTTGCTGTGAACGGGCGGTCAGGCGCGGCGGATCCTCAGGCCCAGGCCCACCAGCACCGCCGCCGCCAGTACCAGCACCGCGTCCAGGGCGAGGACCGTGTGGACGCCGGTCAGGAGGTCGCCGGAGGTGGTGGCGAGGACGCCGAGCAGGGGGATGCCGACGGTGATGCCGACCTGCTGGGTCGAGGTGACCAGGCCGGTGGCCAGGCCCTGCTCCTCGTCCGGGACGCCGGAGGTGACCGTGATGCCGTACGAGATGATCGCGCCCAGGTGGCACATGCTGGCCAGGGAGACGGCGGCTGTGGCGAGCCACACGGACCAGTTCCCGGTGCCCAGACCCAGCAGGGCGGCGATCAGGGTGCCCTGGCCGACGAGCGAGCCGACCAGGGTGCGGCGGGGGCCGTAGCGGCCGATGACCCTGGGGGCGTAGGTGCCGGCCACCGCCGACAGGACGCCCTGGACGCCGAAGACCAGGCCGGTCTCGAAGGCGGACAGGTGCAGGACCTCCTGGAGGTAGAGGGTCAGCACGAAGACGACCGTCGACATCATCGAGAAGGTGACCAGGCCGCCGATGTTGCCCCACGCCACCGTGCGCCGGCGCAGCATGGGCAGCGACACCAGGGGCTGTGCGGTGCGGGACTCGATCTTGACGAAGGCGGCGAGGAGCAGCAGGCCCGCGACGAGGGTGACGACGACGTCCGGCCGGCCGAAGCCGTGGTCGGCGGCCGTCGACAGGGCGTAGATCAGGGCGAGCAGTCCGCCGGTGACCGTGACCGCGCCGGGCACGTCGAGGCGGGGGCGGTCCGGGGTGCGGGACTCCGGGAGCAGGCCGGGGGCGAGCGGCAGCACGATCAGGGCGAACAGGGAGAGCAGGCCCATCGTGGAGCGCCAGCCGAGAGTGTCCGTGAGGGTGCCGCCGGCCACCATGCCGACGGTGAAGCCGAGCGAGAGCAGGGTGCCGGAGATGCCCAGGGCACGGTCGCGGGCCGGGCCCTCCGGGAAGGTCGTGGTCAGCAGGGACATGCCGGTCGGCACGATGGCCGCCGCGCCGAGCCCTTGGAGCGCGCGTCCGGCGAGGAAGGAGGCCGGGTCCCACGCGAAGGTCGCGAGGAGCGAGGCCGCGCCGAACAGGGCGAGACCGGACAGGAAGAGTTTCCTGCGGCCGTACAGGTCGCCGATGCGGCCGAACAGCAGCAGGAAGCCGCCGGACGGCAGCGCGAACGCCGTGACCGCCCACTGGAGGGCGGACTGGCTCATGCCGAGGTCCGCGCCGAGCACGGGCAGGGCGACGTTCAGGACGGAGAAGTCCAGCGCCACCATGAACTGGGCGGCGCACAGGACGAACAGGACGAGCTTGTCGCGCGTCGACAGCCGGGGGGTGTCGAGCGCGTCGGTGGTGGGGCTTGTGGTGTCGATCGCCATGGACAGGAGCCTGCGGCCGTCGGAATAGCCGTGGGGAGCCGCAAGTTGTCCTGGTGGCGGCACCACCAGGCAACGTGGTGGCACCATCAGGCAACAACGAGGGGGGTCTGTCCGTGCCCGAGGTGGTACCCAAGAGCGAGCGGCACCGTGAGCTGCGCGAGTTCCTGATGAGCCGGCGGGCCCGGGTCTCGCCCGCCGAGGCCGGGCTGCCGGACGGCGGGGCGCGGCGGCGGACGCCGGGCCTCAGGCGCGAGGAGGTCGCGGTGCTGGCCGGGGTGGGTGCCTCCTGGTACCAGTGGCTGGAGCAGGGGCGGGACATCTCCGTGTCCCCGCAGGTCCTCGACTCCGTCGGCCGGGTGCTGCGGCTCAGCAACGCCGAGCGGCGGCATCTGTACGTCCTCGCCGGGCTGAACCCGCCCGCGCCGGAACCGGCCGCCGACCACGGGTGCGACGGGCTCAGGCGGCTGATCGACGCGTGGATGCCGTATCCGGCGCACATCATGGACGCGTACTACAACTGCGGGCTGTACAACGAGGCCGCGGGCTGGGTGCTCGGCATGCGGCCGGAGAACACCCAGAACTGTCTCGTCGACTTCTTCACCGACCCGCTGTACCGGTCGCGTTCGCACAGTTGGGAACAGAACGCGCGCACGGTCGTCGCCCAGTTCCGGGCGGCTTCCTCGGCGAAGCCCGACGACCAGGGGTACCAGGAGGTGCTGGCCCGGGTCATGGAGTCGAGCGCCGAGTTCACCGAGCTGTGGGAGCGGCGGGACATCGAGGACGCCGGGGTGATCCGCAAGGAGCTCGACCATCCGCTGGTCGGGCTGCTGTGCGTGGAGTCCACGGCGATGAAGGTGCCGGCCCGCCCCGATCTGACCGTCGTCCTGCACACCCCGCTGAGCGAGGCGAACACCGCGGCCAAGCTGGAGTGGCTGGCGTCTCCGGAGGGGCGGCGCGGGGCGATGTACCCCGTTGCGGGGTGACGCGGGGCCCGGTTCGTATGCTCCTGTCATGACCGACAACAGTGCGCTTGACCCCGAGGACCGCAAGATCGTCACGCTGGCCCGTTCGGCGCGGGCCCGCAACGGCGTGCCCGAGGGGGCGGCCGTACGGGACGAGACCGGGCGGACCTATGTGGCGGGGACCGTGGAGCTGGCGTCCCTGAAGCTGAGCGCGTTGCAGACGGCGGTGGCCATGGCGGTGGCGTCGGGGGCGAAGTCCCTGGAGGCGGCGGCCGTGGTGACGGAGGCGGAAGCGGCCTCCGAGGAGGACCGGGCGGCCGTGCGGGACCTCGGTGGGCCGCAGACGCCGGTCCTGGTGGCGGGCGCCGACGGCACCGTGCGCGCCACCGTGACCGCCGGCTGATACCCCCGGTAACACTTGGCCGGAATTCCGGCTTGCCGTTGCTCGTCCCTCACGCATCAATGGAACCGGAAGTTCCGACGGACCGTCAGATTCCAGCGCGCCCGGCGTCCCGCACCACGCCCCGCGCAGGCCGGCCGTCCGCCGGGACGCACCCCCCGTCCATCCCCACATGGCAGCCCCCACCACGGGAAGGGAACCGGATTCCATGAAAGGCAAGCGCACAGGCACCGGTGCGGCACTGGCGGTCGGCACGCTCGCGGCCGTCGGGCTGGCGTTCGCGCCCGCCGCCCTGGCCGTCACCCCGGACACGGCGACCATCGACGCGGACTGCGGCGTCTACGGCAGCGGTGAGGCCACGCTCACCGCCACCCAGGACGGCACCGCCGCCACCGTCACCGTCACCTCGGCGATCAACGCCCCGCTCGCCCTGGACGAGGACTCGATCACCTCGACCCTCACCCTCGTCGACGCGAACGGCGGGACGACCACCTTCACCGGCACGGAGAACCCCGCCATCGCGGCCGGCGACCCCGTCACCGTCGGCCCGCTCAACGGCACGGTGGCGTCCGGGGACAGCCTGGAGTCGTACGGCGGTTCGCTCCGGATCGTCGTCTTCGGGATCACCGTGACCTGCACGGCGACCGGCCCGCAGGCCCCCGGGCCGTTCGTGTTCGACTGAGCAACTTCCGCGGCCGCCGCGGAAACTGATGAATCGTCAGATTTTTGCGGCGGCTCCATTGACTTCTCACGCGATCCACACATCAATGCCCCCAGTGAGCGCAGAAGACAGGGGGCACATCCATGGGTTCGACGACTCGAAGACGCCGCCTGGCGTCCTTTCTCGGGGCGACCGCGCTCGCGGTCACCGCGGGCGGCGCACTGGCCTGCCCGGCCGGTGCCGCCACCGACGTGGACTTCGCCACGCACTGCATCCCGCCCGCGGTCGCGGGCATCCCGCCGATCGACGGCACCACGACGGCCCGGGTCGCCGTGGACAACACCAGCCCCAAGGTGGGCGACACCGTCACCGTGACCTACACGGTGGTCAAGCCGGCCGCCAGCAACCCCACGGCCATCGCCCTGCCGGCCGACATCATGACGCCGACCGGCAAGGTGACCCTCGGCGGCGCCCAGACCGGCGCCGTCACGGTCGCGGGTCCCAAGAAGAACGACCCGGTGCCCGGCAACGGCGCCTTCCCGTCGTTCTCCATGACCGGCACCTTCAAGGTCACCGCACCCGGCGCGATCACGCTCTCGCCCGGCGACTACAACATCCACACCAGCTACATCCTCGAACTGGACACGCCCTGCACGGTGATCACCCCGCCCGCGCCGGTCTCCGAGACGGTCACCGCGACGGACGCGAATCCCGTCAACGAGCGGGACATCGCGCTGGGTTCGGCCTCCGGGAAGCCCGGTGACAGCGTCACCGTCACCGGCAGCAGGTTCACCCCGGGCGCGACGGTCACCCTGGCCGGGCGGGCGGGCAGCGCCCAGACCGCGGACACCGCGACCGTCACCGCCGACTCCTCGGGCGCCTTCAGCGGGGCGCTCGTCGTCCACGACAAGACCACGACCGGAGTCGTCGCGTACGAGGGTGGCGCGTGGAGCGACGCCAAGGGCGCCGGACCGAAGGCGTACGTCGTCATCGACGACACGCCCGTCCCCGCGGGCAGCCAGAAGGTCACCACCACGGTGCGGGCAGGCACGCTGTCCATGTCCCAGACCGGGGACGCCGTCAGCCTCTCGGCGGTGGACTACGGCAAGGGCGGCGCCTCGACCGGCGACCTGAACAAGGTGACCGTGCGGGACTTCCGCGGCGGACCCGCCGGCTGGTCCCTCACCGGCAAGGTCACCGACTTCACCGGACCCGGCGCCAAGATCGACGCCGGCGCGCTGAGCTGGAGCCCGGCCTGCGCCACCAAGGCGGGCAGCCCGAGCACCTGCCGGGCCGGTTCCGCCGGCACGGTCGGAGCCGCGGGAGCGACCCTCGCGTCCACCCCCGACTCCGCGCTCACCGGCGGCGAGTTCACCGTGGACGCCCGACTCTCCCTGAACGTACCGGCGTTCACCCCGGTCGGCACGTACTCCGGCGTCCTCACCCTCACGCTCAGCTGACCGTACGGGCGCCCGCACCCGCCCGTCCCGTCCCTCTCGCACCCGTGGGGGCCGCACCCATGCGCAAGCTCTACGTCCTTCTCCTGAGCCTGTTCCTGGCCACCGCCGCGGCGCCCGCGTACGGCGCCGACAACGGCCACTGGTCCGTCTATCCCGCCGCCTCCCGGATCGCCGCGCGGCCCTACTTCTACCTGTCCGCCGACCCCGGACAGGCCATCGACGACAAGGTGGTCGTCAGCAACAGGACCGGTGAGCCGCTCACCTTCCGGCTCTACGCCGCCGACGCCTACAACACCGCCCGCGACGGCGGTTTCGCCGTGCGCACGGTCGTCGAGAAGCAGCGCGGGGTGGGGGCCTGGGCAACCCCCGCGAAGTCCCGGGTGACCGTCCCCCCGCACGGCCGGGTCACCGTGCCCTTCACCCTGTCGGTGCCCGAGGGTGCCGAACCGGGCGACCACGCCGGTGCGCTGGTGGCGCTGGACGAACGGATCGACAGGGGCGACGGGGCGGTGGCACTCGGCGTGCAGCGGGCCGTCGCCGCGAGGATCTACCTGCGTGTGGGAGGACCCACCGTGCCGGCGATCGCCGTCGAGGACGTCCGGGTCAGCCACCACCAGCCGCTGGTGCCGGGGCTGGGGGACAGCGGGGCGACGATCTCGTACACCCTGCGCAACACCGGCAACGTCACCCTGGACCCGAAGGTGGAGCTGCGGGCGACGGGGTTGTTCGGGCGCACCCTGCTGGCCCGTGAACTCGTACGGATCCCCGGGGAGCTGCTGCCCGGACAGCGGGTACGGCTGACCGAGCCGTGGCACGGCTCGCCCCAACTCGACTGGGGGAAGGTGACGTTGACGGCAAGCGCGAAGGAGACCCGCGAGTCGTCCAGCGCGTCCTTCTTCGCCCTGCCGTGGCTGGTCGCAGTGGTGCTGGGGGCGGGCGCCGCCGTGGGGACCGTGCTGTTCGTCAGGGCGCGGCGGGCGCGGACACCGGTCGGCTAGTCAAGGCCCAGGGCGCGACGAGCTCGGCGACGGTCAGCCGGGCGTACTCGGTGCGGGAGCGGGACCTGTCCCGGTCCACGTCCCACGACTCCCTGGTGAGCTCCAGCAGCCAGCTCGTCTCGGAGGTCCGGAACACCAGGTGTTGCTGTCGCTCCAGCCCTCGTTCTTCTCGACGAGGACGTACCACGCGCCGCCCACCTCAGAGCGCGTCCGGCCCGCGCTCACCCGTCCGCACCCGTACGACCGTCTCCACCGGCAGGGCCCAGACCTTGCCGTCGCCGATCTTGCCGGTGTGGGCGGCCTTGACGATCGCGTCGATGACCGCGTCCGCGTCGGCGTCCTCGACGACGACCTCGATGCGGACCTTGGGCACCAGGTCGACCTGGTACTCGGCGCCCCGGTACACCTCGGTGTGGCCCCGCTGCCGGCCGTAGCCGCTGGCCTCGGTCACGGTCAGGCCGTGCACGCCGATCTCCTGGAGCGCGGTCTTGACCTCGTCGAGGCGGTACGGCTTGACGATCGCGGTGATGAGCTTCATGCCTGGGTCTTGACCTTCTGGGCGGAGGGGACGGCGGACGCGCTGACCGGGGCACCGTGGCCCAGGACGCCGTGATCGTATGCCGTCTCGGCGTGCACCGTAAGGTCCAGGCCGGTGTGCTCGTGCTCCTCGTCGGCCCGGAAGCCCATCACCTTGTCGATCAGCTTCCCGATGCCGTACGTCACGGCGAAGGCGTACGCCCCCACGGCGACCACCGCCACCGACTGCTTGCCGAGCTGGGCGAGCCCGCCGCCGTACAGCAGGCCCTCGGCGCCCCCGGTCATCGCCCGCTCCGCGAAGACGCCGATCAACAGGGTGCCGATGATCCCGCCGACCAGGTGCACCCCGACGACGTCGAGCGAGTCGTCGTAGTTCAGCTTGAACTTCCAGCCCACCGCGTAGGAGCAGACGACACCGGCGGCGAGACCGACGACGAGCGCGCCGAGGAGGGACACCGAGCCGCAGGACGGGGTGATCGCGACCAGGCCCGCGACCGCGCCGGACGCGGCGCCGAGGGTGGTCGGGTGGCCGTCGCGCTTCTGCTCGACGAAGAGCCAGCCGAGCAGACCCGTGCAGCCGGCGGCCAGGGTGTTGAGGAAGGCGGCCGCCGCGAGGCCGTTGGCGCCGAGGGCCGAGCCCGCGTTGAAGCCGAACCAGCCGAACCAGAGCAGGCCCGCGCCCAGGACGACCATCGGCAGGTTGTGCGGGCGCATGGCGTCCTTCTTGAAGCCCAGGCGCGGGCCGAGGACCAGGGCGAGCGCGAGACCGGAGGCGCCGGAGGTGATCTCGACCGGCAGACCGCCCGCGAAGTCGAGCGCGCCGAGCCTGTCCAGGACCCAGCCGCCGGGGCCCCACACCCAGTGGGCGACGGGAACGTATACGAGCAGTGCCCAGACCGGCACGAACACCAGCCAGGCCGCGAACTTCGCCCGGTCCGCGATCGCGCCGCTGATCAGCGCCGCCGTGATGATCGCGAAGGTGAGCTGGAAGGTGGCGAACAGGAGGGTGGGGACGGTGCCCTGGACGCTGTCGGGGCGGAGGCCGGACATGCCGGCGTGGTCGAGGCCGCCGATCAGTCCGCCGCCGATGTCCTCGCCGAAGGCCAGGGAGTAGCCGGCCGCCAGCCACACCACCGTCACCAGGGCGATCGACACGAAGCTCATCATCAGCATGTTGAGGACGCTCTTCGTGCGGACCATGCCGCCGTAGAACAGGGCGAGCCCCGGGGTCATCAGCAGGACGAGGGCGGTGGCGGCGAGCAGCCAGGCGGTGTCACCGGTGTCGATCTCTGCGGCGTGTGCGGCGGCGAGGGTCACGGTCGTCTCCAACGGTGTCGGGGCTCGTCAGAGGTTCACCGGCCCGCGTTTCCGGCCGAGTACGCCGGTGTTTCCGTGATGTTTCGTTGCGTGGAGGTTTCTGGAAGCTCACCGGGACGCGGGCGCTCGGGCGCCTGTGCGGCGGGGCTCCGTGGATCAGGGAGAATGGGGCGCATGAGCGTTCGCAGTCAGTCATCCGAGCCGCCGGCGTCGTCGCAGGCCCCCCACCGCGCCGGCTTCGCCTGCTTCGTGGGCCGTCCCAACGCGGGCAAGTCCACCCTCACGAACGCTCTGGTCGGCCAGAAGGTGGCGATCACCGCGAACCAGCCGCAGACCACGCGGCACACGGTGCGGGGGATCGTGCACCGGCCCGACGCCCAGCTGATCCTGGTCGACACCCCCGGGCTGCACAAGCCGCGCACGCTGCTCGGCGAGCGCCTCAACGACGTCGTGCGCACCACCTGGGCCGAGGTCGACGTGATCGGGTTCTGCCTCCCGGCGAACGAGAAGCTCGGGCCCGGGGACCGTTTCATCGCCAAGGAGCTCGCGGGGATCAAGAAGTCCCCGAAGGTCGCGATCATCACGAAGACGGACCTGGTCGACTCCAAGACGCTGGCCGAGCAGTTGATCGCCGTCGACCAGCTCGGCAAGGAGCTGGGCATCGAGTGGGCGGAGATCGTCCCGGTGTCGGCGACCGCGAACAAGCAGGTGGACCTGCTGGCGGACCTGCTGATCCCGATGCTTCCGGAGGGGCCGCCGCTCTACCCCGAGGGCGACCTCACGGACGAGCCCGAGCAGGTCATGATCGCCGAGCTGATCCGCGAGGCCGCCCTCGAAGGCGTCCGCGACGAGCTTCCGCACTCCATCGCGGTGGTCGTCGAGGAGATGCTGCCCCGCGAGGACCGCCCCGCCGACAAGCCCCTCCTCGACATCCACGCCTTCGTCTACATCGAGCGCCCCAGCCAGAAGGGCATCATCATCGGCCCCAAGGGCAAGCGCCTGAAGGAGGTCGGCATCAAGAGCCGCAAGCAGATCGAGGCGCTCCTGGGCACACCGGTCTTCCTCGACCTGCACGTCAAGGTGGCGAAGGACTGGCAGCGGGATCCCCGACAGCTGCGGAAGCTGGGGTTCTAGGAGGTCGCCTGCTGCGGGGACAGGTCCTGTAGTCCGACGACGCGCAGGAGTTGCAGGCGTTCGTATGCCTCCGTGCCCGGGCGGGCCGTGTGCACGACCAGGAGGTGGTGGTGTTCGTGGCTGACCATGACCTCGCAGTCGAGTTCCAGCAGGCCCACCACGGGGTGCACGAAGCGTTTCGTCGCCTTGTCGCGCTGGGACACCTCGTGTTCGTCCCACAGGCGCGCGAACTCCTCGCTGGCCGCCCGTAGTTCGGCGACCAGCGCGTTCGGTTCCGGGTCGTCGGGGCGGGCCGCGGTCACCGCGCGCAGGGTGGCCACCTGGGTGCGCGCGTGGTCCGCGAGGTCCTCCTCGGGGAAGAGCTCGCGCGCGGCCGGGTCCAGGAAGAAGCGGCGGGTCAGGTTGCGCTCCCGCCGCGGACGCGACATCGCGTCGCCGACCAGCGCCTTCGCCATCGCGTTCTGCGCCAGCACCTCGCCGTGGTCGTTGACCACCTGCGCCGGGGTGTCGTGCAGCCGGTCCAGGATCAGCAGCAGCCCCGGGCGGACGTGCGCCGACGCCGTCTCGCGACGCGGCGGCTCCTCGCCCACCAGGTGGAACAGATGGTCCTGCTCCACGTCCGTCAGGCGCAGCGCACGGGCCAGCGCCGTCAGCATCTGACGGGACGGCCGCGGGCCCCGGGACTGTTCCAGCCGCGTGTAGTAGTCCACCGACATCCCCGCGAGCTGGGCCACCTCCTCGCGGCGCAGTCCGGGCGTACGGCGCCGGGCGCCCAGGGTCAGGCCCACGTCGGACGGGTTCAGCCGGGCGCGGCCGCGGCGTAGGAAGTCGGCGAGTTCGGCTCGGTTCACCCCTCCAGCGTGCGGCACCCCGTCCGGCTTATCCAGGGACTGTCGATCCCCTGATCAAGAGGTCTCTCCCGGCGTCCGCTCGGCCGTCCCACGCTGAACGGGACGAGAGGAGCAGGACATGCTGACGTTGGTGACAGGTGTGACGGGACAGGTCGGCCGGCGCTTCGTGCCGAGGCTGCTGGCGCAGTCCCGGCCGGGCGAGAGGGTGCGGGTCCTGGTACGGGACGCCTCGCGCGGCGAGCCCTTCGCGGAGCTCGGCGCCGAGGTCGTCGTAGGGGATCTGCGGGACACCGAGGCGCTCGGCAAGGCCGTCGCCGGGGCGGACGCGGTCGTGAACGTGGCCGCGGCCTTCCGCGGGGTGCCGGACGAGGAGGCGCGGGCCGTCAACCGGGACGCGGCCGTGGAACTGGGCCGTGCCGCGGCGGCCTCCGGGGTCCGGCGGTTCGTGCAGGTCAGCACCGGTCTTGTGTACGGCACAGGGCGCGGGCGGCCGCTGACCGAGGACGACGAGTCCCGGCCGGGCGGGGGCATGTGGGGTGCCTACCCGGAGTCGAAGGCGGAGGCCGAGCGACAGTTGCTCGCGATGGAAGGGCTCGATGTGCGTATCGGGCGGCTTCCCTTCGTGTACGGCGAAGGCGATCCGCATCTCGCGCAGTCCCTGATGTGGGCGAAGAACTGGGCGTCGGCCCAGCGGCTGCACATGGGTCACCACGCGGACGTGGCCCAGGGGCTGCTGCGGATCCTGCACGCGCCGGGGATCTCGGGGCGGGTCTACAACATCGCCGACGACGCCCCGGTGACGGCGGTGGAGTTGCACCAGCTCAACGGGGCCGAGATCCCGGAGGAGCTGTACGAGCGGGTCGATCCGGATCCGTGGCTGGTGATCATGTCCACGGAGCGGATTCGCAGGGAGCTGGGGTACCGGCCGGTGTATCCGTCTGTCTATGCGGCCCGGGAGGCGGGGGCACTCTAGAAAACAGGCCGTTCGTCGTCTGCCGGCCGGTGGGGGCTGGTCGCGCAGTTCCCCGCGCCTGGGTAGATCTACTCGACGTTTCTTATGCGGCCCACCAGGACCGCCCCCGCCAGGCCCAGCGCCGCCGCCAGCCCGTACAGCACCCTGTATCCCCCCAGGTGCGTGACGATCGGTGCGGCTATGGCGGGGGCGGCCACCTGCGGCAGGGCGTTCGCCACGTTGATGACGCCCAGGTCCCTCCCTCGGTCGAGAGCCGTAGGCAGTACGTCCGTCATCAGGGCGAAGTCGACCGACATGAACACCCCGAGCCCGACCCCCAGCAGGGCCGCCACGACGACCGCGCCCGGCCAGGTCTGCCACACGGCGAGCAGGGCCGTGGCCACCGCCATCAGCACCCCGGACCAGCGCACGAACGGCTTGCGGCGGCCCACCCGGTCCGACCAGACGCCGCCCACCACGACCGTGGCCAGCAGCGCCACGCTGTCCACCGCCGTGAGGATCAGCACGCCCTGCTCGGGGTCGTGGTGGTGCAGGCGGTCGCGCAGGTAGTAGAGGAGGTAGAGGATCACCAGCGCGTTGCTGAGGTTGATCAGGAAGCGGGTCAGCCAGGCCCAAGCGAAGTCCGGGTGGCGGCGCGGACTGAGCCAGAAGCCGCGCGCGAACGACCGCCAGGACCAGGCGGGCCGGTCCGCGGGCCCCAGCCGGAGGTCCCGGTGGCGGAGCACGTACGGCAGGACGCCCGCCAGCGTGAACACCGCGCAGGCCGCATAACCCGCCGCGATCCCGCCCGCCGCGGTCGCAAGGCCCGTGCCGACGACCGCGCCGAGGATCTGCGCCGCCCCGATCCAGCCGCCCACCTGGCCCCGCTGGAGCCGGGGCACCCGGTCCGGGACGGCCGCCGTGACCGCCGCGAAGGCCGCGTTCAGGGTGAGCTGGACCAGGCACCAGCCGAGCGTCATCAGCCACAGCCCGTCCGCCCCGGCGAGCACCAGCAGCGACAGGGCGCCGCCCGCCGCACCGGCCACGATCCATGGGCTGCGGCGGCCCCAGCGGGCCGTGGTGCGGTCCGAGAGCGCGCCGAAGAACGGGTTCGCCGCCAGCGACACCACCGCGCCCACCCCGGTCACCCAGGCCAGCAGGGTCTCCTTGGACATGCCGGTGCCGGGCGCGAAGTCCTCCGCCTGCCGGGCCAGCAGGATCTGCAACGGGCCGTACCAGCCCACCCAGATCGCCACGTTGGCGAGTGACAGGGACGCCGTCCAGCCCCTGCCGACCCGGTCGACGGGTTCGGCCAGAGCCGTGCTCACCTCTGGGCCCTGAGCAGCTCCCGGTACCAGGCGTACGACGCCTTCGGGGTCCTCGTGAGCGTCCCGAAGTCGACGTGCACCAGCCCGAACCTGCGGGCGTACCCCTCCGCCCACTCGAAGTTGTCCATCAGCGACCACACGAAGTACCCGCGCACGTCCACGCCCGCCTCGACCGCGCGGTGCAGGGCACGGACGTGGCCGTCCAGGTAGGCGATCCGGTCCTGGTCGTCGATGCCCTCGTAGGAGCAGCCGTTCTCGGTGATGACGACGGGCGGGAGCCGGTCGCCGTAGCGCTCGTGCATGCCGGTGAGGAGTTCGGTCAGGGCCTCCGGGACCACCGGCCAGCCGAAGTCCGTCACCGGGACGTTCTCGATCTCCCGCACGGAGAAGGGGAGTTCGGCGGGGATGGTGAGGCCGCCGAACTCGATGTCCTCGCCCTGCGGGGCGCCCACGCGGGTCGGGGCGTAGTAGTTGACGCCGTAGAAGTCGAGCGGTTCGGAGATGACCTCGAGGTCGGCGGCCACGTCGCCCGGCATCAGGTCGCCCAGTCCGGCGGGGTAGGCGCCCAGCAGCAGGGGGTCCGCGAACAGCCGGTTCAGGAGCAGGTCGTAGAAGTCGGCCGCCTCCAGGTCCGGTTGCTCCTGGGAGGCCGGCCAGGTCGGGCCGTGGGAGTTGGCGATCCCGATGTCCGTGGCACCGGCCGCGCGCAGGGCCTGTACGGCCAGCCCGTGGCCCAGGAGCTGGTGGTGGGCGGCGGGCAGCGCGTCGAACATGAGCTGCTTGCCGGGCGCGTGGGCGCCGAGCGCGTGGCCGAACAGGGTGTGCTCGGCGGGCTCGTTGAGGGTGATCCACTTCTCGACGCGGTCGCCGAGCCGGTCGGCGACCAGCCCGGCGTGCTCGGCGAACCGGGAGGCGGTGTCCCGCTCCAGCCAGCCGCCCTTGTCCTGGTGTGCCACCGGCAGGTCCCAGTGGAAGAGCGTCGGGACCGGACGAACGCCCGCCGCGACCAGTTCGTCCACGAGACGGTCGTAGAAGTCGAGGCCCTTGCCCTGGTCGAAGAGGACCCGGGGCCAGGAGACCGAGAAGCGGTACGCGTCCACGCCCAGGCCGGCCAGCAGGGCCACGTCCTCGCGGTAGCGGTGGACGTGGTCGCAGGCCACCTCGGCCGTGGAGCCGTCCTTCACCCGCCCCGGCTCGGCCGTGAAGGTGTCCCACACGGACCGCTCACGCTGGTCCGCCGCGCCCTCGATCTGATGGGCCGAGGTCGAGACGCCCCACTGGAAGCCGGCCGGGAACCGCGGGATCGGATGCTCTTCAGTCGCCATGCGCCGGATCATCCGTACCCGCGGGTAGGGAAGTCAACGGGCAGGCGGGAAGAAGGAGTTACGCGCCCTCTTTGAGTACTTTCGAGATCAGCTCGCGCTGTTCCTCCGTCAGCCGGGGGTCCGCCGCGTAGACCGTGCGGCCGTCCACGGTGATCTCGTAGCTGAAACCGTCCGGGACACCGATCGGCGGGGTGCCCCGGCCGGCGGCGACCGCCTTCTCGGCCAGGGCCTGCCACGCGTGGGCATCGGGCCGCCCGGAGGTGTCGACCTCCTTGTACCGCTCGATGCCCGCGAACCCGCCCGTGCGCCTCACCTGAATACGCATGGGTCCCTGTCTAGTACGGACTCACAGGATCCGCACCCCGACCTGCTCCCAGGCCTTCGACACGGCCTGGAACTCCTCGCCGCCGTCGCCGAAGCGCTCGCGCGCGGCCTTGACGGTCAGCTTCGCGAAGTCGTTGAACAGGGCGCGGTCGGAGAGCTCGCCGCCGGTCAGCACGTCGTACCAGATCTGGCCCGCGCGCTCCCAGGCGTGGCCGCCCAGGGCGGTCGCGGCCAGGTAGAACGCGTGGTTGGGGATGCCGGAGTTGATGTGCACGCCGCCGTTGTCACGGCCGGTGCGGACATAGCCGTCCATGGTCGCCGGCTGCGGGTCCTTGCCGAGCACGTCGTCGTCGTAGGCGCTGCCGGGCTCCTTCATCGAGCGCAGCGCCTTGCCGGAGACACTGGGCGCGAGCAGGCCCGCGCCGATCAGCCAGTCGGCCTCGGCGGCGGTCTGGCCGAGCGTGTACTGCTTGATGAGCGAGCCGAAGACGTCGGACATCGACTCGTTGAGGGCGCCCGGCTGGCCGTAGTAGGTGAGGTTCGCCGTGTACTGCGTGACGCCGTGGGTGAGTTCGTGGCCGATGACGTCGATCGGGATGGTGAAGTCGAGGAAGATCTCGCCGTCGCCGTCGCCGAACACCATCTGCTCGCCGTTCCAGAAGGCGTTGTTGTAGCCCTCGTCGAAGTGGACGGTGGCGTCGAGCGGGAGGCCGTCGCCGTCGATCGAGTGGCGCGCGTAGGCCCTCAGATAGAGGTCGAAGGTGGCGCCGAGACCGGCGTAGGCGCGGTTGACGGTGGCGTCCCGGCCGGGCTCGGAGCCCTCGGCGCGGACCTTGGTGCCGGGCAGGTCGCTCCGGTGCCCGGCGTCGTAGACCGTGCGCAGCGGCTGGTCCGACGGTGCCTTCGCCCGCGGTGCCGCGGCGAGGGAGAACTCGGTGGTCACCCGTCGCTTGCCGCGCAGTTCGCTGTCGCGGACCAGGGTGCGCCGGGCGGGGCCGGAGAGGGCGGGGTCCTCGTTGCGGGCCAGCTTGTCGAGGACGTGGGGTGGTACGACCGTGCAGAAGACGGGCTGGAAGCCCCCGTTTGTCGTCATGTCGGGCACCCTGGCACTGCGTTACGTGCTTGTCACTAGCTGCAACCATGATTGGTGAAATGTAGGGATACGGAGGCCCATGGTCGGTTGCTCTGTGCTACCAGCTGGCGGTCGGTCCCGCATACTGATACGGAACCGCCCATCCGGATCGGCTCGGCTAGAGTGGCTCGCATCATGCGTTTCGGGCTGCTTCTTCTTAGCTGCCGCGGCGAGGGCCTGTAGTCCAGGTCGACTCCCTCCCCGCGGAGCTTCGCGTTGCGTGTCGGCCGTCCTTTCCGGACATCCTGAGGAGCCCCGCAATCATGGCGAACCGCCAGCAGCCCAGTTCCATGCCGATCCACAAGTACGGCCAGTACGAGCAGGTCGACATCCCGGACCGCACCTGGCCGGACAAGCGGATCACCGTCGCCCCCCGCTGGCTCTCCACCGACCTGCGTGACGGCAACCAGGCCCTGATCGACCCGATGTCGCCCGAGCGCAAGCGCCGGATGTTCGATCAGCTGGTCAAGATGGGCTACAAGGAGATCGAGGTCGGTTTCCCGGCGTCCGGCCAGACGGACTTCGACTTCGTGCGGTCGATCATCGAGGAGCCGGGCGCGATCCCGGACGACGTGACGATCTCCGTACTGACCCAGGCCCGCGAGGACCTGATCGAGCGGACCGTCGAGTCGCTGAAGGGCGCCAAGCGGGCCACCGTCCACCTGTACAACGCCACCGCGCCCGTCTTCCGCCGCGTGGTGTTCCGCGGCTCCAAGGACGACATCAAGCAGATCGCCGTCGACGGCACCCGCCTGGTCATGGAGTACGCGGAGAAGCTGCTGGGCCCCGAGACCGAGTTCGGCTACCAGTACAGCCCGGAGATCTTCACCGACACCGAGCTGGACTTCGCGCTGGAGGTCTGCGAGGCGGTGATGGACGTCTACCAGCCGGGTCCGGGCCGCGAGATCATCCTCAACCTGCCCGCCACGGTGGAGCGTTCGACCCCCTCGACGCACGCGGACCGCTTCGAGTGGATGCACCGCAACCTCTCCCGCCGCGAGTACGTGTGCATCTCGGTCCACCCGCACAACGACCGCGGCACCGCCGTCGCCGCCGCCGAGCTGGCGCTGATGGCCGGCGCCGACCGCGTCGAGGGCTGTCTGTTCGGGCAGGGCGAGCGCACCGGCAACGTCGACCTGGTCACCCTGGGCATGAACCTGTTCTCGCAGGGCGTCGACCCGCAGATCGACTTCTCCGACATCGACGAGATCCGTCGTACGTGGGAGTACTGCAACCAGATGGAGGTCCACCCGCGCCACCCGTACGTGGGCGACCTGGTCTACACGTCCTTCTCCGGCTCCCACCAGGACGCCATCAAGAAGGGCTTCGACGCCATGGAGGCCGACGCGGCCGCGAAGGGCGTCACCGTCGACGACATCGAGTGGGCGGTCCCGTACCTGCCGATCGACCCCAAGGACGTCGGCCGCTCCTACGAGGCCGTGATCCGGGTCAACTCGCAGTCCGGCAAGGGCGGTATCGCGTACGTCCTGAAGAACGACCACAAGCTGGACCTGCCGCGCCGGATGCAGATCGAGTTCTCCAAGCTCATCCAGGCCAAGACGGACGCCGAGGGCGGCGAGGTCACCGGCTCCGACATCTGGGCGGTCTTCCAGGACGAGTACCTGCCCAACCCCGAGAACCCGTGGGGCCGCATCCAGGTCAAGAACGGCCAGTCGACGACCGACACCGACGGCGTGGACACGCTGAAGGTGGAGGCCACGGTCGACGGCGTCGACACCGTCCTGACCGGCTCCGGCAACGGCCCGATCTCCGCCTTCTTCGACGCGCTGGCGAAGGTCGACATCGACGCCCGGCTGCTGGACTACCAGGAGCACACGATGAGCGAGGGCGCCTCCGCACAGGCCGCCTCCTACATCGAGTGCGCGATCGACGGCAAGGTTCTGTGGGGAATCGGCATCGACGCGAACACGACGCGTGCGTCGCTGAAGGCGGTCGTCTCGGCTGTCAACCGAGCCGCTCGATAATCCCTCTGACCGGCGGTTTCGGGGCCTTGGTCGCTGTATACGGCGATCAAGGTCCCGTCGTTTATCGGCCATCGGTACGTGGAGGTCACGAGCAGGTCTCGTCGGGGGTGCTGACTCCGGCTCGCTGATGTGGCTAACATCACGCAAGCGCGGCGATGTTGCCGCGCAGTCACGTGGAGGTGCGACGTGCTGCCAGGACGGGGACGAAACAGCCGTGCTGCCGGGCCTGCGCGCCTCCTGGGCACCCGCGTCGCCTGGACCACCGTCGGCGACGGCGAGTTCTTCTGCCCCGGATGCGGGGGTGACCGCAACTTCCAGCGTCTGACCGGCCGTCGGCGCGTGGTCTTCCTGGGCGTCCCGGTCCTGCCGCGCGGCGACACCGGCCCGGTGGTGGAGTGCGCGGCCTGCCGGCGCCACTTCGGCACCGACGTCCTCGACCACCCCACCACGACCCGCTTCTCGGCGATGCTCCGCGACGCCGTCCACACGGTCGCCCTCGCGGTCCTGGCGGCCGGCGGCACCTGCTCGCGCACCTCCCTGGAGACCGCGGCCGCCGCCGTGCGCGCGGCGGGCTTCGACGACTGCACGGAGGACCAGCTCGAAACCCTGGTCGAGGCCCTCGCCGAGGACACCGGCCGGGTCCACGACCGCCCCTGCGGAGCCGGCCTCGCCATAGAGCTCCACGAGGCCCTCGACCCGCTCGCCCCCCACCTCGCCCCGGCAGGCCGCGAGTCGATCCTGCTCCAGGCGGCCCGTGTCGCCCTCGCGGACGGCCCGTACACCCCGGCGGAACGGGATGTCCTCACCACGGTGGGCGCGGCCCTGACGATCTGCGGGGACGACGTCACCAGGCTCCTCGCGGCGGCCCGGACGCCGTCCTGACACCCCCGCGGTGGGCGCGGCCCTGACGTCGTGACGAGACCGTCCGCGGCGGTCCGGACCCCCTCCTGATACTCCCCGGGGAGTAGTCCGCGGCCCGGGACACCCGGGGCAGTAACCACCAACTCGCCCTCCCGTCCGACGAACAGCGGCCCTCGCGCCGGAAGTCTGGAACCGACCCAGACGTCCGACCGGAGGGAGGCCCGTCGATGGGGGCCGCAATGATGAGCGCACGGCGACGGCGTGCCGTGCCCTGGCTCGTGCTGGGGCTGTGGATCGTCGTGCTGGCCGCGGTGTCGCCGTTCGCGTCGAAGCTCGCGGACGTGCAGCGGGACCGGGCCGTGGACTATCTGCCGGCGAGCGCGGACTCGACGCAGGTCGCGAGGATCCAGGACCGGCTGCCCGGGGGCGAGGCCACGCAGATGGTCGTCGTCTACCACCGGGAGGGCGGGCTGACCGCGGCCGACCGGACGACCGCCGCCGACCAGATCGGGCGGATCGCGGACGAGCACGCGCTGACCGCCGAGCCGCGGGGCATCCCGTCCGCGGACGGGACCACCGTGATGTACCCGATCGCCAGCACCGAGCCGGGCACCGACGAGAAGGCCCGCGACCGGCTCGTCAACGACGTGCGGGACATCGCCCGCGGCGGGGACGGGCTCGGCGTCGAGGTCGGCGGCGAGGGGGCCCTCGCCACCGATGCCGCCGAGGTCTACAACTCGCTCGGCGGGCCACTGCTCTACACCACCGCCGGCGTGGTCGCCCTGCTGCTGATCGTCATCTACCGCAGTCCGCTGCTGTGGCTGGTGCCGCTCGGCGTCGCGGGCATGTCGGAGTTCCTGGCGCGGGCCGTCGCCTACGGGCTCAACCAGGGCTTCGGGACCTCCGTCACCGGCCAGAGCGGCGGCATCATGACGATCCTCGTCTTCGGCGCCGGCACCGACTACGCGCTGCTGCTCGTCTCCCGCTACCGGGAGGAGCTGCGGCGGAACGAGCGGCCGTACGACGCGATGGCGGCCGCGCTGCGGGGCTGCGGGCCCGCCGTGCTCGCCTCCTCCGGGACCGTGGCCGCGGGCCTGCTGTGCCTGCTCGCCGCCGACCTCAACAGCAGCCGTGGCATGGGCCCGCTGGGCACGGTCGGCGTGCTGGTCGCGCTCGTCGCGATGCTGACGCTGCTGCCCGCGGTCCTCGTCCTGCTCGGCCGCCGGGTGTTCTGGCCCCTCGTGCCCCGCTACGGCAGCACCCCCAAGGTCCGCCGGTCCCTGTTCGCCGCCATGGGCAGCTCCGCCGGCCGGCGGCCCCTCACCGTGCTGGTCGGCGGTGCCGCACTGCTCGGGGCGCTCGCCCTCGGCGTGCTGAACCTGCCCGGCAGCCTCAAGCAGGAGGACTCCTTCACCAGCAAGCCCGACGCGGTCACCGCCATGGGGACGCTCGCCGAGGCCTATCCGGAGCGGAGCACCCAGCCCATCACCGTCATGGCCCCGGCCGACCGCGCCGACGCGACCCTCGCCGCGGTCCGCGCCACCGAGGGCGTCGACAGCGCCCGCGAGGGCCGTACCGGGGACGGCTGGACCGAGATCTCCGTCATCGCCCGGCACGCCCCCCAGTCCGCCGGGGAGACCGCGACCATCAAGGCCCTGCGCGCCGAGCTCGACGGCTCCTACGTCGGCGGGCCCAGCGCCCAGCAGCTCGACCTGAAGGACACCAACAGCCGCGACCGGATGATCGTCGTGCCGATCGTCCTCGTCTCCGTGCTGCTCATCCTGATCGCCCTGCTGCGCTCCCTGGTCGCGCCACTGCTCCTGGTGGCCGCCGTGGTCGCCGTGTGGGCGGCCGCCCTCGGCATCGGCGGGCTGCTCTTCGGACCGGTGTTCGGCTTCGAGGGCACCGATCCGGGGCTCGGACTGCTGTCCTTCGTGTTCCTGGTCGCCCTCGGCGTCGACTACGGCATCTTCCTGATGCACCGCATGCGCGAGGAGTCCCTGGCCGGGGCCGAACCGGTCACCGCCGCCCTCACCGCGCTGCGGGCCACGGGCGGGGTCATCGCCTCCGCCGGACTCGTCCTCGCGGCCACCTTCGCGGTGCTGACCAACATGCCGCTGGTCCAGCTCGTCGAGCTCGGCTTCGTGATCGCGGTGGGCGTGCTGCTGGACACCTTCCTGGTGCGGACCTACCTGGTCACCAGCGCGGCCGTGGCGCTGCGGCGCAAGGTGTGGTGGCCGGGGGCGCTGTCCCGGGCGCCCGAGCCACCCGTACCGGCCGAGCGGCAGCCGGAACCGGTGTGACGAGGTCACTCCTGGGCGCCCTTCCCTCCTGGAAGGGCGCCTTCCGGCCCGACGTCCCGGAAGATGACACCGTGCAGGAGACCACGAGACCCCGGCTGGGCGAGCGGATCATGGCGGCGGTCAACCGCGACCCGCGGACCGCCCCGCACGGCACCCGCAACGACGCGCTGCTCGCCGCCGTGCTCGCGGCGGTGGCCGTGTGCGTCGGCCTGTTCAGCGACGAGGGCCGCCGCCCCGACGCCCTCGGGTGGACACTGCTGCTGGCCGCGCACGTGCCGATCGTGTGGCGGCGGCGCCGCCCGATGCTCGTGCTGGCCGCGATGGTGGCGCTGATCGTGCCCTACCACGCCCTCGACAACAACCACCTCGCCCCCACCCCGGTCGCCTACGTCGCCCTCTACACGGTCGCCGTCACCGGCCGCCCCCTGCGGACGGTCCTGACGGGCGTCACCGTCGTCGGCCTGTCCACGAGCGTCATGCTCACCGTCAGCACCCATCAGGCCGTCGAACTGCTGCGGATCTCCGGCTGGATCATCGCCGTCCTCTTCTGCGGCATCGACGTCCGCTACTACCGCCAGTACGTCGCCTCCATCGTCGAGCGCGCCGTCCGCGCCGAACGCACCCGAGAGGAGGAGGCCCGCCGCCGGGTCGCCGAGGAACGCCTGCGCATCGCCCGTGACCTGCACGACCTGCTCGCGCACAGCATCACCCTCATCGGCGTGCAGACCTCCGTCGCCGCGCACGTCCTGGCCGCCGACCCCGAACGCCTCGACCGGGAGACGGTCGCCAAGGCCCTCGACGACATCGCCGAGACCTGCCGCACCGCACGCGGCGAACTCCGCACGACCCTGGAGGTGCTGCGCGAACACGGCCCCCAGGACACCCGCGGCCCGCTGCCCGGCCTGGACGGACTGCCCGACCTCGTCGCGGCGGCACGGCTCGCGGGCGCCCGCGTCGAACAGGACCTGCGGGTGCGCACCGACCCGCCGCCCGCCGTCGGCGCCGCCGCCTACCGGATCGTCCAGGAGGCGCTCACCAACGCGGTCCGGCACGCGGGCCCCGCACCCGCCGTACACCTCAGGCTGTACGACGAACCGGGCGCCCTGCGCGTCTCGGTGACCGACGACGGCACCGGGCCGCTCCCCGGCGGCACCCCCGGCTTCGGGCTGGTCGGCATGCGCGAGCGGGCCCGCAGCGTGGGTGGCACACTCGACGCCGGACCACGCCCGGACGGCGGGTTCGAGGTGACGGCGGCGCTGCCGCTCGCCGTGGGGGAGGGAACCGTATGACCATCCGCGTGCTGCTCGCCGACGACCAGACCCTGGTGCGGGCCGCGTTCGCCATGCTCGTCGAGTCGGCGCGGGACATGGAGGTCGTGGGGGAGGCGGGCAGCGGGCGGGAGGCCGTGGGCGCGGCCCGGGAGGTGCGGCCCGACCTGGTGGTCATGGACATCCGCATGCCCGACCTCGACGGCATCGAGGCGACCCGGCTCATCGCGGCCGACGAGGACCTCGCCGGGGTGCGGGTGCTGGTGCTGACCACCTACGACACCGACGAGAACATCGTGGAGGCGCTGCGCGCGGGCGCCTCCGGCTTCCTGGTGAAGGACACCCGGCCGGCCGAACTCCTCGACGCCATCCGCACGGTGGCGGCCGGAGAGGCGCTGCTGTCGCCGGGCCCGACGGCACGGCTGATCGAGCGGTTCCTGCGCAGCCCCTCGGTACCGGTGGCGGGCGGCGGCCCCGAGTGCCTGTCCGACCGGGAGCGCGAGGTGCTGGCCCTGGTCGCGCGGGGCCTCAACAACACCGAGATCGCCGACGCGCTGGGCCTGAGCCCGCTCACCGCGAAGACCCACGTCAGCCGCATCATGGGCAAGCTGGGGGCGCGGGACCGGGCCCAACTGGTCATCGTGGCCTACGAGTCGGGCGTGGTGACCCCGGGGACGCCGTAGCGGCGCGGGGGCGCCGACCCCTGTACGGCGCCCCCGAGCCCGGTGTCCCGCTACGGCAGGTCCTGCTGGTACGTCGTGTCCTGGTCGGAGTCGTAGATCAGCTTGCCGCCCTTGTCGTAGCCCTTGACGTGCGGGTTCCTGGTGACCTGTGCGGTCAGGGTGCCGGAGGCGACGAACCAGCCGTGGTCGAGGACCGCCTCCCGGTCGGCACCGCCGTAGGAGACGGTCACCTTGGCCACGTTCGGTTCGACCGTGCCGATGAAGCCCCAGCCGAACGGCAGTCGCCAGTTGCCCTTGTCGATGAAGGACTGCTGGTAGAGCTTGTTGGCGTTGATGTCGGCCAGCACCGGCGGGGAGTCCGGCTGCCGGTCGCTGCCGCTGCTGAGGTTGTAGCCGGAGGCTTCGCCGTCCTTGATGTTGCAGATCAGCCGGATCTCCCGCGGCTTGTCCTGCACGGCGACCACGAAGACGCCGTCCCCGGGCGAGTTGCTGTCGCCGGTGCTCTTCAGCGCCAGGATGATCCGGTAGTCGGCGGCCTCGCCGGGGTCCGAACCGCGCGAGCCCTGGGCGATGTTCTGCCGTTGCAGCGCCAGGCACTTGTCCAGGCCGTCGACGGCCTGCGCCAGGGTGATCCCGTCCCGGAGCTGCCCCGCCGTGGCCGGACCCGCGGGCCCGGTGGGCGTGGGGGAGGGGG
>NZ_LJBR01000173.1 GCF_001282115.1 Streptomyces sp. NRRL B-24085 | reverse complement strand
CTGCTGCGCCGCCTCCGGCCCACGGTCCGCCGCCGCTCCCTCACCCCCGAGCCCTTCCTCGGCCTGATCGCCGCCAACCGCCAGGACCAGCTCGTCACCCGCTACGAGACCTACGACGACCTGCTCGCCTACTGCGAGCTGTCCGCCAACCCCGTCGGCCGTCTCGTGCTCGCCGTCACCGGCACCTCGACCCCCGAACGGATCCGTCTCTCGGATGCGATCTGCACCGCCCTCCAGATCGTCGAACACCTCCAGGACGTCGCCGAGGACCTCGGCCGCGACCGGATCTATCTGCCCGCCGCGGACATGAAGCGCTTTCATGTCCAGGAGGCGGACCTCGCCGTGAAAACCGCGGGCGCATCGGTGCGCGCTCTGGTTGCATACGAGGCACAACGCGCCCGCGAACTCCTGAATGAAGGCGCCCCCCTGGTGGGTAGCGTCCACGGCAGGCTGAAGCTGCTGCTCGCAGGGTTCGTGGCGGGGGGAAGGGCGGCGCTCCGCGCGATCTCCGCCGCCGAACACGACGTACTTCCCGGCCCGCCCAAGCCCGGCAAGCTCCAGTTGCTGCGCGAGGTGGGCGTCACTCTGCGAGGAGAGGGGTGATCCGGACGGTGGAGGCACCACCACACGCGTCCGCGCCGGTACTCGCCGCCTACAGCTACTGCGAGGCCGTGACCGGACAGCAGGCCCGTAACTTCGCGTACGGCATCAGGCTGCTGCCGACGTCCAAGCGGCGTGCGATGTCGGCGCTCTACGCGTTCTCGCGGCGGGTCGACGACATCGGCGACGGCGCGCTGGCGGCCGACGTCAAGGCGGCGAGACTCGAGGACACCCGGGCGATGCTGACCCGGGTGCGGGAGGGCTCGGTCGACGAGGACGACACCGATCCGGTGGCCGTCGCCCTCGCCCATGCCGCCGAGACCTTCCCGATCCCGCTGGGCGGCCTGGACGAGCTGATCGACGGCGTCCTGATGGACGTACGCGGCGAGACCTACGAGACCTGGGACGACCTGAAGGTCTACTGCCGCTGTGTGGCGGGTGCCATCGGGCGGCTCTCACTCGGCGTGTTCGGCACCGAACCCGGGGCGCGCGCCGCCGAACGCGCGCCGGAGTACGCCGACACGCTCGGTCTCGCGCTTCAGCTCACCAACATCCTCAGAGACATCCGTGAGGACGCCGAGGACGGGCGCGTCTACCTGCCCGCCGACGACCTCGCCAAATTCGGCTGCTCGGCCGGCTTCGCGGGGCCGAAACCGCCGGAGGGCGCCGACTTCGCGGGCCTCGTGCACTTCGAAGTGCGACGGGCCCGCGCCCTTTTCGCCGAGGGCTACCGGCTGCTCCCCATGCTCGACCGGCGCAGCGGCGCCTGTGTCGCCGCCATGGCCGGCATCTACCGCCGGCTGCTCGACCGCATCGAGCGCGACCCGGAGGCGGTGCTGCGCGGGCGCGTCTCACTGCCCGGCCGGGAGAAGGCGTACGTCGCGGTCCGCGGCCTGTCCGGCCTGGACACCCGGCACGTGACGCGGCGTGCCGTCAGGAGGCGTGCCTGATGGATGACGTGGACAATGCGGTCCAATGTGACGCCGACGGAGAAAAACGGCACGCAACCCTCCGCTCGACGACGGCGTCCCTGACTGCGACGACCGGCCGTGCACCGTTCGAGCACCACGGCGTCCGAGCAGGGAAGGGGGTGCGATGACCGACGGACAGCCGTCCGGACGGGACGCCGTCGTGATCGGCGGCGGGCTCGCCGGCATCACCGCCGCGCTCGCGCTCGCCGACGCCGGGGTCCGCGTCACCCTGCTCGAAGGCAGGCCGCGCCTGGGCGGACTCGCCTTCTCCTTCCAGCGCGGCGAACTGACCGTCGACAACGGACAGCACGTCTACCTGCGCTGCTGCACCGCCTACCGCTGGTTCCTCGACCGCATCGAGGGGACGGCGCTGGCGCCGCTGCAGGATCGTCTCGACGTGCCCGTACTCGACCTGGCCCGGCCCGAGGGCCGACGGCTCGGCAGGCTGCGGCGCGACGCGCTGCCGGTGCCCCTGCACCTGGGACGCAGCCTCGCGACCTATCCGCATCTCTCGCTCGCCGAGCGGGCCGGGGTGGGGCGTGCCGCGCTCGCGCTCAAGGGCCTCGACCTCGCCGATCCGAGCCTGGACGCACAGGACTTCGGCAGCTGGCTGACCGCGCACGGTCAGTCGGCGCGTGCCGTGGAGGCCCTGTGGGACCTGGTCGGGGTCGCCACCCTCAACGCGGTCGCGGGCGACGCCTCGCTGGGGCTCGCCGCGATGGTGTTCAAGACCGGTCTGCTGTCCGACCCGGGCGCCGCCGACATCGGCTGGGCCCATGTCCCGCTGGGTGAACTGCACGACCGGCTGGCCCGCAAGGCGCTCGACTCCGCGGGCGTGCGTACCGAGGTCCGTACACGCGTCACCTCCATCTCCACTGAGGACAACGGCACTTGGAGCGTCCAGGTTCCCGGGGAGACGCTCCGGGCCGACGCGGTCGTGCTCGCCGTAGCCCAGGGCGAGGCTGCTGACCTGCTGCCGGAGGGCGCGCTGGACGCGCCGGAAAGACTCCGGGAGATCGGCACCGCGCCGATCCTCAACGTCCACGTGGTCTACGACCGCAAGGTGCTCGACAAGCCGTTCTTCGCGGCCCTCGGCACCCCCGTGCAGTGGGTCTTCGACCGCACCGCCGCCTCCGGGCTGCGCGAGGGCCAGTACCTCGCCCTGTCCCAGTCGGCCGCGCACGAGGAGATCGACGAGCCGGTGGCCGAGCTGCGCCGCCGCTACCTGCCCGAGCTGGAGCGGCTGCTGCCGCTCGCCCGTGGCGCCGAGGTGCGGGACTTCTTCGTGACCCGGGAGCGCACGGCCACCTTCGCTCCCGCCCCCGGCGTCGGACGGCTGCGGCCCGGCGCCCGTACGAAAGCCCCCGGCCTCTACCTGGCCGGCGCGTGGACCGCCACAGGGTGGCCCGCGACCATGGAGAGTGCGGTCCGCAGCGGTGTGAGTGCGGCGGACGCCGCTCTCGCCGCCCTGGGCCGGCCCCGCCCCGCCCGTCTCTTCGAGTTCGAGGAGGCCGCGTGATGCTCGACCAGCACGGCGTATCCGGCCCCAGCACCTCCGGTACCGCGACAAGAGGAGAGACTGTGCCCACTGTGCCCCCGGCCGAGACGGCCGCTGCGAGGCCCGCGGTGGACGTGACCGCGCTCCTGGAGCGCGGCCGGACCCTGGCCACTCCGGTGCTGAAGGCGGCTGTCGACCGCCTCGCATCCCCGATGGACACCGTTTCCGCCTACCACTTCGGCTGGATCGACGCCCAGGGCAACCCGGCGGACGGGGACGGCGGCAAGGCCGTGCGACCCGCCCTCGCCGTCCTCTCCGCCGAGGTCACCGGCGCCGCGCCCGAGACCGGCATCCCCGGTGCGGTCGCCGTCGAACTGGTCCACAACTTCTCCCTGCTGCACGACGACCTGATGGACGGCGACGAGCAGCGCCGCCACCGCGACACGGTGTGGAAGGTGCACGGCCCCGCCCAGGCCATCCTGGTCGGCGACGCCCTGTTCGCCCTGGCCAACGAGGTCCTCCTGGAGCTCGGCACCGTCGAGGCCGGCCGCGCCACCCGCCGGCTGACCACCGCCACCCGCGCCCTGATCGACGGCCAGGCCCAGGACATCTCCTACGAACACCGCGACCGCGTCAGCGTCGAGGAGTGCCTGGAGATGGAGGGCAACAAGACCGGCGCCCTGCTCGCCTGCGCCTCCTCCATCGGCGCGGTGCTCGGCGGCGCGGACGACCGCACCGCCGACACCCTGGAGAAGTACGGCTACCACCTCGGCCTCGCCTTCCAGGCCGTCGACGACCTCCTCGGCATCTGGGGCGACCCGGTCTCCACCGGCAAGCAGACCTGGAGCGACCTGCGCCAGCGCAAGAAGTCCCTGCCGGTCGTGGCCGCGCTCGCGGCGGGCGGTGCCGCCTCCGAGCGGCTCGGCGAGATCCTCGCCGCCGACGCCAAGAGCAGCGACTTCGAGAACTTCTCCGAGGAGGAGTTCGCGGCCCGCGCCGCCCTGATCGAGGAGGCGGGCGGCCGCGAGTGGACGGCCGCGGAGGCCCGACGTCAGCACACCATCGCCATCGAAGCGCTGAACGCCGTCGACATGCCCGACCCGGTGCGGGACAGGTTCACGGCGCTCGCCGACTTCGTCGTCGTACGAAAGAGATGATCACTATCGGTCGAATAGCCCTCGCGTAGTCGCCGGCCGGTGCTGCGAGGAAAGGAAGAGCACCGGCCGACGGCGGACCCACAGCAGAGCACCACATTGCACACTGCACGAAGGGGAAGCCATGACAGCGACGACCGACGGAAGCACCGGGGCCCTGCCGCCCCGCGCTGCCGCGGCCAGCGAAACCCGTCTCGACACACCCGTGGCGGCCGGGATACAAGAAGCCGCCGTGCGTGCCGTCCAGCGCGCCACCGACCACCTGCTCGCCCGCCAGGACGCCGAGGGCTGGTGGAAGGGCGACCTCGAGACCAACGTCACGATGGACGCCGAGGACCTGCTGCTCCGTCAGTTCCTCGGCATCCGCGACGAGTCGACCACCCGTGCCGCGGCCAGGTTCATCCGCGGCGAGCAGCGCGAGGACGGCACCTGGGCCAGCTTCTACGGCGGGCCCGGTGAACTCTCCACCACCGTCGAGGCGTACGTCGCCCTCCGTCTGGACGGTGACGCTCCGGACGCCCCGCACATGGCGAAGGCCTCCGCCTGGATCCGCGCCCAGGGCGGAATCGCCGCCGCCCGGGTGTTCACCCGGATCTGGCTCGCCCTGTTCGGCTGGTGGAAGTGGGAGGACCTGCCCGAACTCCCGCCGGAGCTGATCTACTTCCCCAAGTGGGTCCCGCTCAACATCTACGACTTCGGCTGCTGGGCCCGCCAGACCATCGTCCCGCTGACGATCGTCTCCGCGAAGCGCCCGGTGCGACCGGCACCCTTCCCGCTCGACGAGCTGCACGCCGACCCGGCCGACCCGAACCCGGCCAAGCCGCTGGCCCCGGTGGCGAGTTGGGACGGCGCCTTCCAGCGGCTCGACAAGGCGCTGCACCAGCTGCGCAAGGTCGCCCCGCGCAGACTGCGCAGAGCCGCCATGAACAGCGCGGCCCGCTGGATCATCGAGCGGCAGGAGAACGACGGCTGCTGGGGCGGCATCCAGCCCCCGGCCGTGTACTCGGTGATCGCCCTGCACCTGCTCGGCTACGACCTCCAGCACCCCGTCATGCGGGCCGGTCTGGAGTCGTTGGACCGGTTCGCCGTCTGGCGCGAGGACGGGGCCCGGATGATCGAGGCGTGCCAGTCGCCGGTGTGGGACACCTGCCTCGCCACCATCGCCCTTGCCGACGCGGGCGTGCCCGCCGACCACCCGCAGCTGGTGAAGGCCGCGGACTGGATGCTCGGCGAGGAGATCGTGCGGCCCGGCGACTGGGCGGTCAAGCGGCCCCAACTCCCGCCGGGCGGCTGGGCGTTCGAGTTCCACAACGACAACTACCCCGACATCGACGACACCGCCGAGGTCGTCCTCGCCCTGCGCCGGGTCAAGCACCACGACCCCGAGCGGGTGGAGAAGGCCATCGGACGCGGGGTGCGCTGGAACCTCGGTATGCAGTCGAAGAACGGAGCCTGGGGCGCCTTCGACGTCGACAACACCAGCCCCTTCCCCAACCGGCTGCCGTTCTGCGACTTCGGCGAGGTCATCGACCCGCCGTCCGCCGACGTCACCGCCCACGTGGTGGAGATGCTGGCCGTCGAGGGGCTCGCCCACGACCCGCGCACCCGGCGCGGCATCGAGTGGCTGCTGGCCGAACAGGAGCCGGACGGCTCGTGGTTCGGACGCTGGGGCGTCAACTACATCTACGGCACGGGCTCGGTGGTGCCCGCGTTGACGGCCGCCGGACTGCCCGCCTCGCACCCGGCGATCCGGCGGGCGGTGGCCTGGCTGGAGAAGGTGCAGAACGACGACGGCGGCTGGGGCGAGGACCTGCGCTCCTACAAGTACGCCAAGGAGTGGAGCGGCCGCGGCGCCTCCACCGCCTCCCAGACCGCCTGGGCGCTGATGGCGCTGCTGGCCGCGGGGGAGAGGGACTCCAAGGCCGTCGAGCGCGGCATCGAGTGGCTCGCGAGCACCCAGCGCGAGGACGGCTCCTGGGACGAGCCCTACTTCACCGGCACCGGCTTCCCCTGGGACTTCTCCATCAACTACCACCTCTACCGGCAGGTCTTCCCGCTCACCGCCCTGGGCCGCTACGTCCACGGAGACCCGTTCTCCCGGACCGAGGCCCTCTGATGAGCCCCCAGCCCGCCACCGCCCCGCTGCTGATCGCCTGCGCCCTCGGCATCGAGCACCTCGCCCTGCGCACCGGCGAGCGCGGCGGGGGCGGCGGGCCGGTCACCCTGCTCAGGACGGGCATGGGCCCCAGGGCGGCGGAACGGTCCGTCACCCGGCGCCTGGCCGACCCCGCCCTCGCCGGGGCCGCCGTACTGGCCACCGGCTTCTGCGCGGGGCTCGCCCCCGGGATGCACCCCGGCGACCTGGTCGTCGCCGAGGAGACCCGGGACCCGGACGGAACCGTTCCGTGCGCGGAGACCGACCTGCTCGTCAAGGAGCTGGTACGGGCCGTGCCGGGACGCACCGTGCACACCGGACCCCTCACCGGATCCGATCACGTCGTCCGCGGTCAGGAGCGGTCGGCACTGCTCGCCACCGGCGCGATCGCGGTCGACATGGAGTCCGCGGCCACGCTCCTGAGCGCCGTGCGCACGGGCGAGCGCCCGGTTGCGGCCGTCCGGGTGGTCGTGGACGCTCCACAACATGAACTCGTCCGGATCGGCACGGTACGCGGTGGAATATCAGCCTTCCGCGTTCTTCGTTCTGTCCTTCCCGCTTTCTATGAATGGCACCGTTCCTTGCTGCTCCCCAGGAGGTGAGCCAGATGGCCATGCCGCTGCGCCAGTCCATCAAGGTCGCTACATACTTGGCCGAACAGAAGCTCCGCAAGCGGGACAAGTTCCCGTTGATCGTGGAGCTGGAACCTCTTTTCGCATGCAACCTGAAGTGCGAGGGCTGCGGCAAGATCCAGCATCCGGCGGGGGTGCTGAAACAGCGCATGCCGGTGGCGCAGGCGGTCGGGGCCGTCCTCGAGTCCGGTGCGCCGATGGTGTCCATCGCCGGCGGTGAGCCGCTGATGCACCCTCAGATCGACGAGATCGTGCGGCAGTTGGTGGCGAAGAAGAAGTACGTCTTCCTCTGCACCAACGCCATGCTGCTGCGCAAGAAGATGGACAAGTTCACGCCCTCGCCCTATTTCGCCTTCGCCGTGCACATCGACGGGCTGCGTGAGCGGCACGACGAGTCCGTTGCCAAGGAGGGCGTGTTCGACGAGGCGGTGGCGGCGATCAAGGAGGCCAAGCGGCGCGGCTTCCGGGTCACCACCAACTCGACCTTCTTCAACACCGACACCCCGCAGACCATCATCGAGGTGCTCAACTTCCTTAACGACGACCTCCAGGTCGACGAGATGATGATCTCGCCCGCCTACGCCTACGAGAAGGCACCCGACCAGGAGCACTTCCTGGGCGTGGAGCAGACCCGCGAGTTGTTCAAGAAGGCCTTCGCGGGCGGCAACCGGCGCAAGTGGCGGCTCAACCACTCCCCGCTCTTCCTGGACTTCCTGGAGGGCAAGGTCGACTTCCCGTGCACGGCCTGGGCGATCCCCAACTACTCCCTGTTCGGCTGGCAGCGCCCCTGCTACCTGATGAGCGACGGGTACGTGCCGACGTACCGCGAACTCATCGAGGAGACCGACTGGGACAAGTACGGCCGCGGCAAGGACCCGCGCTGCGCCAACTGCATGGCCCACTGCGGCTACGAGCCCACCGCCGTCCTCGCCACCATGGGCTCGCTGAAGGAGTCGCTGCGCGCCATGCGCGAGACGGTCTCCGGAAACCGCGAGTAGCGCCATGACCGCCATTCCCTTGGGCGTCCCCGAGGTACCGGTCCGGCCGATCGCCGAGCGGCGCGTGTCGCGGCAGATCATGGTCGGGCCGGTGGCGGTCGGGGGCGGGGCCCCGGTGTCGGTGCAGTCGATGACGACGACCCGTACGTCCGACATCGGCGCCACGCTCCAGCAGATCGCCGAACTCACCGCGTCCGGCTGCCAGATCGTCCGCGTCGCCTGCCCCACGCAGGACGACGCGGACGCCCTCGCGACCATCGCGCGCAAGTCGCAGATCCCGGTGATCGCGGACATCCACTTCCAGCCCAAGTACGTGTTCGCCGCGATCGAGGCCGGCTGTGCGGCGGTGCGCGTCAACCCCGGCAACATCAAGCAGTTCGACGACAAGGTCAAGGAGATCGCGCGGGCCGCGAAGGACCACGGCACGCCCATCCGGATCGGGGTCAACGCCGGGTCGCTCGACCGGCGGCTGCTCCAGAAGTACGGCAGGGCGACTCCGGAGGCGCTGGTCGAATCGGCGCTGTGGGAAGCCTCGTTGTTCGAGGAGCACGGCTTCCGGGACATCAAGATCTCCGTCAAGCACAACGACCCCGTGGTGATGGTGGCCGCCTACCAGCAGCTCGCCGAGCAGTGCGACTACCCGCTGCACCTGGGGGTCACCGAGGCCGGGCCCGCCTTCCAGGGGACGATCAAGTCGGCGGTGGCCTTCGGGGCACTGCTCAGCAGGGGCATCGGCGACACCATCCGGGTGTCGCTGTCCGCCCCGCCCGCCGAGGAGGTCAAGGTCGGCATCCAGATCCTGGAGTCGCTCGGGCTCAGGCAGCGGCGCCTGGAGATCGTCTCGTGCCCGTCCTGCGGGCGCGCGCAGGTGGACGTCTACAAGCTGGCGGACGAGGTCACCGCGGGTCTCGAAGGCATGGAAGTGCCCTTGCGGGTCGCGGTGATGGGGTGTGTGGTCAACGGTCCCGGCGAGGCGCGGGAGGCGGACCTGGGGGTCGCCTCCGGCAACGGCAAGGGGCAGATCTTCGTGAAGGGCCAGGTCGTCAAGACCGTCCCGGAGTCGAAGATCGTGGAGACCCTCATCGAGGAAGCGATGAAGATCGCCGAACAGATGGAGCAGGACGGCGTCGCGTCGGGGGAGCCGGCCGTCACCGTGAGTTGAACAGCACGGACCGAAGGGGGCCCGACCGTGACCATTCTGGAGAACATCCGGGGACCACGCGACCTGAAGGCGCTGTCCGAGTCGGATCTCGGTGAACTGGCCGAGGAGATCAGGGAGTTCCTGGTGCACGCCGTCGCCAGGACCGGCGGTCACCTCGGGCCCAACCTGGGGGTGGTGGAACTCTCCATCGCGCTCCACCGGGTCTTCGAGTCGCCGGTCGACCGCATCGTGTGGGACACCGGCCACCAGAGCTATGTGCACAAGATCTTGACGGGGCGTCAGGACTTCTCCAAGCTGCGCTCCAAAGGCGGCCTGTCCGGCTATCCCTCGCGCGCGGAGTCCGAGCACGACATCGTCGAGAACAGCCACGCCTCCACCGCCCTCGGCTGGGCCGACGGGCTCGCCAAGGCCCGCCAGGTGCAGGGGGACAAGGGACACGTCGTCGCGGTCATCGGCGACGGCGCGCTCACCGGCGGCATGGCCTGGGAGGCGCTGAACAACATCGCGGCCGCCAAGGACCGGCCCCTGATCATCGTCGTCAACGACAACGAGCGGTCGTACTCGCCGACCATCGGCGGCCTCGCCAACCACCTGGCCACCCTGCGCACGACCGACGGCTACGAGAAGGTGCTGGCCTGGGGGAAGGACGTCCTCCTGAAGACTCCGGTGGTCGGCAACACCATCTACGAGTCCCTGCACGGCGCGAAGAAGGGCTTCAAGGATGCCTTCGCCCCGCAGGGCATGTTCGAGGACCTGGGGCTGAAGTACGTCGGCCCGATCGACGGACACGACATCGGGGCCGTCGAGTCGGCGCTGCGGCGCGCGAAGCGCTTCCACGGTCCGGTGCTGGTCCACTGCCTCACCGAGAAGGGACGTGGCTACGAGCCCGCCCTCGCCCACGAGGAGGACCACTTCCACACCGTGGGCGTGATGGACCCCCTGACCTGCGAGCCCCTCGCCCCGGCCAACGGGCCTTCCTGGACCTCGGTGTTCGGCGACGAGATGGCCGCGATCGGGGAGGAGCGGGAGGACGTCGTGGCGATCACGGCGGCCATGCTGCACCCCGTGGGGCTGGGGAAGTTCGCGGCGCGTTTCCCGGACCGGGTGTGGGACGTCGGTATCGCCGAGCAGCACGCGGCGGTCTCCGCGGCGGGCCTCGCCACGGGCGGGCTGCACCCCGTCGTCGCGGTGTACGCCACCTTCCTGAACCGGGCCTTCGACCAGCTCCTGATGGACGTCGCCCTGCACGGATGCGGGGTCACCTTCGTCCTCGACCGGGCCGGGGTCACGGGGGTGGACGGTGCCTCCCACAACGGCATGTGGGACATGTCGATCCTCCAGGTCGTGCCCGGACTGAGGATCGCCGCGCCCCGGGACGCCGACCAGCTGCGGGCGCAACTGCGGGAGGCGGTCGCCGTGGACGACGCGCCGACCCTGGTGCGGTTCCCGAAGGAGTCGGTGGGTCCGGCGGTGCCGGCGGTCGACCGGGTGGGGGGCCTGGACGTCCTGCACCGGTCCTCGGGTGTGCCGGACGTCCTCCTGGTCGCCGTGGGCGTGATGGCGCAGGTCTGCCTCCAGGCCGCCGAACTGCTGGAGGCCCGGGGCATCGACTGCACGGTCGTGGACCCCCGTTGGGTCAAACCCGTCGACCCCGCGCTGCCGGGCCTCGCGGCGGAACACCGGCTGGTGGCCGTCGTCGAGGACAACAGCCGGGCCGCCGGAGTGGGCGCCGCGGTGGCCCTGGCCCTCGGAGATGCCGAAGTCGACGTGCCCGTACGGCGGTTCGGGATCCCGGAGCAGTTCCTCGCGCACGCCAAGCGGGGCGAGGTGCTCGCCGACATCGGTCTGACGCCGGTCGAGGTGGCGGGACGGATCAGCGCGAGCCTGGCCGTGAAGGCACAGGCCGACGTCAAGGAGACAGCGGAATGACCACGGAGTTCGACCTCGGCAGACTCCTGGCCGAGCGCGGGGCCGAGCGCTACGAGCTGCACGGCAAGTACCTCAACCACCAGCTCCCGCGCATGCTGCACACGATCGGCTTCGACAAGGTCTACGAGCGCGGCGAGGGCGCCTACTTCTGGGACGAGGACGGCAACGACTACCTCGACATGCTCGCCGGGTTCGGGGTGATGGGGCTCGGACGCCACCACCCCGTCGTCCGCAAGGCCCTGCACGACGTCCTCGACGCCTCCCTCGCCGACCTCACCCGCTTCGACTGCCAGCCGCTGCCCGGGCTGCTGGCGGAGAAGCTGCTCACGCACAGCCCGCACCTGGACCGGGTGTTCTTCGGCAACAGCGGCACCGAAGCGGTGGAGACCGCGCTGAAGTTCGCCCGGTACGCCACCGGGAAACCCCGCGTCCTCTACTGCGACCACGCCTTCCACGGGCTGACCACGGGCTCCCTGTCGGTCAACGGCGAGTCCGCCTTCCGGGACGGGTTCGCGCCGCTGCTGCCCGACACGGCCGTGCCCCTCGGCGATCTCGACGCCCTGGCCGCGGAGTTGCGGAAGGGCGATGTGGCCGCCCTGGTCGTCGAGCCGATCCAGGGCAAGGGCGTGCACGAGCCGCCGCCTGGATATCTGCGGTCCGCGCAGGAGCTGCTGCGCCGGCACAAGGCGCTGCTCATCGCCGACGAGGTGCAGACCGGGCTCGGCCGGACCGGGGACTTCTACGCCTACCAGCACGAGGACGGGGTCGAACCCGACCTGGTGTGCGTGGCCAAGGCGCTCTCCGGCGGCTATGTCCCGGTCGGCGCCACCCTCGGCAGGGACTGGATCTTCAAGAAGGTCTACTCGTCGATGGACCGGGTGCTGGTGCACTCGGCGAGCTTCGGGTCCAACGCCCAGGCGATGGCGGCCGGGCTCGCCGTCCTGTCGGTCATGGAGAGCGAGCAGATCGTCGCGAACGCCCGCGCCACCGGTGAGCTGCTCAGGTCCCGGCTCGCGGCACTGATCGACAAGTACGAGCTGCTCGCCGACGTGCGCGGCCGGGGCCTGATGATCGGCATCGAGTTCGGCAGGCCGAAGTCGCTGAAGCTGCGCAGCCGCTGGACCATGCTCCAGGCCGCGCGCAAGGGCCTGTTCGCGCAGATGGTCGTCGTCCCGCTGCTTCAGCGGCACCGGATCCTGACCCAGGTCTCCGGCGACCACCTGGAGGTCATCAAGCTGATCCCGCCCCTGGTCATCGGGGAGAAGGAGGTGGACCGGTTCGTCGACGCCTTCACGGACGTCATGGACGACGCCCACAGCGGAGGCGGGCTGATGTGGGACTTCGGCAGGACGCTGGTGAAGCAGGCGGTGGCCAACCGGTGACCGCCCCGCGCCGGGCCTTTTGCCTCTGAGGCAACGAATTTGCCGCAGAGGCAATACTCCGGCTCAATGGAGGTATGACCTCCCCGGAAGCCTTCACGGAGCTGCCCTCGGTGGCTCCCCAGCTTCGCGCACTGCGCCGTCGCGCCTCCCTCACCCTGGAGGCCGCGGCCGGTGCCGCGGGGCTGTCACCCGCCCATCTCTCCCGGCTGGAGACCGGACAGCGCCAGCCCTCGCTGCCGATGCTGCTCGCGCTCGCCCGTATCTACGGTACGACGGTCTCGGAACTTCTCGGTGAGACGGCCGCCGACCGGGACGCCGTGATCCGCGCCGCCGACATGGAACCGACCGAGGCGGGCGGCTGGACGTACTTCCAGGCGGGCGCGGCCGGCTGTGGGATGCAGGCCCTGCGGGTGCAGGTGCCGCACGGCTCCCAGGGCGACATCGTGCGGGTGCATCCCGGCGAGGAATGGCTGTACGTCCTCAAGGGGCGGCTCCGGCTCCGCCTCGGGGACTCCACGCACCGGCTCGGCCCGGGCGACAGCGCGCACTTCGACTCGCTGACCCCGCACCGCATCGCCGCCCAGGATCCCGACGGCGTCGAGCTCCTGTTCGTCCACACCCTGTTGCAGAGCCCCACGGCCACGCTGTGCCTGGGCCCCACCCCTGGAGAGACGTCATGAGTGACATGGAGGAGAAGTTCCCCCGCGCCCTGTGGGTGCGCCTCATCATCTACCTGGCCGTCGGCCACGTCTTCGCGGCCTTCATCTACTTGCTCTTCGAGGTGGGAGCCGGGCAGTAGCGGCCGTACGGCTTCTTTTCCGGGGGAAGCGGGCAGGGGCGGCCCCGCCGGTCAGTCGAGCAGGCGCTCCCGCAGCCGCTCACGGATCTCTGGAGTCAGGCCGAGACCTTCCTCCAGATAGGCGTCGACGCCGCCCCATGTCTCCTCGATGGTGTCGAAGGCCGCCGTCAGGTACTCGGCGCGGGCCTCGAACAGGGGGCTGAGCAGCTCCATGACCTCGGGGGAGTAGGCGTCGGCGGAGGTGCTGGTGCGGCGGACCTTGTAGCGCCGGTGCTTGGCGTTCGACTCCAGGTAGTCGGCGATGATCGCCTCGCGCTCCACGCCCAGGGCGAGCAGAGTCACCGCGATGGACAGACCCGCGCGGTCCTTGCCGGCCGCGCAGTGCATGAGGGCGGGCACGCTGTCCTCGGCGAGGGAACGCAGCACCTGGGCGTGCTCGGCGGTGCGCTCCTTGACCATCGTGCGGTAGGAGTTGATCATTCGGTCCGCGGCCTTGCCGTCACCGAGGAGCTCGCGGAGCTGTTCTATGTCGCCGTCGCGGACCATCTTCCAGAACCAGGTCCCCTCCGCCGGGTCGCTCAGCGGCAGGTTCACATTGGTGACGCCCGGCAGGTCGACGTCGGGGCCCTCCAGCTTCTGGTCCGCCGCGTTGCGGAAGTCGAAGATCGTGTGCAGCCCCAGGGAGGCGAGGAAGGCCGCGTCGTCCTCGGTCGCGTGCGCGAGGTGACCACTGCGGAACAGCACTCCGTGCCGCACCCGCCGCCCGTCCGCCGTCGGCAGTCCGCCCACGTCACGGAAGTTCCGGACACCTGCCAGTTCGGGTTCGGTCGACGGGACCTGCTGCGTCACGGGGGCTCCTCCCAGCCGGGCGCCGCCGACGCGGCTCGTCGGCGGGGCACGTCCTCGACGATACGACATGGATTCCTGGGCCAATGAGTTGTCCACAGGGCCGGCAATGACTTGTCCACAGCCATTGCAGCCAGGGCCGTCCGCCCTTGATGATGTTGGGGCCTGAGCGCCCCTGTTGGCACCTGTTCGGATCTGTGAGGAAGCACCATGCTGGAGATCGCCGAGAACGGCCGTACGTGGATTCTGTCCGGGCCGGCCAGCAGTTACGCCCTGCACCTCACCGCCGAGGACGAGTTGCTGCACCTGCACTGGGGGCCGAGGATCGCCCTGGCCGACGCCGAGGCCCTCGCCGTGAGTCCGCTGCCCGGGTACTGGCCCTTCGAGTCCCCGCTCGACGGCCGCGAGGAGTACCCCGTCGAGGGCGGCCCCCGCTTCACCCGCCCTGCCCTGTCCGTCCGCACCGACGAGCGCCGCGGCACCGAGTGGAGCTTCGAGGCGTACGACACCGAGGGCGACGAGCTGCGGCTGCGGTTCCGCGACGGCGGACTGACCGTCACGCTGTACTACCGGATGCGCGGCGACGTGCTGGAGCGCTGGGTGACCCTCGACAACCGGGGCCCGGCCCCGGTCGAGCTGCTGCGCGCCGACTCCGCCACCTGGACCCTGCCCGACCGCGAGGACGGCTGGCGGCTCTCCCAGCTGCACGGCCGCTGGGCCGCCGAGTCCCTGCTCACCCGGACCCCCCTCACCTATGGCGAGAAGGTCATCGGCAGCCGTCGCGGCCACACCGGGCACCAGCACCTGCCGTGGGTCGCGCTCGACACCGACGCCACCGAGGAGCGGGGCGAGGTCTACGGTGTCGCCCTCGGCTGGTCGGGTTCCTGGCGCATCGCCGTGGCGCAACTGCCCGACGCGCGCGTGCAGATCACCGGCGGCGCCGGATACGACGACTCGGGGCTGCTCCGGCTGGCGGCCGGGGAGTCCTTCACGACGCCCGTCTTCGCGGGCCTCTGGAGCGACGCCGGCCACGGCGGCGCCAGCCGCGCCTGGCACGCCTACCAGCGGGCGTACGTCATCCCGGACGCGGACCAGGACCGGCCCGTGCTGTTCAACTCCTGGGAGGCCACGAACTTCGACATCTCCGAGGAGCAGCAGGGCACCCTCGCCCGGCGGGCCGCGGCGATCGGTGTCGAGCTGTTCGTGGTCGACGACGGTTGGTTCGGCGCCCGCACCAGCGACCGGGCCGGGCTCGGCGACTGGGCGCCCAACCCCGACCGCTTCCCCGCCGGCCTCAAGCCGCTCGGTGACCAGGTGCACGCGCTGGGCATGCAGTTCGGCATCTGGGTCGAGCCGGAGATGATCAACCCGGACAGTGAGCTGTACCGCGCCCACCCGGACTGGGTGCAGTACCAGACAGGACGAAAGCGGACGGAGTTCCGCAACCAGCTGGTGCTGAACCTCGCGCGCGAGGATGTCCAGGAGTATCTCTGGGAGCAGCTCGACACCCTGCTCTCCTCGGCCCCGATCGACTATGTGAAGTGGGACTTCAACCGCTGCTTCACGGATGCGGGCTGGCCCGGCGACGCCTACCCGCAGCGCCTGTGGGTCGACCATGTGCGCGGCTTCTACGCCCTCCTGGACCGGTTGCGGGAGGCCCACCCGGGCGTGGCCTTCGAGTCCTGCTCCGGGGGTGGCGGCCGGATCGATCTCGGGGTGCTCAGCCGCACCGACCAGGTGTGGACCTCGGACAACACCGACCCCCTCGACCGGCTCGCCATCCAGCACGGCTTCAGCCAGATCCATCCCGCGCGGGTGATGGCCGCCTGGGTCACCGACAGCCCCAACACCCAGCTCAACGGCAGGGTGAGCTCACTGCGGTTCCGGTTTGTCAGTGCCATGGCCGGGGTGCTGGGAGTCGGCGGGGACCTCACCGAGTGGACCGACGAGGAGCTGGCCGAAGCCCGTCGGTGGGTGGACCTCTACAAGGAGATCCGGCCCGTGGTGCAGCGCGGCGACCTCCACCGCCTGCGGCCTCCGCGGGGCGGGCTGAGCGCGGTGCAGTACGTCCTCGGGGACGAGACCGTCGTCCTCGCCTGGCTCCAGGCGCAGTCGTACGGCGAGCCCGTCCCCTCGCTGCGGCTGCGAGGACTCGACCCGACAGCGGCCTACGAATGCCTCGAAACGGGTGAAGTACACCGAGGGGGCGTATTGCTGCATCACGGACTTCGTACCGGTTTGCGCGGGGATCTGGACGCGACGGTCATCCGACTGCGCCGCATCTAGGGCTTCTGTCCTGTTTGGTGCTTTGCATCCAACTCCGCCCAGGATGAGGGGTCCTGTGAATTCATGACGTGAGCAGCGTCATATCCGTGACGGTGCGTCGCGCGTCATGTTCACGTAATTCATGGGCCCCTCAAGGGGATTCGGGTGGGTGAAGGGCGCCTGATTTACGCAGGGTGACCGGTAATTCTCATTAGGGATCAACAGAAACGCCCGCGCGGGCAACCCTTCACTTGTCCCTTTGCGTCTTGCTCGTTTACGTTCGCCACCGATCCGGTCGGACGCCCAATCCTGCCGCCGAACGGATTCCGCACATCCACTCACCCGTGTACGGCAGGAGCGGGGGACCCACAGGCACAACCGCCTGTTCCGGTCTCCGGAACAGGCTAGGGGTCAAGTCGCGTTTCGGCGCGGCCGAGCATCTCCAGCTCGCACCCGACAGCTCACCTCGCAGGCGCCGGAGAGGAATTCGCCATGCCCGCGAAGGGTAAGCACCGCCGTCCGAAGTCCCAGCGCTTCACCCGCTCGATCGCCGTCGCCGGAACCGGGGGCGCCGCGCTCGCCCTCCCGCTCTTGGGAGCCACCGGGGCCCACGCCGCCCCTTCCCAGTCCGTTTCGGAAAAGGCCGTCCAGTCGCTTCCGGTCACGCAGAAGTCCGCCGAAAAGACGGCCGCGAAGAAGGACAGCGCGAAGACCGCGACCGTGCGCACCTATTCGGTGCGGGTCGGCGACTATCTCTCGAAGATCGCCGAAGAGCAGCACGTCAGCGGTGGCTGGAAGAAGCTGTACGCCGACAACCGTGAGGTCGTCGGTGACGACCCGTCGCTGATCCACCCGGGGCTGAAGCTCTCGATCGGCAAGAAGGCCAAGACGGGCGCCACGAAGTCCCACTCGTCCTCTTCGTCGTCCTCGTCCTCTTCCCCGGCGAAGACCGAGAAGACGAAGACCGGGAAGGCGGAGGCGAAGAAGTCCTCGTCCGCCAAGTCGGCGGCCGCCACCCAGAGCACCCAGAGCTCGACCACCGCCGGCGGCTTCACGCTTCCGGTCAGCGGTGCCACCGTCGGCACCGGGTACCGCGTCTCGGGCAGCATGTGGTCCAGCGGCTACCACACCGGCGTCGACTTCGTCGTCCCGACCGGCACCTCCCTCAAGGCCGTGGGCGCGGGCACCGTCGTCTCCGCGGGCTGGGGCGGCGCCTACGGCAACCAGGTCGTCATCAAGCTGGCCGACGGCTACTACGCGCAGTACGCCCACCTGTCCCAGCTCTCCGTCTCGGCCGGCCAGGCCGTGACCGCGGGCCAGCAGATCGGCCTCTCCGGGGCGACCGGCAACGTGACCGGCCCGCACCTGCACTTCGAGATCCGCACCACGCCGGACTACGGCTCCGACGTGGACCCGGTCGCCTACCTCCGTTCGAAGGGCGTCGCCGTCGGCTGACGACGCCTCATGTGCCACCGAAGGCCGGACCCCGATCCCCGGGTCCGGCCTTCGGTGTGTGCGGGAAGGCGCTGTGGCTGTACCGGTCTGCGGTTTCATGATCGCTTCGTTGCGTTCTTGTGGCGGGCGCGCTCGGGGCGTCGACAGGTGGGGGAGGGGCGGGGCACAGTGAACTCCGTTGCCGCGCAAGCGCTTTCTAAGGGTCCAGTCCCTTCACGGAAGGAACCGTCCGCCATGACGACCACGCGCAGAGCCTTCGGAGCCCTCGCGGCCGGTGCCGCCCTGACCGCCCTCGCCCCCGCGGCCACCGCGAGCGCCGCGGCCACCGTGAGCGCCGCAGGTGCCGCGAGCGCGGTGGGTGCCGCGCCTCGCCACCGCCGGCTTCTCGCCCATGACGACTTCCGGCACGGCCTCGCCCGCTGGGCCGTGGAACTGGAGCGGGGCGGCACGGTCACCGCGCGGCGCGGGATCCTGGAGGTCGACGTGCCGGCCGGTGCGACGATCTGGTTCCGGCAGCCGCTCGAAGGGCCGTACGTCCTGGAGTACACCGCCACGCCCGTGTCCGCGGGCGGGGTCAACGACCGGGTGTCCGACCTGAACAACTTCTGGAACGCGGTCGACGTCCGGTCCCCCGACGACCTTTTCGCCACCCACCGGAGCGGGGCGCTCGCGGAGTACGACCACCTCAAGACGTACTACTCCGGCTACGGCGCCAACTACAACACCACGACACGGCTGCGCCGTTACGTCGGTGAACCGGGTGTGCGGCCGCTGATCCTCGACTACACCGAACCGCTGCTGGTGGCGAACGAGCCGAACCGGGTGCGGATCGTCTCCGACGGTTCCACGGTGCGGTGGTGGAACAACGGGCGGCTCGTCTTCGACCACGTCGACCCGGAGCCGTACACGCGGGGGCACTTCGCGTTCCGGACCACCTGGAGCCACTTCCGGATCAGCGACTTCAGGGTGTGGCGGTCGCAGCGTCAACATTCCTGATGAGAGGCGTATTCCTGGTTTGCCCAACACTTTAGGAGTGGCTTATCTCACCGCCCGTCAAGCTCTTCCTACGGTCGCGTAGGTCACATTCGAAGGTGAATCATGAACGGCTGTGGCAGACGATTCGAAGAATGACAGCAGCTCAGTGATCGGGTCGTACGTGGCGGTGGGGGACAGCTTCACCGAGGGCGTCGGCGACCCCGGCCCCGACGGGGCGTTCGTCGGCTGGGCCGACCGGTTCGCGGTGCTTCTCGCCGACCGGCGGCCCGAGGGCGACTTCAGGTACAGCAATCTCGCCGTCCGCGGGAAGCTCCTCGACCAGATCGTCGAGGACCAGCTTCCGCAGGCCGTCGAACTGGCGCCGGACCTGGTGTCGTTCTGCGCCGGCGGCAACGACATCATCCGGCCCGGTACCGATCCCGACGAGGTCGCCGAGCGCTTCGAGCGGGCCGTCGTCCGGCTCACGCAGGCGTGCGGCACGGTCATGGTGACGACCGGTTTCGACACCCGTGGTGTGCCCGTGCTCAAGCATCTGCGCGGCAAGATCGCCACGTACAACGGACATGTGCGGGCCGTCGCCGACCGGTACGGCTGCCCGGTGCTCGACCTGTGGTCCCTGAAGACCGTCCAGGACCGGCGGGCCTGGGACAACGACCGGCTGCACCTCTCTCCCGAGGGCCACACGCGCGTGGCGCTCCGCGCGGGACAGGTGCTGGGACTGGAGGTCCCGGCGGACCCGGACCAGCCCTGGCCGCCGCTGCCCCCGCGCGGGCCACTGGACGTACGGCGGGACGACGTGCACTGGGCGCGCGAGTACCTGGTGCCGTGGATCGGGCGCCGGCTGCGGGGGGAGTCCTCCGGGGACCATGTGACGGCGAAGGGTGTGCTGTCGCCGGACGACATCAAGACACGGATCGCGACAGTGGCTTGAGGCATGGCGAGGCCCGTGCTCCGGGCCCGTGTGTCCTGGGGCAGTGGTCGGGGCGTGGGGGGCGTCCGGTGGGCGTCCCGGCTGCGCGCGGTCGGCTGGGCGGGCTCCGTGGCGTGAGGTGGCTTGAGGCGTCGGCGGTGCCGGTGTCCTGAGCCGGGGCGGGTGTGTCCGGCGTTCGTGTGGGGGTCTTGTGCCGGCGTCCGGGCCATGTGTGGTTGCTGGGTGGGCGTCGAAGCGCGGAGTGGTTGAGACGTGCGGGGTGCTGGTGCGTCGCGGGCCGGGGCGGAGTGCGTTCGGCTTCCGTGGTCGGGGTGTCCGGCGGGGGGTTCGCATGCGTGTAGTTGCTGGGCGGGCCGCGTGGGGTGAAGTGGCTTCAGCTGTGGGTTCTGCCGGTGTCCTGGGGGCCGTGTGTGGTTGCCTGGGCGGGCGCATGGCCTGAGGTGGCTTGAGGTGTGGGCGGTGGTGGTGTGCCAGGGCTCGGGCGGGGTGCGTCCGGCGGCCGTGTCGGGGTGGCCGGTGGGCGTCCCGGTTGCGTGTCGGCGCTATGCGGGCTTCGTGGGGTCCAGTCCGAGTTCTCGTGACAGGGCCTCGTCCACCCACTCCTGGGCCCGGTACCTGGCCACCGCGCCCGCGTAGGACGTCAGTTGGACGGCCAGGCCGTCCAGGAGGGCGGTCAGGCGCAGGGCGGTGGCCTCCGGGTCCGGGCAGTGGAACTCGCCCGCCGCCACGCCCTCGGCGATCACCTCCGTGAGCGCCGCCTTCCACCGTCTGTCGAGATCGCGGGTGACCTCCCGCAGCGCCGGATCGCGCAGGGCCACCGCCCAGCCCTCGATCCACAGGCGCCAGCCCTTCGCCTGACCCGTCGGGGCGTACCGGCGCACGGCCGACCGCAGTCGGCGCAGAGCGCTGGTACGGCGGCCGAGGAGCTTGCGCAGACGGGCCAGGTCGTCTTCGGCGGCGTAGGTGAACGCGGCCGCGACCAACTGCTCCTTGGAGGAGAAGTGGTAGAGCACCAGGGCGTTGCTCACCCCGAGCGCCGAGGCCACGTCGGCGATCCTGACGGCCGCCACGCCCCGCGCCTCGATCTGCTCGATGGCGGCCCGCAACAGCTCCTCACGCCGCTCGGCCACCGTCAACCGCACTCTCGCCACGGGGTCACCCTAATCCGTCCGCCTGTGCGGTAGCGCGGGACGGGCCAGGTCAGCGGTACCGGCCGAACCGCTCCGCGATCACCGGCAACCGGTCCGCGACCAGCGCGTGCGCGGCCGCCCGCGGCGAGGTGCCGTCGCTCTCCGCGCGCGCCAGCACCTGCCCGACCAGGGCGCGCATGGACCGTCGTACATGTGCGAAGGCCTCGTCCGCGTCCGGGCCGATGTCACCGAACAGGGTCCACCACCACCAGGCGTTCGTCCCGGAGTTGACCACCACGTCCGGCAGCACGGTCACCCCGCGCGCGGTCAGCAGGGCCTCCGCCGCGGGCAGTACGGGCATGTTGGCCGCCTCGACGATCCAACGGGCCCTGACCCGCTCCTGGTTGCCGGTGTCGATCGCGTACGACACCGCCGCGGGCACGAGTACCTCCGCGTCGAGGGAAAGCCAGGCCTCGCCCGGCAGTTCGCGGTCGTCGGGGCGGAGGGCGGAGCGGTCCACGGTGCCGTGGGCGTCCCGGGCGGCCAGCAGCGCCTCGACGTCGAGCCCCGCCGGGTTGAAGACCGTGCCCTTGATGTCGGCGACGGCCACGACCGTGAGCCCCGCGCGCGTGAGGAAACGGGCCGTGGCCCCGCCCATGGTGCCGAGACCCTGCACGGCCACGCGCGTGCCCGCGTACGGAACTCCGGCCGCGTCCAGGGCCGTGAGCACCGACTCGGCCACCCCGCAGCCGCCCGCCAGCGCGTCCAGCCCGATGCCGTCCACCTCCACGGCGAACGCCTCCGCGAGCCGCCGCCGGGCCGCGGCCTCGTCGTCGAGCAGCGGATAGACCGCCTGGATCGAGGAGACCAGGCCGGCCTCCGCGGCCGCCCGGTCCACCAGGTCCTGGCTGAGCCCGAGATCCTCGCCGGTCGTCCAGAAGTTCTCGACGTAGGGCCGCACGGCGCGCAGGTAGCGCACGAGCAGGCCGTACGCCTCCGGGTCCCGGGGGTCGCAGTCGATGCCGCCCTTCGCCCCGCCCAGCGGGACGTACCGGGCCGCGGGGTCGTAGTGCAGGGCCTCCTTCATGGTCATGCCGCGGGCGAGCCCGGCGACCTCGTCCAGCGTGCAGCCCGGGCGCATCCGCAGACCGCCGCTGGCGACACCCCGCACCAGCCGGTCGACGACCAGGAAGCCCTGGCGGCCGGTGACGTGGTCGGTCCAGGTGAGCGACAGCAAGGGAGTGGTCACACGGGCTCCGGTACGGGCGGACGGCTACTGAACGGGGAGTCAGTATTGGCATCCGGCCGAACCCTGTCAACGCGATCGGCTCCGACGGCGTCCTCACGGGTGTGACCGGGCAGACCCCGGCACTGTCAGAGGGGCGGACCATAATGGATGCCTCAGCGACTCCACCTGGAGGTACCGTGACCGGCTTCCGTCCCTTGAGCTCCGGGCTCCGCGCGCTGCAGCCCGCGGCCTTCGGCGCGGACCCGAGCGGTGAGCGCATGGCGCGCATCCGCAGATCCCCCCACTTCGCGGACGGTGTCTTCCAGAACCCCGGCGGAACCGCCCGGACCCGGCCCGAGGGGTCGGCGCTGGAGTTCGCCAGAACCTTCTTCGACAGCGACGGACGGCAGCAGCGGGCTCCCGAAGGCCGGATCCCCGTGCATGCCACGACCCTCGCCGACCTCTCCAAGCCCCCCGCGACCGGGCTGCGGCTGACCTGGATGGGGCACTCCAGCGTGCTCGCCGAGATCGACGGGCGGCGGGTTCTGTTCGACCCCGTGTGGGGTGAGCGGTGCTCCCCGTTCCCCTTCGCCGGGCCCCGGCGGCTGCACCCCGTGCCCCTGCCGCTGGCCGCGCTCGGGCCGGTCGACGTCGTCGTCATCTCCCACGACCACTACGACCACCTCGACATGCCCACGATCAAGGAACTCGCCGGCACGGACACCGTCTTCGCCGTGCCGCTCGGGGTGGGCGCCCACCTCGAGCACTGGGGCGTGTCCGCGGACCGGCTGCGCGAGCTGGACTGGCACGAGTCGACCCAGGTAGCCGGGCTGACGCTGACGGCCACCCCGGCACGGCACTTCTGCGGGCGGGGGCTGCGGAACACCCAGCACACGCTGTGGGCGTCGTGGGTCGTCGCGAGTGGGGAGCACCGGATCTACCACAGCGGTGACACCGGCTACTTCGAGGGGTTCAAGGACATCGGCGCGGCCTTCGGGCCCTTCGACGCCACGATGATCCAGCTCGGCGCCTACTCGGAGTTCTGGCCGGACATCCACATGACGCCCGAGGAGGCCGTGCGGTCCCACCTGGATCTGCAGGGCGGGGACGCGGCCGAAGGCGTGCTGCTGCCGATCCACTGGGGCACCTTCAACCTCGCGACGCATCCCTGGGCGGAGCCCGCCGAGCAGACGATGCTGCTGTCCCACAAGGCCGGGGTTGCCATGGCCACGCCTCGGCCCGGTGAGCCGTTCGAGCCGGGGGCGGTCCCGGTGGTCGATCCGTGGTGGCGGGGCGTGGCCAGGGCGCCTGTCGGGGGATGGGCCGAGTTGCCGACGGTTGTGGGGGAGCCGGAGCCGTCGGCGGAGCGGTGAGCTGAGAGCGCGGGGCCGGCGCCGGCCCCGCTACCTGTGCGGCGCCGGGTCCGGTGGTGGTGCCTGTCCCGGCGCTGGTCCCGACGCTGGGTCGGTTGTGGTGCCGGTCGGGTTGTGGTGCCCGTCGGGTGGTGGCGACGGTCGCGTTGCGGTGCCGTCGGGGGTGGGGCGTGTAGGGCCGCGGGGGCGGTGCCGCTGCGGTCGATCGGGCGGGTCCGCAGCGGCGACAAGGCCCGGTGGCGTCGGGCGGTCCGTGACTTGCCGGGCCAGGGGACTCCGACAGCCGTGCCCGGCCCATACCGGGATTCCGTCGGTGACGTACCAGCGGCACCGCGCCGGCCGCCCCCACGCCGCGGGCGTTGATCCCGCCTCGGTTCCCGTCATGGGGACGGACCCCCGCGGCACTGCCCGGTGGCTCGGAGGACCGACACGGTCAGTAACGATCCGGAAGGCTCGGGCCAAGGCTCCGGAGGGGTGCCGGTGGGCCTGCCGTACCCGCGAGGCGGGCGGTGCGACGACCGAGGCGCGCGTACGCGCCGGGTTTCTCGTCGGCCGCGTGTGACCGGTTCTGACCAGGGCTGATCGGTATTCACTCGTTCGAGGGTGCCCGGTCGGTCGGCTTGTCGTTCTGTCGTGCGAGTCCTCATACCAGAGCGGGACGCTCCGCGGGGGAGTTTGTCAACTGCCGCTCGCACATGATGCGTTGGCGACTACTGTGAGTGTCCGCCGGGCGACGAGGTGTTGAAGTCTTCGGTTCTCTCGACCGGTACGCCATGACGCATGCCCACGGCGAACAGCCGAAGGGGCGGGGAGGAGGGAGGCGACGCGCCGGTGACCGACGACCATGCCGCCGCACGAGCCGCCCGGCGAACCGCCCCGAAGCCCGTAGGGGCACACGCCGGAGCCCGCCGACCCGGGCCGGTCGGCCCGGAGCCCTCCGGCCGACAGGACCGACGGACCAGTACAAGGACACCGATGTCTCACCTCCGCGCACCGGCCGCACGCGCAGACCGCCGCGAGGGCGGGCGGCACGGGCGGCCGGTCGCCCGTCCCGCCCCCTCGCTGCCTGAGACGCACATACGGCCGCAACTGCTGCGGCTGGCCGTGCTCCCGCCGATCGCGGTCGCCCTCAGCGGCTGCGCGGCCGTCCTGTTCACCGTCCGCTCCACCGGGGCCCAGCCCAGCCTCGTCCTGTGGGGTGTCCTGGCCGGCGCGGTCTCGGTGACCCTCGCGGGCATCCTCATCGCCGCCGTCGCGGCCGACCGCGCCGCGCAGACGGTGAGCGACCGCGTCGGAGCGCTGCGCCGCAGCAGCGCGCGCCGCGAGGCCGATCTGCGGGCCCTCGTCGAGGGGCTGCGCCGCGGCGAGATTCCGTCCGCGCGCACCCCGCGCGGCGGTCCGCCCGACGGCGCCGACGACTTCGAACTGCTCGCCGCCGACCTGGCCCGGGCCCACGACGGGGCCGTCACCGCCGTCGTCCAGGCCGCCCAGCTCTCCAGCCAGGCCGGCAGCGAACAGAAACTGGAGGTCTTCGTCAACCTCGCGCGGCGGCTCCAGTCGCTGGTGCACCGCGAGATCTCGATCCTCGACGAGCTGGAGAACGAGATCGAGGACCCCGACCTGCTCAAGGGGCTCTTCCACGTCGATCACCTCGCCACCCGGATCCGCCGGCACGCCGAGAACCTCGCCGTCCTCGGCGGTGCCGTCTCGCGCCGGCAGTGGAGCAACCCGGTCTCGATGACCGAGGTGCTGCGTTCCGCCATCGCCGAGGTCGAGCAGTACTCGCGGGTCAAGCTCGTGCCGCCGATCGACGGCACCCTGCGCGGGCACGCCGTCGCCGACGTCATCCACCTGCTCGCCGAACTGGTCGAGAACGCCACGGTGTTCTCGGCACCGCACACCCAAGTGCTGCTGCGCGCCAACCTCGTGACCTCCGGGCTCGCGGTCGAGGTCGAGGACCGCGGGCTCGGCATGCCGGTCGCCGAACAGCACCGGATGAACGCCCTGCTGGCGGACCCGGACCAGGTCAACGTCGCCAGTCTGCTGGCGGACGGACGCATCGGGCTGTTCGTGGTCTCGCAACTCGCGAAGCGGCACGGCATCCACGTCCGGCTCCAGTCCAACATCTACGGCGGTGTCCAGGCCGTCCTCGTCGTGCCGCAGGCGCTGCTGGGTTCGGCGCCCGGAGTCGTCGGCGCACAGCACCCGGAAGCGGCGGGGACGGGCGGCGCCGCCGGAGTGGCGGGCGCGGCCGTGGCACCGCAGGGGCCGGGCCAGGCACGGCCGGCGCACGAGGCCCGGCACCGGGGAGCGCCCGCGGAGCCGCACCCCGGAAGCGATCCGCAGCGGCGGGAACACCGGGGCACGGAGTCCGGTCCGAACGGCAATGCGGAGCCGGTGGCGAAGAACGGCACGGTGGTTCCGCGGGGCGCCCGCCACGGACGGGACCGCCGCGGGCCAGGGGTGAACGGCAGTGGCCGCGCGGCGGACCACGGTGGCCGTGCGCCGGGCGGCAGGGCGGACGTACCCGCCGGCGACGGGGTTGCGCCGGGCGCCGGCGCGGCCGTGTCGCGCCGTGGGCCTGGCGGCGGCGAACCTCTGCCCGGTGGCGGTGGGTCCGCCCTGAACGGCGGCCCGGGCGTACCGGGTGCCGGCAGCCCCGTGTCCAGCGGTGTCTCGCCGGTCAGTGGCAACGGATCCCCTCTGAACGGTGGCTCGGTGGTCCCGGGTGGCAGCGGCCCGGGGCACCTCGCGGGTGGGGCCCCGTCCGGTGGGAGCGGGGCCGTGGCCGGTAACGAGGGCACGGTGACCGATCGGCAGCCCGGTGAGGGAGGCGGGCGCAACGGCGGAGCGCGTTCCGGGCGCCCCGCGCCGCTGCCCGTGCGCGGTGCCCGCGGGTCGCGGCCCACGCCCGCCGACGCCGTGCCCGGGATCAGGCCCGACGACCGGCCGCTGGTCGCGGAGCACGTGATCGCACCGCCCACCCCGCGCACCGGGACCGTGCGCGGCACCATGGGCAAGCCCCAACTGCCCCGGCGCCGCGCTCAGGAGCACATCGCCCCTCAACTGCGCGGCGGACCGGCACCCCGGCAGGACGCCGAGCACCTCGCGGGTCACGACCCGGGACTGATGGCGGCCTTCCAGCGCGGGATCAGCCTCGCCGAGGCTCAGCAGCACCTGGAGCCGGATGACGGTGAGCCGACCACGGCCGTGCCGCTGTCCCTGCCGGTGCCGTCACCACGTAGGGAGGCCGACCGCATGGCGCCCAACCACATGGCGCCCAACCACATGGCGCCCGGTCACATGGACTCGGCCCACGTGCAGTCGGCCCATGTGGAGTCAACCCATGTGGGGCCCGGCTCCACAGTGCCCGGCCACATGTCGTCCGGTCCCATCGAGCCCGCCCAATCCGCTCCCGCGGACGTGGCCGCCATGGACTCCGCCCACATGGACCCCGCCCACACGGACCCTGCCCACATGGCTACGGACCGCCCGGATCCGGCGGCGACGGCCCGTCCGCACAGGGACACCGCCTACCCAGGCCCGGCCACCGGGGACCCCAAAACCTCGGCTGCCTCCTCTCCTGGGTC
>NZ_LJBR01000172.1 GCF_001282115.1 Streptomyces sp. NRRL B-24085 | reverse complement strand
CCCCCTCCCGACCCTCCAGCAATTCCGGCCCCCCGTAGTAAAGTTCGGCCGTCGTACGCGTGACCTGAAATGGTCCTGCCAAGACAAAGGGGGAACGAGCATGGGGGTCGTGCTGCCCGACGAGGCCGCCTGGGTGCTGGACCTCATCGGCGTCGAGTGGCCGAACGTCGACGAGGACGACTACCGGGACATGGCCGACGGCCTGCGCTCCTTCGCCGCCCAGATGCGGGAGGGCAAGGAGGCCACGGCGAGCGTCGTCCGGGAGTTCCTGGAGGGCAACGAGGGCATCGCGACGGCGGCCTTCCAGCAGCACTGGGGCAAGGTCAGCGACGTACACCTGGAACGGCTCGGGGAAGCCGCCGACCTCGGGGCGGTGGCCCTGGACGGCGCCGCGATCGCCGTGGCCGGCGCCAAGGTGGCCGCCATCGTCCAACTCGGCATCCTGGCCGCCGAGATCATCGCCGCCCAGGCCGCCGCACCCTTCACGCTCGGGCTCTCCGAGGTCGGCGCGCTCGGCGCCACCCAGGCCACCCGCCTCATCGTGCGGCGGCTGCTGAAGGAGGCCGAGCAACTCCTCGTCGAGGAGCTCATGTCCGTCGCCATGGGCCCGGTCTACTCCGCGCTCGGCAACATGGCCTCCGACCTCGTCCTCCAGCTCGGCGCCAACGCGGTGGGCCTCCAGGACGGTTACAGCCCCGGCAAGACCCTGCGGGCGGGCAGCGAGGGCTTCTCCGAGGGGCTGGACGCCGCCACCGGCACCACGGGCACCTTCAGCAAGGGGGGTGCCGCGTGAGCGACACCGTGCGCAGCGACAAGGACCTCCACGACCGGCTCGCCGACCGCATCACCTCCCAGGCCGACGAGCACGAGTCCGGCGCTCGCCCCCACCTGCGCCGCAGCCGCGCCGGCCTGGACCGCACCCGGGGCAAGGGCGCCCTCGCGGCGGCCGTGGAGACCGGGGCCGAGAAGATCCTCAGGGCCATCGAGGAAGCCGAGGACCAGCTCCACAAGCACCTCCAGGACGTGTCCAAGGGCGTGCGGGCGATGGGCGACAACCACGCGCGCAACGACAAGAACATCGAGACGATGCTCCAGAACATCGTCAAGCGCTCCCGCGACCAGGACGCGGTCCGCGACAGCGGCGGGATCGGCAAGGACCGGCCGGACACCACGAAGGACCCGCACACCGTCACCCTGGAGTGGAAGCCCGGGATGCCCAAGCCGGCCTTCGAACGGAAGGCGCGGGCCCTCCAGCGGCTCGGCGAGGAGGGCAAGCTCTTCAAGTTCAAGGGCAGGACGGAGGACTACCGGGACAAGGAGATCACCAAGCAGTACAAGGGCGCGCTGGAGGCGCTGATCCGCAGGAACCACAAGGACGACCCCGAGTTCGCCGAGGAGGCCGCGGTGGCGGCCCGTGCGATGCAGCCGGACCACGTCAACGAACTCCAGACCGGTGGTCCGGACGCGTGGCGTAACCTGCGGATGCTGGACCGGACGACGAACTTCGACATCGGCACGCAGCAGATACGTCCGCAGATCAAGGATCTGCCGGACGGCAATCCGATCAACATCGACATCAAGTGGTGGCCAGATGACTAGCGCGAGCCCGGGACCGTCCCGCCTGACCGAGACGGTGGACGCCCTGCGGACGGCACTGGCTCAGAGCCCGGACGTGCTGAGCTTCACGCTCGGCGGGACGATCGACGAGGAGACCGCGGCCGCCGCGGAGGCCGACGGGGTGCCGCGGGAGTTCCTGGACTTCTGCCGGGTCCTGGACGGCGCGAGCTGCGGGCCCAACGTGCAGCTCTTCGGCCTGGCGGAGGCCGAGGAGCACCAGTTCTACTGCGGTCCGGTGGTCGACTCCCCGCTGCCGCTGTCCCCGGAGAAGCTGTACTGCATCGGGATGGTCAACGAGGCACCCGTCTTCCTCGACCGCGCCGGAGGCGGCGTCCTCGGTAACCCGGAAGCGGGCGGCGACTGGGTCGACGCGGAGCGCTTCGAGCAGCTCGCGCCCGGCGTGGCGGCGTTCTTCCTGGACCGGCTGGCCACCGCGGACTACGCGCGGCTTGCGGAGATCGACGACGAGCTGCTGGAGTACGACGACTGGCTGAAACTGCTGCGGCGGGCCGGTCTCACCGGCTGACACGGACAGAGCACGAGGGGAAGCAGAGGACGCATGGCCACCCATGAGGAGATGACGGAACTGTTCGGCGCGGACCGCGTGGTCACGCTGGACCGTGCCGTCGCCGAGGAGCGCGGACTGTCCGAGGCCGACGCCGAGGTGCTGTGCGAGGTCGGCGTCCCGGTCTTCGTCGACGTGCTGTTCACCCTCGACACCGCCGACGAGGGACCCGATCCCTTCACCGTGGTGCCGGTGGCCGCGGGCGGCGAGGAGACCCACATCCTCGTCCTGGGCGGCCCAACCGACGACCCGGCGATGCGGTACTGCCTGGACATGGACCGCGGCTACGTCATCCTCATGTCCTTCGACGCGGAGCCGCGCGCCGAGATCGTGAACCGCACCCTCGCCGACCTCGTCGAGTTCCTGTACCGGTTCGCGCTGCGCACCCGGCACCTGGAGCAGGCCGCGCCGCAGGACCGCGCCCCCTACACCGACAAGCTCGTCGAGTACCTCAAGGCCCGCGACCCGTACGCGTTCGCCCAGCCGGACAGTTGGTGGTCCATGGTGTTCGAGCAGGTCGGCTGACCGCTCACCCGCAGGAGTCCCAGAACCCCCCGAGGGCGGCGTTGACGGCGGCGGGCCGCTGGGTGTGCGGGTAGTACCCGGGCACCCGTACGAGGCGCGCTCCGAGGGAGTCCGTGAGGGACTCGGCGACGGCGATCAACGGCCGGCCCACGTGCTCGCGGTACGCCGCCGGCGCGTCCTCCCAGGTCCCGCAGATCACCAGAACCGGCACGGCGGCGGCCCGTACGGCCGGCAGCGGGATCTCGGCCTCCCAGATCGGCCGCTCCCGCATCGACGTGGCGGCGGCCCGCAGCCGAACCGGCGTGGGCTCCGGCACCGCCAGCCCGATGCCCTCCGTGGAGTCACGCAGGAACCGCTCGGGCGTCACGCCGTCCGGGACCCCCGGGGCGCTGCCGCGCACGCGGTCCAGAAGGTCCGCGACGACCGGGCGGTCCGTGGCCGCGGTGAAGGCGGAGGGCTGGACGAGCGCGAGGGAGCGGACGAGACGGGGCCGCCGCGCGGCGGCGAGCAACGCGACGACACCGCCGTTGCCGTGCCCCACCAGGTGGCCGCCACCGTCCCCGACCCGCTCGCCGAGCACCTCGACCACGTCCTCGGCGTCGGCCTCGAAGTCACTGCGCACGGTGTCCGGGCTGTGGCCGTAACCCCGCCGGTCCAGCAACAGCAGCCGCCGGCCGGCCGCGAGGGGCCGCTGCCCGGCGAACCCGTACGTCGGATCGCTGCCCCAGCTCAGCAGGTTGTGGACGAAGTGCGCCACCGCCCTCCCGGTCGTCCCACACGGTCACGTGCACGGCAGCCATGGAGCCCCCTGAGGACCATGACGACGGGTGAGGTGTGCGCGGACCATTGACGCGCAAGGGGTTCGATTCTACGGTCCCGTCCGAAGCTCTGATCGGTGATCGGCATATCGAACATCCCCCCACTCGCATCCTGCGAAGGAGCGTCACCGTGCGCCGCACCTCACTCCTGGCCGTCCCCGTGGCCTTCCTGCTGGCCCTGATCCCGGGGACGGCCTCCGCCTACCCCAACCCCGGGACCGTCACCGGTGCCACCACCATCCATGACCCCACGATGATCCGTACCCCGGCGGGCCGTTACCTGCTGTACGGCACCGGTGGCGGCCTCGGTCACCGCACCTCCACCGACCGGATCGCGTTCACGGCCGGCGGCGACGCGTTCTCCGCCAAGCCGGGCTGGTGGTCGTCGTACGCCACCGAGGCCTGGGCGCCGGACATCTCCTACCAGGGTGGCAAGTACCTGATGTACTACGCCGTCTCGACGTTCGGGTCCAACAAGTCGGCGATAGGGCTGGCCACTTCGAGCACCGGCCTGCCCGGCTCCTGGAGCGACCAGGGCACCGTGTACACCTCCACCACCTCCAGCGACTACAACGCCATCGACCCGAACCTGTTCGTCGACGGCGACGGCAAGTGGTGGCTGTCCTTCGGCAGTTGGTGGACCGGCCTGAAGATGATCCAGATCAACCCGTCCACCGGCAAGCAGCTCTCCACCAACACCACCCGCTACTCGATCGCCTCCCGCCCGACCGGGACCAAGGCCGTCGAGGCGCCGTACATCGTGAAGCGGAACGGCTACTACTACCTCTTCGCGTCCTACGACACCTGCTGCGCCGGCACCAGTTCGACCTACAAGGTCAAGGTCGGCCGCGCCACCAGCGTCACCGGTCCGTACGTCGACAGGAACGGCGTCTCGATGACGAACAACGGCGGCACCCCGGTGCTGGAGTCGCACGGCCGGTACATCGGCCCCGGCGGCCAGTCGATCATGAACGACTCCGACGGTGACCTGATCGTCTACCACTACTACGACGGCAACGACAACGGCACGCCCAAGCTCGGCATCAACCTTCTGAACTGGAGCAGCGGTTGGCCCGTGGCCTACTGATCAGACCGGCCGCGCCGCCACCCCCCAGGCGGAGCGGCCTCAGCCGACCTGTCCCATGCCCGCCGCGTTGGGCCAGCTCTGGGCGTTGGGCCACCCGGTGGCCGGCGCCTGGGACAGCTCCTGCGGAGCTCCGGGTGCCGGCGCGGTCATCCCCCGCACCTGCGCGGCGGTGAGCCCCCCACGGGCCGGCACCCCGGGCGGGGTCGGTCCGCCGGGCGGCGGGAAGGGCGCCGGAGCCGGTACGGGCGTCGGAGCCGGTACCGGCGTCGGCATCTGGGCGGGCGGGGGCGGAGG
>NZ_LJBR01000171.1 GCF_001282115.1 Streptomyces sp. NRRL B-24085 | reverse complement strand
GCGGGCGGACACCCCCCACCCCGTCCCCTCACCGCCGTACGCGGCCAGCCACCCGTCGTGGCGCGCCGTCCGGCGAACGGCCCGTCGTGGCGCGGGTGATTGTGCCCACCCAGGGGCGCGGGGAACTGCGCGACAAGCCACAACGCACCCGCACTCGCCACACAACCGAACCCCGCACCCTTGTAGGCGCCCCGCCCCTCCGACACCCCGCTGAAGCAACCCCGTGACCGGCTCCGGCCCGAGCAGAGACAATGGACCCCGTGCGCTACCGCATCCTCGGCACCACGCAAGCACTCCGCTCCGACGGCACGACCGTCCCGGTCGGCGGAGCGCGGCTGCGTGCGCTGCTGACCGTTCTCGCGCTGCGGCCCGGCCGTACCGTCCCGGTGAGCCTCCTCGTGGACGAGGTGTGGGACGGCGACCCGCCCGCCGACGCGACGGGCGCGGTGCAGGCGCTGGTGGGACGGCTCAGGCGGGCGCTCGGGGCGGACGCGGTCGCCTCGGTGGACGGCGGCTACCGGCTCACCGCCGCGCCCGACGACATCGACCTGCACCGCTTCGAGCGGCTCGCCGGCGACGGCCTGCGGGCGCTGGCCGACGGCGACCCGGCGAAGGCGGCCGTGGCCCTGGACGACGCCCTCGCCCTGTGGCGCGGCCCGGCACTGGCCGACCTGCCCGACCGTACGGCCGAGGCGACCCGCGCGGAGGCCCGCCGGCTGGACGCGCTGCGCGCCCGGCACACCGCCGCGCTCGCCCTCGGCCAGGCCGACCAGTCCCTGCCCGAACTGACCGCCCTGTGCGACACCCACCCCCTCGACGAATCCCTCCAGGCCCTGCGCCTGCGTGCCCTGCGCGACACGGGCCGCACCGCGGAGGCGCTGGCCGCGTACGGGTCCGTACGCCAACTCCTCGCGGATCGGCTGGGCGCGGACCCGGGGCCGGAACTGAGGGCGCTGCACGGTGAGTTGCTGCGACCCCAGCCGTCCCCCCGGCGCGTCGCGGACGCGCACGACCCGGCCCGTTCCCCCGTACCCTCGGGCCCGCCGCCCGGCAACCTCCGTGCCCGTCTCACCTCCTTCGTCGGCCGGGAAGCCGACATCGAGGCGATCCGCGGGGACCTCGCCGCCGCACGCCTGGTCACCCTGCTTGGTCCGGGCGGGGCCGGCAAGACCCGGCTCTCGCAGGAGGCCGCCGAGGCGGTGGGGGAGGCGGCGCGGGACGGGGTGTGGCTGGCCGAGCTCGCCCCGGTCGACGACCCGGACGCCGTGCCCGAGGCCGTGCTCACCGCCGTGGGGGCCCGCGAGACCGTGCTGTACGGCGCCGGTGCCGAGGCGATGCGCGCCGCCGGCAGCGAGCGGCTGGACGACCCCGTCGAGCGGCTCGCCGAGCACTGCGGCCGCCGCCGGATGCTGCTGATCCTCGACAACTGCGAGCACGTGGTCGACGCGGCCGCCCAGTTGGCGGAGACGCTCCTGGAGCGCTGTCCCGGGCTGACCGTCCTGGCCACCAGCCGTGAACCCCTCGGCGTGCCGGGGGAGTTGCTGCGCCCCGTGGAACCCCTGCCGGAGCCGGTCGCGCTGCGGCTGCTCGCCGAGCGCGGGGCCGCCGCCCGGCCCGGGTTCCGGGTCGACGCCGACGAGGAGACCGCGGCGGCCTGCGCCGAGATCTGCCGGCGTCTCGACGGACTGCCCCTCGGCATCGAGCTCGCCGCCGCCCGGCTGCGGATGCTGACACCACGGCAGATCGCCGACCGGCTCGACGACCGCTTCCGGCTGCTCACCTCCGGCAGCCGTACCGTGCTGCCCCGCCAGCAGACCCTCCGGGCCGTCGTCGACTGGTCCTGGGACCTGCTCGACGAGGAGGAACGCGAGGTCCTGCGGCGGCTGTCGGTGTTCGCCGGCGGCTGCGACCTGGCCGCCGCCGAGGCCGTGTGCGGCCCCGCCGCGCTGGACGCGCTCGGTTCCCTGGTCGACAAGTCCCTGGTGGTGGCGGCCCCTTCGGGGGACGGCGAGATGCGCTACCGGCTCCTGGAGACCGTCGGCGAGTACGCCGGCGAACGCCTCGACGAGAAGGCCGGCGCCCGTGCCGACGCCGAGCGCGCGCATCTGACGCACTACCGCGAACTCGCCCGCACCACCGACCCGTTGCTGCGCGGACCGGGTCAACTCGCCGCCATCGGGCGGCTGGAGCGCGAGTACGAGAACCTCCGCACCGCGCTGCGCCGGGCCGTGGCCGACCGCGACGAGCAGGAAGGGCTGTGCCTGGTCCTGTCGCTGGCCTGGTACTGGCAGATGCGCGACCTGCGCATCGAGGCCCGCAACTGGTCCCGCGAGGTCCAGGGCCTCGGCCCCGACCCCTTCGCCGAGCCGGTCCGGCCCGCCGCACCGGTGTGGGAGCGCTGCACGGACACCCCGCCGCCGTGGACCGGCGAGGTGCTGGAGGAGGCGCGGCGCGGTGTCCACCTCGTCCATCTCGCCTGCATGGACACCGAGCTGGACGCCTGGCAGAACCAGCACGCGCAGGCCAAGCTGCGCACCATCGCCGCCACCTACCAGCCCGGCATGGCGCAGACCTGCCGGATGCCGGGCTCGCTCTGGTTCTTCGCCATCATGCTCACCGGTGACATGGACCGGCTGCGGACCGTCATCCAGGCGACCGTCGAGACCTGCCGTTCCACCCCGGGCTACGAGTGGGAGCTGGCGGCGGCCCTCCAGTGGCGGGCCAACCTGCTGGCCAACCGCTCCGACTGGGCCGGTGACGCCATCCAGGACGCCGAGGAGGCGCTGGCGCTCTACGAGCGGCTCGGTGACGTGTGGGGGACTGCGGAGGCGCTGTCCGCGCGCGCCGAGGCCCATGAACGCAAGGGCGAGTGGCGCGCGGCCGCCGAGGACTACGAGAGGGCGATCGAGCGGGCCGAGGAGCTCGGTGCCCGAGCCCAGATGTCCGTGCTCAACGCCCGGCTGGGCAGCGCACTGCTGGAGACCGGGGAGGCCGAGCGCGGCGAGCGCCTGCTGCGCGAGGTGATCGCCGACCAGGACGGCGCCCGCAACGAGGCGATGCCCGCCTCCCGGATGTTCCTCGCCGGGCGGCTCGGCCTGACCGGCCGCATCCCCGAGGCGCGCGAGCAGCTCAAGCTGCTGCGCCAGCAGTTCGGCATCGCCCACTTCGTCATCTTCGACGCCTTCATCCTCGGCTCGGAGGCCTGGCTGGAGGCGATGGACGGCCGCTACGACGAGTGTCTGCGGCTGGTCCGGCGGGCGCTGGAGAAGTCCGAGGACCCACTGGCCCTGACCATCGCCCCTCATATGCGCACCATGTACCTGCACACCGCCGGGCTGGCCCTCGCCGGGGCCGACGGCGGCGCCCGCGCCCGGGACGGCGCCCGCTGCCTCCGGGCCGGCGACGCGCTGCTGCCGGCCAGGCACGCCCCGACGACCGTCGAGCGCACCCTGCGGGACAGGGCCGAGCGGGACCTGCGCGCGGTGCTCGGCGACGCGGCCTACGAGTCGGCGTACGCGGAGGGCGACGGCCTCTCCTCGAAGGAGGCCGCCGCCCTGGTGTGACGCGCACCGACGCCTGGTGGCGCAGTCCGGTCAGCTCTTCGTGCGGAACTTGTGGATGGCGACCGGCGCCATGACCGCGGTGAGGCCCACCGACCAGGCCAGCGTCACCCACAGGCCGTGGGCGACCGGGCCGCCCACCATCAGCCCGCGCGCCGCGTCCGCGAGGGAGGAGAGCGGGTTGTACTCGGTGAAGTTCTGCAGCCAGCCGGGCATCGACCGGGTCGGTGCGAAGATCGACGAGCCGAACTGGAGCGGCATCAGCACCAGGAAGCCCATCGCCTGCACGGACTGCGCGCTCTTCATGATCACGCCGAGGGTGAGGAACACCCACATCAGGGCCGAGCCGAACACGGCGGACAGGCCCACCGAGGCCAGCAGTCCCGGCCAGTTGGTGATGTCGAAGCCGACCAGGACGCCGACGACCATGAGGACCGCCGTGGCGAGCAGCATCCGCATCAGTTCCACGGAAATCTTGGCGAACAGCACCGAGCCGCGGCCGATCGGCAGGGAGCGGAACCGGTCCATGACACCGGAGTTGAAGTCGGTGTTGAAGCCGGTGCCGACACCCTGGGCCATGTTCATGCCCATCATGGCCATCAGTCCGGGCACCACGTACTGCACATAGGCCTCCTGGCCGCCGCCGAGCGACTGCCCGATGGAGCCGCCGAAGACGTACACGAACAGCAGGGTGAAGATGACCGGGAACAGGATGGCGTCGAACATCGACTCCGGGTCCTGCTTGATCCACAGCAGGTTGCGGCGGACGAGGGCGCCGGTGTGCCGCAGGTGCCCGCGCAGCGGGATCCGGGCGTCGGCGTCGATCGTGGTGGCGGTTGCGGCACTCATACGGCGACCTCCTCGCGGGTGTCGGTGGGGACGGCGTCCTGCGGGGCACTGGCACGGTGGCCGGTGAGGGACAGGAACACCTCGTCCAGGCTGGGCAGTTCGGTGGTGATGGAGGAGAGGGTCACGCCACGCGCGGTGACCGCGCCGACCACGGCGGTGAGTTGCTCGTCGCTGAGGATCGGGACGATGACGGTGCCGCTCTCGGTGTCCACGGTGCTGGTGGCGAGCCCGGTGATGCCGAGCTCGTCGATCCACCCGGCGAGCGGCCGGAGCTGGAGCGGGTCCACGGGCCGGACCCGCAGCGAGCGCCCGCCGACCTTCGCCTTGAGCTCCTCGATGGCGCCGTCGGCGATGACCTTGCCGTGGTCCACCACGGTCAGCTCGGAGGCGAGCTGCTCGGCCTCCTCCATGTACTGGGTGGTCAGCAGGACGGTCACGCCGTCCCCGACCATCCGCTTGACCTCGTCCCACACCTCGTTGCGGGTGCGCGGGTCGAGACCGGTGGTGGGCTCGTCGAGGAAGAGCACCTGGGGGCGCCCGATCATCGAGGCGGCGAGGTCGAGCCGCCGCCGCATACCGCCCGAGTAGGTGCTCGCCGGCCGCTTCGCCGCGTCCGTCAGCGAGAACCGCTCCAGCAGTTCGTCGGCCCTCGCGCGGGCCTCCTTGCGGGGCAGGTCGAGCAGCCGCCCGATCATGTACAGGTTCTCCCAGCCGGGCAGCTTCTCGTCCACCGAGGCGTACTGCCCGGTGAGTCCGATCACGCGCCGCAGCTGCCGGGGCTGGCGCACCACGTCGAAACCGGCGACCGTGGCCTGGCCGGCGTCAGGGGCGAGCAGGGTGGACAGGATGCGTACGAGGGTGGTCTTCCCGGCTCCGTTCGGCCCGAGCACGCCCATCACGGTGCCCTCGCGCACGTCCAGGTCGACGCCGTCCAGCGCCTTGGTCTCGCCGTAGTGCTTGACCAGACCCCGCACGGACACGGCGGAGTCCCCGCCCTTGGGGTTCTTGTCGATTCGCGTCATACCGAGGACGGTGTCAGCCCCCGCCGACAAACCACCGACAGGCCGCCTACAAGTGCCTGCACATCACCGACAGACCCGGTCCGGTCCGTCGTCGTGCGACGATGACGCGCATGTCGGGCCAGGTCTGGGTGTCTCTGATATCGCTGGGCGGTGTCGCCCTGGGCGGCGTGCTCTCCTACCTCGTCCAGCACCGGACGCAGCAGTCGGCGGAACGCGCCGAACAGCAGCGGCAGCGGATCGCGGTGTCGGAGGCCCGGCGCGCGGAACGCCTGGCCCTGCTGGAACGCTTCATCGAGGTCAGCGCCGAGGCGGAACGCGCCGCCTACTCCCGTCCCGCCGACCACGAGCGCACCGACCCCTGGTTCCTCACGACCAGCGACGTGATGAACCGCCTGTGGGTGGCCGAGCGCCTCATCCGGGTCCAGTTCCCGCTCCCCGTCCACCAGGCGGCCCGCGCCCACTTCCTCGACCTCAACCGGACGGTGTGGGAGGGCCTGCCGGAGGGCGAGAGCGTACGGGACCACCTGGAGGCCAACCGGCTGGCGTTCCTGGACGCGGCGCGCGAGACGATGGGGTGAGCGAAAGGGGGGCGCCCGGCGATCACCGGGCGCCCCCCTTCGTCGTACGACCGCTCAGCGGCGTGCTGCCTCCGCGTGCTCCGGGACGTGCGAGGCGATCACGCGCTCCCGGCCGGCCGGTGCGTCCGCGCGCCGCCGGTCCACGACCGCGGCCACCGCCGCGACCCCGAGGCCGAGCACGGCCAGGGCGGCGCCCGTGAGCGCGGGGGAGGTCACGCCGAGGCCCGCGGCGAGCGCGAGACCGCCGATCCAGGCGCCGCCGGCGTTGGCCAGGTTGAAGGCGGCCTGGTTGGCGGAGGAGGCCAGGGAGGGGGCGGCGGACGCCTTCTCCATGACCATCAGCTGGAGCGGGGAGCCGGTGACGAAGGCCGCCGTGCCCAGCAGGACCACCGCGACCGCCGCGCTCCACTGCGCCGACATCAGCAGCGGGAACAGGGCCAGGACCACGACCAGCGAGGTCAGGCCGCCGAACAGGGTGCCGCGCAGCGAGTGGTCGGCGAGCCGGCCGCCGACCAGGTTGCCCGCCGTCGCGCCCACCCCGAACAGGGCGAGCAGCAGCGTCACGCTGGAGTCGGCGTAACCGGCCGCGTCCGTGAGCATCGGCGTGATGTAGCTGTACGCGGCGAACAGCGCGCCGAAGCCCGCCACCGTGGTGCCGAGCGCCAGCCAGACGGGCAGCGACCGCAGCGCGACCAGTTCGCGGCGCAGGCCCGCCGCCGGGGCGTGCGTGTGGTCGTGCGGGATGAGCAGCGCCAGGGAGGCTATCGCCGCCAGGCCGATCGCGCTGACGCCGAGGAAGGTCGCCCGCCAGCCCAGATGCTGGCCCATGAGGGTGGCCACGGGCACGCCCGCGATGTTGGCGAGGGTCAGGCCGAGGAACATCAGCGACACCGAACGGGCCTTGCGTTCCGGCGCCACCATGCTCGTGGCGACGACCGCGCCCACCCCGAAGAAGGCACCGTGCGGCAGCCCGCTCAGGAAACGGGCCGCGAGCAGCCAGTGCTCGTCGGGGGCGAGGGCGGAGAGCGCGTTTCCGGCCACGAACAGCGCCATCAGGCCGATGAGGACCGTGCGACGGGACATCCGGGCGGTGACCGCGGCGAGCAGCGGGGCGCCGATCACCACGCCCAGCGCGTACGCGGAGACCAGGTGACCTGCGGTGGGGATGGAGATGCCCAGGTCGTCCGCGACATCGGGCAGCAGTCCCATCATCACGAATTCGGTGGTGCCGAGACCGAAAGCGCCGACGGCCAGTGCGAGCAGGGCCAAGGGCATGGGGAGTCGAGCCTTTCAGAGGGGAGCGGTGTTCCGTACCAGCTTATGTTCAGTATCGGAACAAAAACTGCTTCCCCAGGCTTCCCGCAGGTTACGAAGAGGTGGCGAGGCTCACTCGGGCCGCCACCGGCAGATGGTCGCTGCCGGTCTCGGGCAGCGTCCACGAACTCACCGGCTCCACGCCCTGCACCATGATCTGGTCGATCCGGGCCATCGGGAACGACGCCGGCCAGCTGAACCCGAAGCCGCTGCCCGCCGCGCCCTGCGTGGAGCGCATCTGGGAGGTGACGGCGTTCAGCGCGCGGTCGTTCATCGTGCCGTTGAGGTCGCCGAGCAGGATCTTGCGGGGCAGCTTCTCGTCCGCGATGGCCTCGCCCAGCGCGTCGGCGCTCTTGTCGCGCTGCCGGGCGGTGAACCCGGCCTCCATCTTCACCCTTACGGACGGCAGGTGGGCCACGTAGAACGCGACCGGGCCGTCCGGGGCGGCCACCGCGGCCCGCATGGCCCGGGTCCAGCCCAGCTTGATGTCGACGGCCTTCACACCGGTCAGCGGGTACTTGCTCCACAGCCCGACGGTGCCCTCGACCGCGTGGTGCCGGTACGTCGACGCCAGCGCCTTCTCGTACACCGGCACCGCCGAGGCGGTCAGCTCCTCCAGGGCCACCACGTCCGCGCCGGATGCGGCCACGTCCCGGGCGGTGCCGGACGGGTCGGCGTTGTCTGCGTTGACGTTGTGGGTGGCCACCGTGAGGTCGCCGCCGGTGCCGGACTTGTCGGTGAGCAGACCGCCGAAGAGGTTCAGCCACACGGCCGCCGGGAGCACCACCGCGATCAGCGCGGTCGCGGACCTGCGCAGGAAGCCGAGCAGGAGCAGCACCGGGACGAACAGGCCGAGCCAGGGCAGGAAGGTCTCGGTGAGACTGCCGAGGTTGCCGATCGCGTTCGGGATCTGCGCGTGCAGCAGCATCACCAGGGCGACGATCACCGCGAGGGCGGCCAGGACGATCCCGCGGCGCCAGATCCGGCGGTCACCGCGCCACCCCGAGAACGGGCGGCCGAGCAGACGCCGGAACCGGTCTCTGCGGCGCTCGGATCCCGAGCCGCCGTCCGCCGTCTCCGTCACGTACGCCTGCTGCGCCATACCGTCGCCTCACTACCTGCCGTGCACGCCGTTCGCCCCACTGCCGCGAGGTCTCAAACACCCCGTACGACCCTAGGGGATGATCGGCTTCCCTCTCGTCGTCCCATGACGACCGTACGGGGGCGATGACGTACAAGTCGCCTTCCCGAGTTCCCCGTCGGGGTGGTGAAAGCGCCCTCTGTGACGAAACGCGCACACTAGGAACTGACGGGGCGTAGGCCGTCGAGGACGGTGTCGACGATCTGCTCGGACAGGCCCTCCGGCAGGGCGGCGTTGGGCTGCATGATGGTGCGGAAGAGCATGGGTCCGATGAACAGGTCGTTGACCAGTTCGACGTCGATGTCCGTGCGCAGTTCGCCGTTGGCCTGTCCCCGGCGCAGGATGGCGACCTGCTGGCGGCGCCGGGGCGCGACGACGAGCGTGTGGTAGGCGTCCCAGACCTTCGGACTGCTCTTCATCTGGGCGAACACGCTGTGCAGCAGGGCCGAGGAGCGGGTCATCAGCCCGCGCTGCCGCAACTGCTCCAGGAGCGCCACGAGATCGTCGCGCATCGAGGTGCCGGGCAGCTCCGCGTCCGGGGGCTCGGCGGTGCGCACGACGTCGACGAAGAGCTCCTCCTTGCCGTTCCAGCGGCGGTAGATGGTGGCCTTGCCGACGCCCGCGGTCCGGGCGATGCGCTCGATGGACAGCTCGGCGAGCGGCACGCCGTCCTCCAGCAGCTTGATGACCGCCTCGATGATGGACCGCTCCACGGCCTCACTGCGGGGCCGCCCCCGAACGGCCCCCGTGTGCCTGGACTGACTCTCCGCGAGGCCGCTCACGTCGCTTGGTCCTCTCTGTGCGATGAGGTGATTATCCCTGCTCCACGGCGGGACGGCGGGGCGGTGTCCGGCCGTCGCCGGCCGGACACCGCCCCGCCGGGTCACTCGCCCGCGGGAACCAGTTCCTGTTCCTCCTCGCCCGGCTGACGTTCCGTCGGACGGCCCGGCAGGTACAGGGCCACCACCAGGGCCCCCACCAGGGCCACGCCCGCTCCCCACAGCGCGGTGACGTGCATCGCGTGCAGGAAGGCGTCGTTGGCCGGGCCGACCAGGCTCTCACCGCGGGGGCCGAGCTTCGCGGCGACACCGAGCGTGGCCTCGATGGACTCGCCCGCGGTGTGCCGTGCGCCCGCCGGAACCGGGCCCAGGTGGGACTCGATGCCGTTGCGGTAGGCCGTGGAGAGCACCGAGCCGAGGACGGCGATGCCGAGCGCGCCGCCGACCTGCCGGAAGGTGTTGCTGAGCGCGGACGCGGAGCCCGCCTTCTCGCGCGGCAGGGCCTGCATGATGACCACGCTGGTCGGCGTCATGATGTGCGCCATGCCGGTGCCCATGAGGAAGAAGATCACCTCCAGGAGCCAGATCGGAGTGTCCGCGTCCAGCACGGCGAACGCCACCAGCATCGCGGCGATCAGCAGCATGCCTGCCGTGGTCGTCACCCGGTAGCCGAAGCGGTCGACGACCAGCCGGGCGCGCGGCGCGAAGATCAGCTGCGCGGCGGCCAGCGGCAGCATCAGCAGACCGGTCTGCAAGGGCGAGTAGCCGCGCACGCTCTGGGTGTAGAAGACGGAGAAGAACGTCACGCCCATCAGCGCGAAGAACACCAGCCCTATGGCGCCGATCGCGGCCGAGAACACCTTGTTCTTGAAGTAGGTGACATCGATCGAGGGGTGGTCGCTGCGCTTCTCGAACAGCACGAACGCGACGAGCACGGCGAGTCCGGCGCCGATGGTGGCCAGCACGGTGGCGTCCGTGAAGTCGGCGAGCTGGCCGCCCTTGATGATGCCGTAGACGAGCAGGACCAGTCCGATGACCGACAGCACCACACCGACGGGGTCGAGCCGGCCCGGGTTCGGGTCGCGGGAGTCGGGCACCAGCCACAGCATCAGCGCGAGCGCGAGCACCACGATCGGCACGTTGATGAGGAAGACCGAACCCCACCAGAAGTGGTCCAGGAGCACCCCGCCGGTGATCGGTCCGATGGCGATGGCGAGTCCGACGCCGCCCGCCCAGATGCCGATGGCCTTGGGCTGCTCCTCGCGCTCGAAGACGTTCATCAGGACGGCGAGCGTGGCCGGCATGACGAACGCCGCGCCGAGGCCCATCAGCGCGCGGAAGGCGATGAGCTGGTCCGGCGAGCCGGAGAACGCGGCGAGGGCGGAACCGGCGCCGAACACGAACAGGCCGCCCAGCAGCACCTTCTTGCGGCCGAGCCGGTCGCCGAGCAGGCCCGCGGTGAACAGGAGGCCGGCGAAGACCAGGGTGTAGGCGTTGATCGCCCACTCCAGCTCGCTCTGGGTGGCGCCCAGGCCGGTCGGCGCGGGAGTCGAGATCGTCTTGATCGCGACGTTCAGGATCGAGTTGTCGAGCACCACGATCAGCAGGCTCAGCATCAGTACGCCGAGGATCGCCCAGCGGCGCCGGTGCACCGCCTCCGGTACCCGGGAGTCAGGGGCTGCGGTAGTCATGCGTCCGAGAGTAGCCCCATTACGATACGGAACCGTCTCGTATCGTAAGTCTTTACCGAGACCTTACGTGCCGAAGGGGCGCCGGAGCGGTGCCGGAACGGTCACACCGACCACCCCTGGCCCTGACTGGCACGAGGTGCCACCATGGAGGTGATCCGGGGACGCCGTCAGGGCGCCTCGAGATGACGTAAGGAGCCGTTGCAATGACGCAGCTTTCGGCTGCCCACACCAAGCCCTCCGACGGCAGCAAGACGCTGTACGGGGGGAAGGGCACCCGCCGCATCACTGTCCGGGACATCACCCTCGCCAAGGAACGCGGCGAGAAGTGGCCCATGCTCACCGCCTACGACGCGACGACCGCCTCCGTCTTCGACGAGGCCGGCATCCCGGTGCTGCTCGTCGGCGACTCGGCGGGCAACTGCCATCTCGGGTACGAGACCACCGTGCCCGTCACCATGGACGAGATGACCATGCTGTCGGCGGCCGTCGTCCGGGGCACCTCGCGCGCCCTGATCGTCGGCGACCTGCCCTTCGGTTCCTACCAGGAGGGCCCGGTGCAGGCGCTGCGCTCGGCGACCCGGCTGGTCAAGGAGGCGGGCGTCGGCGCGGTCAAGCTGGAGGGCGGCGAGCGCTCCCACGAGCAGATCCGGCTCCTCGTCGAGTCCGGCATCCCGGTCATGGCCCACATCGGCCTGACCCCCCAGTCCGTCAACGCCATGGGCTACCGCGTCCAGGGCCGCGGCGAGGAGGCAGCCCAGCAGCTGCTGCGGGACGCCAAGGCGGTCCAGGACGCGGGCGCGTTCGCGGTCGTCCTGGAGCTGGTCCCGGCGGAGCTCGCGGCCGAGGTCACCCGGGTGCTGCACATCCCGACGGTCGGCATCGGCGCGGGTCCGGAGACCGACGCGCAGGTCCTCGTCTGGACCGACATGCTCGGCCTGACCGGCGGGCGGGTCCCGAAGTTCGTCAAGCAGTACGCCGACCTGCGCGAGGTCATGGGCAGTGCGGTGAAGGCCTTCGCGGAGGACGTCGTCGGCGGGACGTTCCCGCTGGAGGAGCACTCCGTGCACTAGGGCCCACGGCCCGTCAGAGCCACTGCGGCACCAAGCGCCCCGCCGATCTTCCCCCGTCGGCGGGGCGCCCTCTGTTCCGGACCGTGTTCCAGGCCGGGAGCAGGAGCCCGTCAGGCCGGACCAGCGCCGCCCCGGCGGGCTACACCTCCGTCGCGCCCTGGGTCGTCACCGGCGACACGGGAGCCTTCCTCGACTTCGTCACCGGGGGGTTCGACGGTACGGAGCTCAGCCGGGTGCCCACCGAGGACCGCTCGATCGGCCACGGCGAGATCCGCGTCGGCGACACCGTCGACCTGGCCTTCGACCGGCGCCCACCTTCGAGGCCGTCCCCCCGGCACCGCCTGGTCGAACCCCGTCTAGTCGAACCGCTCCAGGTCCCGCAGCCACGCCCGCGCCGAGCTGTCCGAGGGGGCCCGCCAGTCGCCGCGGGGCGAGAGGGAACCGCCCGCCGAGACCTTCGGGCCGTTCGGCATGGCCGAGCGCTTGAACTGGGCGAACGCGAAGAAGCGCTTGCAGAACACCTCCAGCCACCGCCGGATCTCCGGCAGGTCGTACGTCACGCGCTTGGCGTCCGGGAAGTTCGGCGGCCAGGCCCCGGTCTTCTCGTCGTGCCAGGCGTGCCAGGCCAGGAAGGCGATCTTCGAGGGCCGGAAGCCGTACCGCAGGACGTGGAAGAGCGTGAAGTCGTGCAGCGCGTACGGGCCGATCTTCGACTCGGTGGACTGCATCTCCTCGCCCGGCACCAGCTCCGGGCTGATCTCGGTGTCGAGGATCGCGGTGAGGATGTGGCCCGTCTCCTCGTCGAACTGCCCGCTGCTGACGACCCAGCGGATCAGATGCTGCATCAACGTCTTCGGCACGCCCGAGTTGACGTTGTAGTGGCTCATCTGGTCGCCCACGCCGTACGTCGACCAGCCGAGCGCCAGCTCGGAGAGGTCACCGGTGCCGAGCACGATGCCGCCGCGCTGGTTGGCCAGCCGGAACAGGTAGTCGGTGCGCAGTCCCGCCTGGACGTTCTCGAAGGTGACGTCGTACACGGGCTCACCGGATGCGAAGGGGTGGCCCATCTCCTGCAGCATCAGCCGCGCGGTCGGCGTGATGTCCAGCTCGGCCGCGGTGACGCCGAGGGCCCGCATCAGCTTGTGGGCGTTGTCCTTGGTGTGGTCGCTGGTCGCGAAGCCGGGCAGGGTCCAGGCCAGGATGTCGCTGCGCGGCCGCCCGGCGCGGTCCATCGCGCGGGCGGCCACGATCAGCGCGTGCGTGGAGTCGAGGCCGCCGGACACCCCGATGACCACCTTCGGGCCGCCGATCGCCGCGAGCCGCTGCTGGAGCCCGGCGACCTGGATGTTGTACGCCTCGTAGCAGTCCTGGGCGAGTCGCCCGGCGTCGGCCGGCACGAACGGGAAGCGCTCCAGGCGGCGCCTGAGGCCCAGGTCGCCCGCGGGCGGGTCGAGTTCGAAGGACACCGTCCGGAAGTCACCGGTGCGCGCCTGATGGGTGCGCCGGTTCTCGTCGAACGTGCCCATCCGCAGCCGCTCCTGCCGCAGCAGGTCCAGGTCCACGTCGGCCACCGCGTACGCGTCGCCCGCCGGGAACCGCTCGGTCTCGGCCAGCAGGACGCCGTTCTCGTAGACCATGGCCTGGCCGTCCCAGGACAGGTCGGTCGTGGACTCGCCGAGTCCGGCCGCCGCGTAGACGTACGCCGCGAGGCAGCGCGAGGACGCCGAGCGGCAGAGCAGTTTGCGGTCCTCGGCCCGGCCGACCGTGATGGGGCTGCCGGAGAGGTTGACCAGGACGGTCGCGCCGGCGAGGGCGGCCTCCGCGCTGGGCGGCACCGGCACCCACATGTCCTCGCAGATCTCCGTGTGCAGCACGAGACCGGGGACGTCGGCCGCCTCGAACAGCAGGTCCACGCCGAACGGCACGTTCGCCCCGCCGACCCGGATCGACCCGCCGCGCTCGTCGGCGCCGTCGCCGATCTGCCGGCGCTCGTAGAACTCGCGGTAGTTGGGCGGGTACGACTTCGGCACGACACCGAGGACCCGGCCGCGGTGCACGATCACCGCGCAGTTGTAGACCCGGTTCCGGTGGCGCAGCGGGGCGCCGACGACCAGCACCGGGAGCAGGTCGGCCGACCCGGTGACCACGTCCGCGAGCGCGGTCTCGACCTCGTCGAGCAGGGCGTCCTGGAGGAGCAGGTCCTCGATGGAGTAGCCGCACAGCCCGAGCTCCGGGAAGACGGCGACGGCGACCCCTTCCTCACCGCACCGGCGCGCCTGGCGCAGCACCGCTTCGGCGTTGGCGGGCGGGTCCGCGATGACGGTGTGCCCCGTGCAGGCGGCGACGCGTGCGAACCCGTGTTGATAGATGGACCAGAAGTTCGAGGCAGTCACAGGAGCAGTGTAATCGTCAGAGCGACACTATGGGGGGCGGGGGTGCGCGTCCTACCCTTGCCCCCGACGAGAGGCAGGCGCGGCGTGAGTGGTGACGGCCGGGACGGTACGGCGGGCTGGGGCTGGTTCCTGGCCTGGCTCCTCGTGGGAGCGTGCGCCGGCATCGGGCTCGCGGCGATCCTGACGGTCGGCGTCGCCTTCGTCGTACTCGCCGCGGTGGCCGCGGTGCCGTTGCTCCGCAGGGGGCCCCGGCGCGCTGTCGTGGGCGCCCTCTCGGGCCTGGCCCTGCCGCTGCTCTACCTCGCCCACCTGAACCGGGAGGGTCCGGGGGAGGTGTGCCACGCGGTGACCGGCGGGCAGACCTGCACCGAGGAGTACGCGCCGGTCCCGTTCCTCGTCGCCGGGGCTCTCCTGCTGGCCGCGGGGATCGTGATCCACGTGCTGACCGGCCGCCGTGGGCGCACGTGACGAAGGCGGTCCGGACAGGCGCGAGGGCCCGGCCCCGAGGGTTCTCGGGACCGGACCCCGCGTTCGTGCGTCCGGATCAGCGCCGGTTGAACGACTGCACGTAACCGTTCGCGGGCGTGCCCACGCCCGTCACGTCGTCGTAGCCCTTGCCCGCGGACAGCGAGCTGTCCTTGCCGAGGCTGCGGACCGAGGTGCTCAACCCACCGCTGGCGTCAACGCTGTTGATGAAGTCGACGCGCGCGACCGCGAGTCCGGAGCCCGTCGGGTTGTCCGTGACGTCGTGGTACACCCGGGACCCGTACTTCGAGTAGATCGACGGGTTGGCGAAGCCGAGCGCCTTGCCGCCGCCCGCCTGCTGCGCCAGCGCCTGCACGGCCGCGATCACCGGCGAGGCCAGCGAGGTGCCGCCGATGCGGTACTCGCTGTACTGCTGCGAGCCGTCGGGGAAGGTCTGCGTCTGGCCCACCAGGAAACCGGTGTTGGGGTCGGCGATCGCGGAGATGTCCGGGACCACGCGGTTGCCGGCGGCGTTGTTGGCCGTGGCGAGCGCGTTCGGGACGACACCCTTCTGGTAGTAGGGCTCGGCGACCGTCCTGCTGGTGCCGCCGCCCGCGCCCGAGGTGAACGCGCCGGGGAAGTTCGTCCAGCTCTTGCCGTCCGCGGACAGCACGGCCTTCTCGGTGCCCCAGCCGGTCTCCCAGAGGTACTTGTCGCCCTTGCCGACGGCGAGCGAGGTACCGCCGACCGCCGTCACCCACGCCGAGTTGGCGGGGGTGTCGACCTGCTTCGTGCCGGTGTTGGCGACCTCGTCGCCGTTGTCGCCGGAGGAGAAGTAGAAGCCGATGCCCTCGACCGCGCCGAACTGGAAGACCTGGTCGTAGGCGGCCGCGAGGTCCGGCGTCTGGTTGGCCTCGATGTCGCCCCAGGAGTTGGAGACGATGTCGGCGAGGTGGTTGTCGACGATCTTGCTGAGCGAGTCGAGCAGGTCGTCGTCGTAGCAGGACGCGGCGCCCACGTACGTGATGCTCGCGTCCGGCGCGACCGCGTGCACGGCCTCGACGTCGAGGGTCTCCTCGCCGTACCAGCCGGCCGCCCCGCACTCCTCGGTCTTCGTGTAGTTCTTCGGCAGGACCTGCTTGAGCTGGCCCGTGGTGTAGGCGGCGTCGCCGTTCTTCTTCGCGTAGGTGGCCGCGTCGAAGGCGATGGTGGGGGAGGCGTAGGCGTCGGTGATGGCGACGCGCACTCCCTTGCCGGTGTACGTGCCGGCGCCGTAGGCGGCGCGGAGCTGCTTGCCCGTGTAGCCCTTGACGGCGTACGGGATCTTCGTGCCGTAGGCGTCGGGCAACGTGCTCGCGATGTTCGAGCCGTAGTACGAGGAGAACGGCCCGGCGTTCTTGAACACGGCGTCCGGCGGCGGCAGTTGGTCCTTGCTGCTCGCCTTGTGCGGGGCGTTGTCCAGGCCGGTGACGGTCAGGACGGCACCGTCCAGGCCGGCCGGCGCGGAGGCGGCCTTGGCCGGGGCGCGGTAGGTCTTCGAGCCCTTGGCGTAGTTGTGGAGCTGGGTGCCGAAGGCCTTCTCGGCGGCGGCCACGTCACCGGTGACGGCGACGTAGTGCTGCGTGGTGCCGGTGACCTTCAGGCCCGCCGACTCCAGCCACGACTTGACCGCGGCGACCTGCGCCTTGGTGGCACCGAAGCGGGCCTGCGCCTGCTTGGCGCTCAGGTGCTTGCCGTACGACGCCGAGGCCGGGTCGGACACCGACTTCGCGTAGGCGGCGAGGCCGGCGGCGTCCCTGCCGGCGAGGTAGACCCGGGCGGAGACCTGGGAACTGTCCGGGGCGGCGCCCTTGTCGGCCTTGGCCGTGGCCCACGCGGGCTTGGTCCCGGCGAGCGTGTCACGGGCCGGGCCGTCCGCGGCGTGGGCCGCGGGTATACCGAGCGCCAGCGCGCCCGCGAGCATCGGCAGAGTCGCCGCCATGCTCACGCCGGCGCGGACTTTGGCGCGGTTGGATCTCATGGAACCCCCTGGATGCGGTTCGTCGCGAGTGATCACTCGACGGTGTGGCCACTCTTGCGACGAACCGTTCATGCAAGGGGAATGCGCATGCCAAGAAGAGCCCAATTAACCTAATGAAAAAGGCTGGTTCGAGGGTTAACCCTCTATGATCGCGGCTTCGCGCCCCGCTCCTTCAGCATCCCCGCCATCAGATCGATCTCCGACTGCTGCGCGTCGACCATCCCCTGCGCGAGCCGCTTCTCCACGCCGACCGCGCACTTGTCCACACAGCCCTTCGCCATGTGGATGCCGCCCTGGTGATGGTCCGTCATCAACTGGAGGTAGAAGACCTCGGCCTGCCTGCCGTTGAGCGTGCCCAGCCTCTTCATCTCGGCGTCGGTCGCCATGCCCGGCATCAGCGAGCCCTCGCCGGCCGACGGCATGTCACCCATGTCCATCCACGTCATCGGCGGATCGGCCGACACCTTCGGCAGCCCCCACAGGTCCAGCCAACCCAGCAGCATGCCGCGCTGGTTGGCCTGCGTCTGCGCGATGTCGTAGGCGAGCCGCCGCACCTCGACGTCCTTGGTGCGGTCACGGACGATGTACGACATCTCGACGGCCTGCTGGTGGTGCACGGCCATGTCACGCGCGAAACCCGCGTCCGCGGACCCGGCGGACGGGGTGCCGTCCGATCCGCCGTCCTCGGCCACGGCGTAGGTGATCGCGCCGGCCGCGACGAGGACCCCCGCCACGGCCACGGCCACTCCGGCGAACCTCACTGCCCCAGACCACCCGTGCACGCCGCGCCGGGCTCGGGCGTCTGCTCGCCCTGCACGAACTTCTCGAAGAACTTGTCGACGTTCGGGTCGCTCGCCCCCGTCACGGTCCGCTGGTGGCCCCACGCGGACAGCATGATCGGGTCCTTCTGCTTGTCGTCCGGGCTCATCAGCGTGTACGGCGTCTTCTTCACCTTCGCCGCGAGCGCGTCCACGTCGGCCTTCTTGGCCGCGCTGGTGTACGTCACCCAGACCGCGCCGTGCTCCAGCGAGTGCACGGCGTTCATGGTGCCGATCGCCTTGGTGTAGACGTTGCCGTTGCAGTTCATCCACACCTGGTTGTGGTCGCCGCCGACCGGGGGCTCCATCGGGTAGCTCACCGTCTTGGTCACGTGGTTGCGGCCCAGCGTGCCCTTCCACGTCTTCACGCCGTCCGAGCCCGTGACGAAGTGCCCCTTGCCCTTGCCGTCGGCCGCGGTGCTGTCGTCGTCGGACTGCGACTGCACCAGCACGACGGAGCCGACGACCAGACCGGCGACGACGACCACGGCGGCGCCGATGGTGAGGATCCGGTTGCGGCGCTCCCGGGACTGCTCGGCGCGCCGCATCTCCTCTATGCGCGCCTTGCGTGCCGCTGCGGTGGTCTTCTTGGCGGAACCCATGAGGTGTGTCCTTCTGGGGGAAAGGGGCGGGACGGATGGTGACGATCGGTCCGCTGATCGTAGTGGGGCCGGGGTGCCTTCCGGCAGGGAGCCCACAGGAAACCGGGGCACGCGGTGAGACGGGGAGGGCCGGGCATTACGTATGTCAGTCCGAGCAGGCAATATGGGCGGCAGAGCAGTACATCCGCCGGACGTGAGGCGTTCACCCCCGGGTCGCCGCGACGATCAAGGTCGGCAACGCGCACGAAATCCTGTTGTGGTGTGATGCTCAGGTGCCCGACCGCCTCCTGCGGGACCCGGAGACAGGCGGCCTGACCAGCAAGGATGGGGAAGCGGAAGATGGACAAGCAGCAGGAGTTCGTGCTCCGGACCTTGGAGGAGCGCGACATCCGGTTCGTACGCCTGTGGTTCACGGACGTGCTGGGCTTCCTCAAGTCGGTCGCCGTGGCCCCGGCGGAACTGGAACAGGCCTTCGACGAGGGCATCGGCTTCGACGGGTCCGCGATCGAGGGATTCGCTCGCGTGTACGAGTCCGACATGATCGCCAAGCCGGACCCGTCGACCTTCCAGGTCCTGCCCTGGCGGGCCGAGGCCCCCGGCACGGCCCGGATGTTCTGCGACATCCTCATGCCGGACGGCTCCCCGTCCTTCGCCGACCCCAGGTACGTCCTCAAGCGCGCCCTGGCCCGCACCTCCGACCTGGGCTTCACCTTCTACACCCACCCGGAGATCGAGTTCTTCCTGCTGAAGGACCGCCCGCTGGACGGCTCGCGCCCGACCCCGGCCGACAACTCCGGCTACTTCGACCACACCCCGCAGAACATCGGCATGGACTTCCGCCGCCAGGCGATCACCATGCTGGAGTCGATGGGCATCTCGGTCGAGTTCTCCCACCACGAGGGCGCCCCCGGCCAGCAGGAGATCGACCTGCGCTACGCCGACGCGCTCTCCACGGCCGACAACATCATGACGTTCCGCCTGGTCATGAAGCAGGTGGCGCTGGAGCAGGGCGTCCAGGCGACGTTCATGCCCAAGCCGTTCTCGGAGCACCCCGGCTCGGGCATGCACACCCACCTCTCGCTCTTCGAGGGCGACCGCAACGCGTTCTACGAGTCGGGCTCCGAGTACCAGCTCTCCAAGGTCGGCCGCTCCTTCATCGCGGGCCTCCTCAAGCACGCGGCGGAGATCTCCGCGGTCACCAACCAGTGGGTCAACTCCTACAAGCGCATCTGGGGCGGCACCGAGCGCACCGCGGGCGCCGGCGGCGAGGCCCCCTCCTACATCTGCTGGGGCCACAACAACCGCTCCGCCCTGGTCCGCGTCCCGATGTACAAGCCCGGCAAGACCGGCTCGGCCCGCATCGAGGTCCGCTCCCTCGACTCCGGCGCCAATCCGTACCTCGCCTACGCCCTCCTGCTGGCCGCCGGCCTCAAGGGCATCGAGGAGGGCTACGAGCTCCCGCCGGGCGCCGAGGACGACGTCTGGGCCCTCTCCAACTCCGAGCGCCGCGCCATGGGCATCGAGCCCCTGCCCCAGAACCTGGGCGAGGCCCTCACCCTGATGGAACGCAGCGACCTGGTCGCCGAGACCCTGGGCGAGCACGTCTTCGACTTCTTTCTGCGCAACAAGCGCCAGGAGTGGGAGGAGTACCGCAGCGAGGTCACGGCCTTCGAGCTGCGGAAGAACCTGCCGGTGCTGTAGGGCTCCGCGCCGGGGGTGCGGGGACTGTCGCGCGGTTCCCCGCACCCCGGCCTGGCGGGCTACCGGGCCGCCTGCTGCGCCAGCACCTGGTGCAGCGGCTCCGTCTCGCGGCGCTTGTACTCCTGGATCGCCCAGCCGTTGCCGTCCGGGTCCTTGAAGTACATGAAGGTGGCACCGTCCTGCGGGGCGAACTGGACCGGTTCGCTCACGTCCAGGCCGCGGGCGGTGAGCTCCTCGTACGCCGCCTTCGCGTCCGTCACACACAGTTGCATGCCGTGGTAGGTGCCGGGCTGCGGGGCTCCGGTCGGGATCTGGAGGCCGTCCACCAGGGCGATGGAACAGCCCGAGCCGGGCGGGGTGAGCTGGACGATGCGGACTCCCTCCATGACCTCGCCGTCCAGATCCACGTGGAAACCGACCTTGTCGCGGTAGAACTCCTTGGCGCGGTCCACGTCCGTGACCGGCAGCAGGATCACTTCGAGGCTCATGTCCATGGCGTGACTCCCTTGTCGACGTCCGTACAGAGGGCCGTTCTCAGAAACGCCACCGCGTCTGGCTGAACGGCTGTCCCTTACCGAAGCCGAAAACGGTGCGCGGCGCCACCGCATATACGACGGCGTGTCCCGGTCCGTGGTGGAAGTAGCCGTCCCGCACCTCGAAGCGCCAGAAGTCGCCGTACTTCGCCTCCCACGCAGCGGCCAGCTCGCGCAGCCTCGTGTCGTCGGAGACCCGTACCGCCTCGCCCTCCACCACCAGGTCGTAGCCCTTGTCCCAGATGTTGGTGCCGGTCGTCAGCGTCACGTGCGCGTTGTGCGCGAGGTTCCTCGCCTTGCGCTCCTCGGGGCCCGTGCAGAAGTGCAGCGCCCCGTGGGCCCACACGGCCGGCAACGGCGTGACGTGCGGGCGCCCGTCCGGCCGTACCGTCGAGATCCAGAACAGCTCGGCGGAGGCCAGCAGGGACACCGCGTCGGCCCAGGAGTGCGCCGTCGCGCCCGGGTCGCTGTAGCGGGCATCGAGGTGGGTCTCGGGTTCCTTCTCGGTCATCACACAGCCTCCGGCTCGGGGAACACCCGGGCCACCGCGGCGGTCCGGCTCGACACCCCCAGTCTGCCGAAGGCGTGCCCCGCATGCGGAGCGGGACGCCCCGGAATCCGCCCACCGGCGTCCAGGCGCTTCTCCGCGGCTTCCCGGTTAGGCTCGACCGACACGACCTTGATCGGACGGGAGGCCGGGATGACGTCGGCGCCGGGGCGCAGAAGCAGTACCTTCACGCGGCTGCTGCGGCACGGTTTCACCGATCCGTCCGCCGCCGAGCGGCTGTTGGAGAGCGCCGAGCTCAGCGCCGTACGCAACGACCCGGTGCTCCTCGAGGCGCTCGGCGCCACCGCCGACCCCGATCTCGCGCTGCTCGGTCTCGTACGCCTGCTGGAGGCGCAGCCCGACCGGGAACTGCTCGACACCCTGATAGCGGCCAAGCCGTTCCGGGACCGGCTGCTCGGGGTGCTCGGCGCCTCCGCCGCGCTCGCCGAGCACCTCGCCCGGCATCCCGGCGACTGGCACGCCCTCGTCACCTACGAGCCCCGCGACCTGCACCCCGGCGTCGAGGAGTTCGAGCGCGGGCTCGCCGAGGCCACCGACCCCGTCGCCCTGCGCGTCGCCTACCGGCGCTGTCTGCTGTCGATCGCCGCCCGGGACGTGTGCGGCACCATCGACCTCGCCGAGACCGCCGCCGAGCTCGCCGACCTCGCCACCGCGACCCTGCGCGCCGCGCTGGGCATCGCGCGGGCGGCCGCCCCCGAGGACGCGGCGCTGTGCCGGCTCGCGGTGATCGCGATGGGCAAGTGCGGTGGCCACGAGCTGAATTACGTGTCCGACGTCGACGTCATCTTCGTCGGGGAGGCCGTCGACGGGGCCGACGAGGGCAAGGCCCTGCGCGCCGCCACCAAGCTCGCCTCGCACATGATGCGGGTGTGTTCGGAGACGACCGTCGAGGGGTCCATCTGGCCCGTCGACGCCAACCTGCGCCCCGAGGGACGGAACGGACCGCTCGTGCGCACCCTCTCCTCCCATCTCGCCTACTACCAGCGCTGGGCCAAGACCTGGGAGTTCCAGGCCCTCCTCAAGGCGCGCCCGGTCGCCGGCGACCTGGAGCTCGGCGAGGAGTACGTCGCTGCCCTCGAACCCCTGGTCTGGAAGGCCGCCGAGCGCGAGAACTTCGTCGCCGACGTGCAGAAGATGCGGCGCCGGGTCGTGGAGAACATCCCCGTCGCCGAACTCGACCGGCAGCTGAAGCTCGGTCCCGGCGGTCTCCGGGACGTCGAATTCGCCGTACAGCTCCTTCAGTTGGTGCACGGCCGGGAGGACGGCTCGCTGCGCAGTGGCACCACCCTCGACGCCCTCCAGGCGCTCGCCGCCGGCGGCTACGTCGGCCGGGCCGACGCCGCCCAGCTCGACGACGCCTACCGCTTCCTGCGCTCCATGGAGCACCGCATCCAGCTCTACCGGCTGCGCCGCACCCACCTCGTCCCCGAGGACGAGGCCGACCTGCGCCGCCTCGGCCGCTCCCTCGGGCTGCGCGCCGACCCGGTGACCGGGCTCCACCGGGAGTGGAAGCGGCACGCCTCCGTCGTACGACGACTGCACGAGAAGCTGTTCTACCGGCCGCTGCTGGACGCCGTGGCCCAACTCGGGCCCGGCGAGATCAGGTTGAGCGCCGGAGCGGCCCGGGAGCGGCTGGTCGCGCTCGGGTACGCGGACCCGGCCTCCGCCCTGCGCCACCTGGAGGCCCTCGCCTCCGGCGTCACCCGCAAGGCCGCCATCCAGCGCACCCTCCTGCCGGTCCTGCTGGGCTGGTTCGCCGAGTCCGCCGACCCGGACGCCGGACTGCTCAACTTCCGCAAGGTGTCGGACGCGTTGGGCAAGACGCCCTGGTACCTGCGGCTGCTCAGGGACGAGGGCGCCGCCGCCGAGAACCTCGCGCGCGTGCTGTCCGCCGGCCGTCTCGCCCCCGACCTGCTGATGCGCGCCCCGGAGGCCGTGGCGCTCCTCGGGGACGGCGACGGCGGCGGGCTCGCACCGCGCGGGCGCGCCGGGCTCGAACAGGAGATACTCGCCGCCGTCCGCCGCGCCGACGGGGCCGCCCAGGCGGTCACCGCGGCCCGTGGCGTCCGCCGCCGCGAACTCTTCCGTACGGCCGCCGCGGACATCGTCGGCTCCTACGGCACCGAGACCCGGCCCGCCGAACCGGACCAGGGCGCCCTGGTGGACCGTGTCGGCGCCGCCGTGTCCGACCTGACCGCCGCGACCCTCGCCGGCACCCTGCGCGCGGTGGTCCGGGACACCTGGGGCGACACCCTGCCGACCCGGTTCGCCGTCATCGGCATGGGCCGCTTCGGCGGACACGAACTCGGCTACGGCTCCGACGCGGACGTCCTGTTCGTCCACGAACCCTGCGAGGGCGTCGACGAGCGGGAGGCCTCCCAGGCCGCCAACAAGGTCGTCTCCGAGATGCGCCGGCTGCTCCAGATCCCGAGCGCCGACCCCCCGCTGCTCATCGACGCCGACCTGCGCCCGGAGGGCAAGTCCGGTCCGCTGGTGCGCACGCTGACGTCGTACGCGGCCTACTACCGCCGCTGGTCCCTCGCCTGGGAGGCGCAGGCGCTGCTGCGGGCCGAACCGGTCGCCGGGGACGCCGATCTGGGCCGCCGCTTCGTCGAGCTCATCGACCCCCTGCGCTATCCGGCGGCCGGCCTCGGCGACGACGCGGTACGCGAGATCCGGCGGCTGAAGGCACGCATGGAGGCCGAGCGGATGCCGCGCGGCGCCGACCCGAAACTGCACACCAAGCTCGGGCCGGGCGGGCTGTCCGACGTCGAGTGGACGGTCCAGCTGCTCCAGATGCGGCACGGGGCCCAGGTGCCGGGCCTGCGCACGACCCGCACCCGGGCGGCCCTCGCCGCCGCACGGGACGCCGGGTTCATCTCCGCGGACGACACCCAGGTCCTCGACGAGGCGTGGGTGCTCGCGACCCGGGTGCGCAACGCGGTGATGCTGGTGCGCGGCCGGGCCGGGGACACCTTCCCGGCCGAGGCCCGCGAACTCGCCGCGGTGGGCCGCTACCTGGGGTACGGGCCGGGTCACGCGGGCGACATGCTGGACGACTACCGACGAACGGCCCGGCGGGCGCGTGGCGTGGTGGACGAGTTGTTCTACGGAGGGTAGCGGCGCCCTCCCGGGGCGCGGGCCGGAGCCCTAGGCCCGGGTGTGCAGCGGCTCGCGCTCGTCCGGCGCCGCCCTCGTCGGCCGTGCGTACGGCACCTTCGGCAGGGCGTACGGCTGTGCTCCGTACCAGAGGCGGGCCACCGTGTAGCCGAACAGCAGGCACAGGACGCCGCCGACCGCGTCGAGCCAGAAGTGGTTGGCCGTGGCGACGATGACCAGCAGGGTCGCCGCCGGGTAGACGAGGCCCAGGACCCGGACCCACGGCACCGACGCCAGCGCGAAGATCGTCAGACCGCACCACAGGGACCAGCCGATGTGCATGGACGGCATCGCGGCGTACTGGTTGGACATGTGCTTGAGGTCGCCGGAGGCCATCGAGCCCCAGGTCGCGTGGACCATGACCGTGTCGACGAAGTCGCCGCCGGTCATCAGCCGCGGGGGTGCGAGCGGGTACAGGTAGTAACCGACCAGGGCCACACCCGTCGTCGCGAACAGGACCATGCGGGTGGCCGCGTAGCGGCCGGGATGGCTGCGGTAGAGCCAGACCAGGACGCCCAGCGTCACGACGAAGTGCAGTGTCGCGTAGTAGTAGTTCATCCCGACGACGAGCCAAGTCACCGAGTTGACAGCGTGGTTGACGGACTCCTCGACCGCGATGCCGAGGTGGTGCTCCATCCGCCAGATCCAGTCGGCGTTGCGCAGCGCCTGTGCCTTCTGCTCCGGTACCGCGTTGCGGATCAGCGAGTACGTCCAGTAACTCACCGCGATCAGCAGGATCTCGAACCACAGGCGCGGCCTGCGCGGGGTGCGCAGCCGACGGAGCAGGACCGGCCGGTCCACGGCCGTGAGGGAGTCAGGAGCGGCCGCATTCCCGCGGTCGTCCAGACTGGTCACGGTCGAGTCACCCATAGACACAAAGTCTGCCAGAAACGCTTTACCCCACCGATCATCCCGCGGTCGGGTTCGGGCCGCATGTCCTACGACGGGCGGACTGTCCCGTTCTCCTACCGGTGCAGGGGAAAGGGCACCGGTTCCTCCGCCTTACGGACGAGCCCGGTCGCCGGGGGCCGAAGCGGTCGAACCCCGCACCACCAGCTCCGGCATGAACACGAACTCGCTGTGCGGCGCGGGCGTTCCGCCGATCTCCTCCAGCAGGGTCCGCACCGCGGCCTGTCCCATGGCCGGCACCGGCTTGCGGACCGTCGTCAGCGGCGGGTCGGTGAAGGCGATCAGCGGGGAGTCGTCGAAGCCCACCACCGACACGTCCCGCGGCACCTCCAGGCCCCGCTGCCGGGCCGCCCGTATCGCGCCCAGCGCCATCATGTCGCTCGCGCACACGACCGCCGTGCAGTCCCGGTCGATGAGGGCCGTCGCGGCCGCCTGACCGCCCTCCAGGGTGTACAGGGAGTGCTGGACGAGGTCCGCCTCGACGGTCGCCGCGGCCAGCCCCAGCTGGTCCTGCATGGTGCGCACGAAGCCCTCGATCTTGCGCTGCACCGGCACGAAGCGCTTCGGTCCGAGCGCCAGGCCGATCCGGGTGTGCCCCAGCGACACCAGATGGGTCACCGCCAGCGCCATCGCGGCCCGGTCGTCGGGGGAGATGAACGGCGCCTGCACCTTCGGCGAGAAGCCGTCCACGAGCACGAACGGCACGCCCTGCGCCCGCAACTGCTCGTAGCGCTGCATGTCGGCGGAGGTGTCCGCGTGCAACCCGGAGACGAAGATGATGCCGGCCACGCCCCGGTCGACGAGCATCTCGGTGAGCTCGTCCTCCGTGGAGCCGCCCGGGGTCTGGGTGGCGAGGACCGGGGTGTACCCCTGCCGGGTCAGCGCCTGGCCGATCACCTGGGCCAGGGCCGGGAATATCGGGTTCTCCAGCTCCGGGGTGATCAGGCCCACCAGGCCCTCGCTGCGCTGCCGCAGCCGGACCGGGCGCTCGTAGCCCAGCACGTCCAGTGCGGCCAGCACGGACTGGCGGGTGGTGGCGGCGACACCCGGCTTCCCGTTGAGGACGCGGCTGACGGTCGCTTCGCTCACCCCCGCCTGAACAGCGATGTCGGCTAGCCGTGTGGTCACGCCACCGGACTGTACCGGCCGTATCGTCATCGCGGTCCCTCTGTTCTGGTCGGCGCCCCTTGTCCCGCAAGGGGATGATTCCCGTACGGGAGGGGGATGGCAAGAGCTTGCAGAGTCTTGCACAACCCGTAGTCATCCCGCTCAGCCCCGTAAAACAAGGGTCTCGTGACGGTCGACGAGGGATCACGACGGGGTAACTTCCGCAGTCTCTTGCACTTTTTTTCTGCAAGGTCTTTCGCAAGCCTTGCATCGCTGTTACGTTCCCACTCGCCCGGCGGCCGCAACGGCGCAGTCGGCAGGCAGGGACGGCAGACGGGGCCGACACCCTGCACCAACGGGCTTTTCACCCTCAAGGAGAACTCATGCGGCGTGGCATAGCGGCCACCGCGCTGGTGGCGTCTTTCGCCCTCGCGGCGACGGCCTGCGGCGGAAGCGACAGCGGCGACAAGGCCGACGGTCCGGTCACCATCACCTGGTGGGACACCTCCAACGCCACCAATGAGGCGCCGACGTACAAGGCCCTGATCAAGGACTTCGAGGCCGCCAACAAGGACATCAAGGTCAAGTACGTCAACGTCCAGTTCGACCAGGCGCAGAACAAGTTCGACACCGCCGCCGGCGCGAGCGGCGCCCCCGACGTGCTGCGCTCCGAGGTCGGCTGGACCCCGGCCTTCGCCAAGAAGGGCTACTTCCTGCCCCTCGACGGCACCGAGGCCCTCGCCGACCAGGCCAAGTTCAAGTCCAACCTGATCGAGCAGGCCAAGTACGACGGCAAGGTCTACGGTGTCCCGCTGGTCACCGACACCCTCGCCCTCGTCTACAACAAGCAGCTCTTCGAGAAGGCCGGCGTCGAGGCCCCCAAGACCTGGGACGACCTGAAGAAGGCCGCCGCCACCATCAAGGACAAGACCGGCGTCGACGGCTACTGGGGCTCCACCCAGGCCTACTACGCCCAGACCTTCCTCTACGGCGAGGGCACCGACACCGTCGACGTCGCCGCGAAGAAGATCACGGTGAACTCGGACGCCGCCAAGAAGGGCTACGGCACCTGGCTGAGCCTCTTCTCCGGCAAGGGCCTGCACAAGGCCGACACCACCGCCGACGCCTACGCCCACATCCAGGACGCGTTCGTCAACGGCAAGGTCGCCGCGATCATCCAGGGCCCCTGGGAGATCACCAACTTCTACAAGGGCTCCGCGTTCGCCGACAAGAACAACCTCGGCATCGCCACCGTCCCGGCCGGCTCCACCGGCAAGGCGGGCGCCCCGACCGGCGGCCACAACCTCTCGGTCTACGCCGGCTCGGACTCCGCCCACCAGAAGGCCGCGCTGAAGTTCGTCAACTTCATGACCTCCGCGAAGTCCCAGTCGACCATCGCGCTGAAGAACTCCACGCTGCCCACCCGCGACGACGCCTACACCGACCAGGTCAAGGCCGACCCGGGCATCGCCGGCTACGGCACGGTCCTCGCCGCCGCCCAGCCGCGCCCGGCCCTGCCCGAGTACAGCTCCCTGTGGGGCCCGCTGGACACCGAGCTGCCGAAGATCGCCGGTGGCAAGGAGTCCCTGGACAAGGGCCTGAGCACCGCGGAGACCGCCATCGCCAAGCTGGTGCCGGACTTCAGCAAGTGAGCCCGAGTGGCCGCCGGATCTCCCGGTCATGGGGGAGAGATCCGGCGGCCACCGGCCTGTGCCCGGCCACGCCGGCGGGCCGCTTCGCCCAGCCACTTCTCAGAGCCGCAGAACTTCCAGAAGGTGTCGAACATGACAGTCGCCATCGACCGCGCCACCGGCAGACGCCGCGGTGACCGCGCGCCGCGGCCCGGGCTGGGCCAACGCCTGAAGCACAGCTACCACAAGCACTGGTACGCCTACGCGATGATCGCCCCGGTGGCGGTCGTCATCGGTGTCCTCGTGCTCTACCCCCTGGTCTACGGCGTCTACCTCACGCTCACCGACGCCAACAGCCTCAACACGGCCCGCACGATCGGCGTCAACCACATCGACGCCACCTACAAGTTCATCGGCCTGGACAACTACGCCGACATCCTGTGGGGCGACACCGCCTACGACCGCTTCTGGTCGCACTTCATCTGGACCATCGTCTGGACGGCCCTGTGCGTCGCCCTGCACTACTGCATCGGGCTCGGCCTCGCGCTGCTGCTCAACCAGAAGCTGCGCGGCCGCACGCTGTACCGGCTGATCCTGGTGCTGCCCTGGGCCGTGCCGACCTTCGTCACCGTCTTCGGCTGGCGGTTCATGCTCGCCGACGGCGGCGTCATCAACTCCGCCCTGGACGCCCTCCACCTGCCGAGCCCCTCGTGGCTGGAGGACACCGCCTGGCAGCGGTTCGCCGCGGTCATGGTCAACACCTGGTGCGGAGTGCCGTTCATGATGGTCTCGCTGCTCGGCGGACTCCAGTCCATCGACGCCTCGCTGTACGAGGCCGCCGAGATGGACGGCGCGACCGCCTGGCAGCGCTTCCGGTACGTCACCCTCCCCGGGCTCAGGAGCGTCAGCTCCACCGTCGTCCTGCTCGGCATCATCTGGACGTTCAACCAGTTCGCCGTGATCTTCCTGCTGTTCGGCAACACCGCGCCGGACGCGCAGATCCTCGTGACCTGGGCCTACTACCTGGGCTTCGGACAGCAGCCGCGTGACTTCGCCCAGTCGGCGGCGTACGGCATCCTGCTGCTGGCCATCCTGATCGTCTTCACCTCCTTCTACCGCCGCTGGCTGAACCGCAATGACCAGCAGCTCGCGATCTGAGGCAGGAGCTCCCATGAGTACGACCACAGTCGAGACCTCCGCCGCGGTGACCCAGGCCGGGCCGGCACCTACACCCGGCCGGATCCGCCGCCGCGGGGAGAAGAGCCTCGCCGGCTCGCTCGTCTCGCACGGCATCCTGATCGTCGCGAGCCTGATCGCGCTGTTCCCGATCGCCTGGCTGGTCTTCCTGTCCCTCGGCCCGGACAAGGACGACTACCTCCACCCGGGCGGCATCTGGAAGAAGATGACGTTCGACAACTACTCGTTCGTCCTCCAGCACACCGAGTTCTTCAGCTGGCTCAAGAGCTCGCTGATCGTCTCGCTGGGCACCACCGTGATCGGCGTGCTGATCGCCGCCACCACCGGGTACGCCGTCTCCCGCATGCGCTTCCCGGGCTACCGCAAGTTCATGTGGGTCCTCCTGGTCACCCAGATGTTCCCGGTGGCCGTCCTCATGGTGCCGATGTACCAGATGCTCTCGGACCTCCAGCTCATCGACAGCTACCTCGGGCTCGTCCTGGTGTACTGCTCGACCGCGGTGCCGTACTGCGCCTGGCTGCTCAAGGGCTACTTCGACACCATCCCGTTCGAGATCGACGAGGCCGGACGCGTCGACGGGCTCACCCCCTTCGGCACGTTCGCGCGGCTGATCCTGCCGCTCGCCAAGCCGGGGCTCGCGGTCGCCGCGTTCTACAGCTTCCTCACCGCCTTCGGCGAGGTCGCGTTCGCCTCGACGTTCATGCTGTCCGACACGAAGTACACCTTCGCCGTGGGACTCCAGAGCTTCGTGAGCGAGCACGACGCCCAGCGCAACCTGATGGCCGCGACGGCGGTGCTGATCGCGATACCCGTGTCCGCGTTCTTCTACCTGGTGCAGAAGAACCTGGTGACAGGGCTGACGGCGGGCGGCACGAAGGGGTAGCGCGCCCGTGGTTCGGCTGCGGCGCCGTCGTGGCTTGTCGCGCAGTTCCCCGCGCCCCTTGAAAGACCCGAGGCGGCCGCAGTGTCCATCCGACCCCGCTGTCACTGCGGCCGCCTCGTCACCCTCATACCTTTGACCTGATGAACCCCTTACGTACCAAGGAAGCCATGAGCCAGCAGCACTCCGCCCTCGCCCCGGCCCCTCACCCCGCCGAAGCCAAGCGCAGCGACTGGTGGCGGGACGCGGTGATCTACCAGGTCTATCCGCGCAGCTTCGCCGACAGCAACGGCGACGGCATGGGCGACCTGGAGGGCATCCGCACCCGACTGCCGTACCTGCGCGACCTCGGCGTGGACGCCGTGTGGCTCAGCCCCTTCTACGCCTCCCCGCAGGCCGACGCCGGCTACGACGTGGCCGACTACCGGGCCGTGGACCCCATGTTCGGCAACCTCCTGGACGCCGACGCGCTGATCAGGGACGCCCGTGAGCTGGGGCTCAGGACCATCGTCGATCTCGTGCCCAACCACTCCTCCGACCAGCACGAGTGGTTCAAGCGGGCCGTCGCCGAAGGGCCCGGATCGCCGCTGCGGGAGCGCTACCACTTCCGTCCCGGCAAGGGCGAGAACGGCGAACTCCCGCCCAACGACTGGGAGTCCATCTTCGGCGGCCCCGCCTGGACCCGTGTCGCGGACGGCGAGTGGTACCTGCACCTCTTCGCCCCCGAGCAGCCCGACTTCAACTGGGACCACCCGGCCGTCGGCGACGAGTTCCGCTCCATCCTGCGCTTCTGGCTGGACATGGGCGTGGACGGCTTCCGCATCGACGTGGCCCACGGTCTGGTGAAGGCGGAGGGGCTGCCCGACCTTGGATCCCACGACCAGGTGAAGCTTCTGGGCAACGATGTCATGCCGTTCTTCGACCAGGACGGTGTGCACGAGATCTACCGGCAGTGGCGTCTCATCCTCGACGAGTACTCCGGTGAGCGCATCTTCGTGGCCGAGGCGTGGACCCCGACCGTCGAGCGCACCGCCAACTACGTCCGCCCCGACGAGCTGCACCAGGCGTTCAACTTCCAGTACCTCGCCACCGCGTGGGACGCCGAGGAGCTGCGCGGGGTCATCGACCGCACGCTGGAGGCGATGCGCCCGGTCGGCGCCCCGGCCACCTGGGTGCTCTCCAACCACGACGTCACCCGGCACGCCACCCGCTTCGCCAACCCGCCCGGCCTCGGCACCCAGATCCGCACGGCCGGCGACCGGGAGCTGGGGCTGCGCCGCGCCCGCGCCGCCACAATGCTCATGCTGGCGCTGCCCGGATCGGCGTACATCTACCAGGGCGAGGAGCTCGGCCTGCCGGACGTCGTGGACCTCGCCGACGAGGTCCGCCAGGACCCGGCGTACTTCCGCGGCGCGGGCCAGGACGGCTTCCGTGACGGCTGCCGGGTGCCGATCCCGTGGACGCGCGAGGGATCGTCGTACGGCTTCGGCGCGGGCGGCAGCTGGCTGCCCCAGCCGCCGGAGTGGGCCGAGCTGAGCGTGGAGGCGCAGACCGGTGACCCCGGCTCCACTCTGGAGCTGTACCGCACGGCCCTCGCCGTCCGCCGCGCCCAGCCCGACCTGGGCGCCGGCGACGCGGTCGAGTGGCTGCGGGCGCCCGAGGGCGTGCTGGCCTTCCGGCGTGGCGAGTTCGTCTGCGTCGCGAACACCACCGGCGAGTCGGTGACGACCCCGGCGTACGGCCGGCTGCTGCTCGCCAGCGGGGAGGTCGCCGAGGTCGACGGGGACGCGAAGGTGCCCGCCGACACGACCGTGTGGTGGACGACGGCCTGAGCGCGCGCGGAGGAATCACCGGGCCCTGAAGGGGTCCGGTGATTCTTTCTCCGGCGTGTCGATCGGCGGGGTCCGCGTTCGACGCTCGGGTGGAAGGGCGAACAGCGCCCCTCGTCCGAGGAGAGACCATGCAGATCCGCGCCCGCATGAGCATGAGTGCCGACGGCTACGTGACCACCCCGAACGGCTGGCCCGCGCTCACCGCCGACCCCGCGTTCGTCTCCGGCAGCAGCCACGGCATCCGGGAGTTCCTGGCCGACTGCGAGGCAGCCCTCATGGGCCGTACGACCTTCGAGCCCGCGCTGACCAACAGCCGCTGGCCCTGGCCCGACCTCGACGTGTTCGTCCTCGCCTCGCACCGCCCGCAGGGCACTCCCGACCACGTCACCACCGACAGCGACCCGGCCCGGCTCCTTGAGACGATCCGCGCCGCCAACCGGGGCGGCGACGTCCATCTCATCGGCGGTCCGCGGACGATCGCCACCTTCCACGCGCTCGGCGCGCTGGACCGCCTCGAACTGGTCGTCCTGCCCATGCTGTTCGGCGGCGGCATGCAGCTCACCCCGGCGCTCAGCCCCGAGGCCGGACTGACCTTCGAGAGCCAACGGGCCCTGCCCGACGGGTCGGTGGAGATCGTCTACTCCTGCGGGGGCAGCCGCGGCGACCTCCCCGGCAGGCCCGCCAGCCAAGTGTGAAAGTTCTTGCCGTTACTTTCTCGACTCTTGCTGTAAACATTTCAACAGCGGTACGTTCTCGCCGGCGCCGGGCAAAGAAGCCCGGCCGTCGTGTGAGGAGAACCCCCACGTGATACCGAGAAGGTCCGCAAGAGCCACCGCCACCGCCACCGCCGCGGCCACCGTGCTCGCCGCCACGGTCGCCGTCCTCACCCCCACCACCGCCCAGGCCTCCCCGCCGGGCACCAAGGACGTCACCGCAGTCCTCTTCGAATGGAACTTCGCCTCCGTCGCCAAGGAGTGCACCAACACCCTCGGCCCCGCCGGATACGGCTACGTCCAGATCTCCCCGCCTGCCGAGCACATCCAGGGCTCGCAGTGGTGGACCTCGTACCAGCCGGTCAGCTACAAGATCGCGGGCCGGCTCGGGGACCGTACGGCCTTCCGCAACATGGTGAACACCTGCCACGCGGCCGGGGTGAAGGTCGTCGTCGACGCCGTCGTCAACCACATGTCCGCGGGCAGCGGCACGGGGACCGGCGGCTCGTCGTACACGAAGTACAACTACCCCGGGCTCTACTCGTCGTACGACTTCGACGACTGCACCAGCCAGGTGAGCAACTACGCCGACCGCTGGAACGTCCAGCACTGCGAGCTGGTCGGCCTGGCCGACCTCGACACCGGTGAGTCGTACGTCCGCGGCGCGATCGCCGGGTACCTGAACGACCTGCTCACCCTCGGCGTCGACGGCTTCCGCATCGACGCGGCCAAGCACATCGACACCGCCGACCTCGCCAACATCAAGTCCCGCCTCAGCAACCCGTCGGTGTACTGGAAGCAGGAGGTCATCCACGGCAGCGGGGAGGCCGTCCAGCCCACCGAGTACACCGGCAACGGGGACGTCCAGGAGTTCCGCTACGCCTACGACCTCAAGCGGGTCTTCAACAACGAGAACCTCGCCTACCTGAAGAACTACGGCGAGGGCTGGGGCTACATGAGCAGCTCCGTCGCGGGTGTCTTCGTCGACAACCACGACACCGAGCGCAACGGCTCCACCCTCAACTACAAGGACGGCGCCAACTACACCCTGGCCAACGTCTTCATGCTTGCCCATCCCTACGGCGCCCCGGACGTCAACTCCGGCTACGAGTGGTCCGACAAGGACGCCGGACCGCCCAACAACGGCTCGGTGAACGCCTGTTGGCAGGACGGCTGGAAATGCCAGCACGCCTGGCCGGAGATCCTCCGCATGGTCGCCTTCCGCAACGCGACCCGCGGTGAGCCGGTCACCGACTGGTGGGACAACGGCGGCGACGCCATCGCCTTCGGGCGGGGCGGCAAGGGGTTCGTGGCCATCAACCACGAGTCGGGCAGTCTGAGCCGGACCTACCAGACCTCGCTGCCCGCCGGGACGTACTGCAACGTGCAGAACAACACGACGGTGACGGTGAACTCCAGTGGGCAGTTCACGGCCACCCTCGGCGCCAACACGGCACTCGCGGTCTACGCGGGCAAGTCGAGCTGCTGAACACCCCGGAACTGAAAGTTCTTGCCAGCTGTTTCAGGACTCTTGCTGTAATCCTTACGGCGGCGATACGGTCACGCGGGGTCGGACCCACGTAGAGCCGCAATCGCAAGGAGTCCATCCGTGATACCGAGATGGCCGGTGCCGCCCAGGCGCCGTACCACCCAGGCCGGACGGGTCGCCGCGGTCACCGTGACCGCGCTGGCCGCAGCGCTCGTCCAGCCGCTGTCCGCCCGGGCGGACACCCCTCCGCCACCGCCCTCCGACGCGAAGCTCGCCGCGGAACCGGCCCGGCACGACGACACCCGTGAGCAGTTCTACTTCGTCCTGCCGGACCGTTTCGCCAACGGCGACACGAGCAACGACCGGGGCGGGCTCACCGGTTCACGGCTGAGCACCGGCTACGACCCCACCGACAAGGGGTTCTACCAGGGCGGCGACCTCAAGGGCCTCACGAAGAAGCTCGACTACATCAAGGGCCTCGGCACCACCTCCATCTGGATGGCCCCGATCTTCAAGAACCGGCCCGTCCAGGGCACGGGGTCGAACGCCTCGGCCGGGTACCACGGTTACTGGATCACCGACTTCACCCAGGTCGACCCGCACTTCGGCACCAACAAGGACCTGGAGACCCTGATCTCCAAGGCGCACGCCAAGGGCATGAAGGTCTTCTTCGACGTCATCACCAACCACACGGCCGACGTCGTCGACTATGAGGAGAAGTCCTACGACTACCTCTCCAAGGGCGCCTTCCCGTACCTGACGAAGGACGGCCGGCCCTTCGACGACGCGGACTACGCGTCCGGCGACCGGAGGTTCCCGGCGGTCGACGCCGACTCCTTCCCGCGCACCCCGACGGTCACCGGCACGGACGCCAAGGTCCCGTCCTGGCTCAACGACCCGACGATGTACCACAACCGCGGTGACTCCACCTACGCCGGCGAGTCCACCACCTACGGCGACTTCTCCGGCCTCGACGACCTGTGGACCGAGCGTCCCGAGGTCGTGAAGGGCATGGAGCGGATCTACCAGCGCTGGGTCCGCGACTTCGACATCGACGGCTTCCGGATCGACACCGTGAAGCACGTCAACATGGAGTTCTGGACCCAGTGGGCCACCGCCCTCGACGCCTACGCGGCCAAGCAGGGCCGGAAGGACTTCTTCATGTTCGGCGAGGTCTACTCCGCCGACACCTCGATCACTTCGCCGTACGTCACCCAGGGCCGCCTCGACGCCACGCTCGACTTCCCCTTCCAGGAGGCGGCACGGCAGTACGCCTCCCAGGGCGGCAGCGCGCGGAAGCTCGCCTCCGTCTTCGGCGACGACTACAAGTACACGACCGACAAGGCCAACGCCTACGAGCAGGTCACCTTCCTCGGCAACCACGACATGGGCCGCATCGGGTACTTCCTGAACCAGGACAACCCGAAGGCCACGGACGCCGAACTCCTCGCCAAGGACGAGCTCGCCAACGAGCTGATGTTCCTCAGCCGCGGCAACCCCGTCGTGTACTACGGCGACGAGCAGGGCTTCACCGGCGCGGGCGGCGACAAGGACGCCCGCCAGACGATGTTCGCCTCGAAGACCGCCGACTACCTAGACGACGACGAGATCGGCACCGACCGCACCCACGCGAGCGACGCCTACGACACGAGCGCGCCGCTGTACCAGCAGATCGCCGCACTCGCCAAGCTCCGCAAGGCCAACCCGGCGCTCACCGACGGCGTCCAGGAGGAGCGGTACGCGGCCGACGGGGCCGGGATCTACGCCTTCTCCCGCACCGACGCCAAGACCGGCCAGGAATACGTCGTCGCCTTCAACAACGCGGGCGAGACCAAGTCGGCGACCTTCGCGACCGGTTCTGCCGACATGGCCTTCAAGGGCGTCTACGGCGGCGCGTCGGACACCACCTCAGGCGCCGACAAGAAGATCACCGTCAGCGTCCCCGCCGGTTCCGCGATCGTGCTCAAGGCGGCCAGCAGGCTCGCCGAGCCCGCCACGAAGCCGACGCTCACCCTCAAGGCCCCGGCCCCCGGCGCCACCGGCACGGTCGAGCTCACCGCCGACGTGGACGGCGGCCGGCTCAACCGGGTCGTCTTCGCGGCACAGGTCGGCAACGGCAAGTGGCGCACCCTCGGCTCCGCCGACCACGCCCCCTACAAGGTCACGCAGACCATCGGGAAGGACGTGAAGGCCGGAACCGCCCTGCGCTACAAGGCAGTCGTGGTCGACACGGCCGGACGCACGGCCGGCGCGACCGCCTCGTCGGAGGCCGGCACCCCGCCCGCCGAGGAGACCCCCACCGCCTCCTCCCGTGACTACGCGGTCGTCCACTACAAGCGCACCGACGGCGACTACGACAACTGGGGCCTGTACGCCTGGGGCGACCTCGCCGACGGCGAGTCCACCACCTGGCCCGCGAGCCACCCCTTCGTCGGCCGGGACGCCTACGGTGCCTTCGCCTACGTCAAGCTGAAGCCCGGCGCCTA
>NZ_LJBR01000170.1 GCF_001282115.1 Streptomyces sp. NRRL B-24085 | reverse complement strand
CCCGTCAGCACCACGACTTCGACCGGGTGTGTTGCCGCGCGACGAACGCGCCGGCCCTCTAACGCCGTACACCCCGGCCTTCGGCCAGCGCGCAGACGTACGTCCTCCGACGACCCTCTCGCGCGAAAGAGCTGACCTCATGGCGACCCCTTCCGTCCCCACCAGCACCCTCCCCACCCCGTCCGAGAACGGCGCACGGCACCGGTTGCGAGCCGTCGGCCCCGACGAGGTCCCGCACGTGGCGGAGTTCCTTCCTCCCGGCGCCACCTGGCTGCCCGCACCCCAGCACACCCTGCCCACCCTGCCGGGCCGGCCCCCGATGATCGGCTACCTGGTGCTCGTCCCGGCCGACCAGCACCCGCCGTTCCCGGTGGCGCCGGCGCCCGCGGACACCGGCGCCCCCCTCGTGCGGATCGACACCGTGCAGCGCACCGCCGAGGTGAGCGGCAGGGAACTCGACCTCACCTACCTGGAGTTCGAGCTCCTCGCCCACCTCGTCCAGCACCCCCACCGGGTGCACACCCGCGATCAGCTCGTCACCACGGTCTGGGGCTACGGCCACGTCGGCGACGGCCGTACCGTCGACGTCCACATCGCCCGGCTGCGCCGCAAGCTGGGCGCCGAGTTCCGGGGCGCGATCCAGACCGTGCGGCGGGTCGGCTACAAGTACACCCCGCCGACCGGCGGCTGACCCTCTGCCCTCGGCAGATCCGGGTTCCTCCGAGCCGCCCGGGCGGGCACAGTCACCGGCATGAGACTTCTTCTGCTGGGCGGCACGGAGTTCGTCGGCCGGGCCGTCGCCGAGGCGGCCCTGGCCGACGGCTGGGACGTGACCGCCTTCCACCGGGGACGGCACGCGCCGGTGCGGGGAGTGCGGTCGCTGCACGGCGACCGCACCGTGCCCGGGGGCCTCACCGCCCTCGCCGGGGGCGGCCCGTGGGACCTCGTCGTGGACACCTGGTCGGCGGCGCCCCGCGCGGTCCGGGACGCCGCCCAACTGCTGCGAGACCGCGCCGACCGGTACGCGTACGTGTCGAGCTGCTCGGTCTACGCCTGGCCGCAGCAGGCCGGCTACACCGAGGACGCGCCCGTCGTCGAGGGCGCCTCGGCCGACGCGGACCAGGCCGACTACGCCCGGGACAAACGAGGCGGTGAGCTGGCCGTCCTGGACGCCTTCGGCCCGGACCGCGCCCTGCTCGTCCGAGCCGGGCTGATCCTCGGCCCGTACGAGAACATCGGCCGCCTGCCGTGGTGGCTGGGCCGTGCCGCCCGCGGCGGCCCGGTGCTCGCACCCGGCCCACGGGACCTTCCCCTCCAGTACGTCGACGTCCGCGACCTGGCCGCATGGGTGTTGGCGGCGTCCGTGGCGGGGCGGAGCGGCCCGTACAACCTGGTGAGCCCGCCGGGGCACACCACGACGGGTGAACTCCTCGACGCCTGCGTGGCCGTGACCGGCTCGGACGCCGAACTGCGCTGGACCGACCCGGACGTCGTCCTCGGCGCGGGCATCGCCCCCTGGACCGGCCTGCCGGTGTGGGTCCCGCCGGGCACCGACCTGCACACCACCCTGCACGGGGCGGACACCTCCCGGGCGGCCGCCGCGGGCCTGCGCTGCCGGCCGGTCACCGAGACGGTGGCCGACACCTGGAACTGGCTGCGCGAGATCGGCGGGGTGGCACCGCAACGCCCGGACCGGCCGACGGTGGGCATCGACCCGGAGACGGAGGCGAAGGCGCTGGCGTCCGGAGCGCAGGCCTGAATCACCGGAACCGGCCTCACCGCGCACGGCGGTGCGAGGGCGAGGAGCGGAGGCGGACAGGTACTCCGGTGTGGAGCGATGGCGGGCCGGTGCCAGGTTGCGGGGTCGAGTCGACCGGAACGCACGGTCGAGGGACCGGGGCCGGCCGTGCCAGACGCACCGGAGGGGGGCCGTGCGAGGTCAGGTCTGCTCGGCCGCCGCCTCCCGCACCCCCGCCAGGAAGCCCCGGATCGCCGCCCGTTCCCCCTCGTCGTACCCCTGGAGCAGCTCCACCGTCCGGCCGATCAGTGGCCCGAAGAAGGCCTGCCCCAGCTCCACCGCCCGCTCGTCCACCTCGACGACCACCTTGCGCCGGTCCTGCCGCCCCCGCACCCGCCGCACATGACCGGCCCGCTCCAGCCGGTCCAGTAGCGAGGTCGTCCCGGCCGAGTTGAGCCCGAGCTCCGCCCCGAGCCGGCCCGCGGTCATCTCCTCGCCCGCGCGGGAGGCGTCCATGAGGGCGATCAGGGCGCGCACGTCCGTCGGATGCATGGCGTGGCGCTGGGCGAACCGGGCGCTGTGCAGGCCGAGTTCGACGGTCACGGCGCGCAGGAGATGGACGATCTCCATCTCGGGACCCTGGGACGGCATGTGCACTCTCCGATTATCATCTCGCTCATCGAGTATCTCGCTGAACGAGATAATACGGGAGGGTCCGATGGCCAGGTACGACGGCGACAGGTTCACGGCCGCCTACGACAAGGTGATGGCCAAGTGGCCAGCCGACCGGGAGCCGCTCCGGGTCCCGACCCCCTTCGGGACGACCCGCGTCAACGCGTGTGGTCCGGCGGACGCGCCCCCGCTCGTCCTGCTGCCGGGCGGCGGGGGAGCGACCTCCGCGTCCTGGTACGCCCAGGCCGCCCACCTCGCCCGAACCCGCCGGGTCCTCGCCGTCGACCTGATCGGCGCCCCGGGCCGCAGCGCGCCGGCCGCCGACCGTCACCCCCGCACGGTCGCCGACCTGGCCGCCTGGCTCGACGCCCTCCTCGACGGACTCGGCGTCACCCGGGCCGACTTCGGCGGCCACTCCTACGGCGCCTGGATCGCCCTGCACTACGCCCTGCGCGCCCCCGACCGGATGCGCCGCCTGTTCCTCCTGGACCCGACCCAGTGCCTCGCCGGGTTCAAGGCGGCGTACCTGCTGCACGCCCTGCCGATGCTGCTGCGCCCCACGCCGGCCCGGGTCCGCGCCTTCCTGGAGTGGGAGACCGGGGGAGTCGCCATGGATCCCGACTGGCTGGGCCTCCAGGAGGCCGCCGCCGGTTTCCCCGCCGCCCGACCGGTCACCGGCCCCCGCCCCGCCCCGGACGCACTGCGCGCCCTGGACACGCCGGTCCTGCTGCTCGTGGCCGCGAACAGCAGGACTCATGACGCGTACGAGGTGGCGAGGCGGGCGGGCGAACTGCTGCCGCGGGCGGAGACCGATGTGGTCCCCGGGGTCTCCCACCACGCGCTACCGCAGTCCGCGCCTCCCGAACTGGCCCGCCGCCTCAGCGGGTTCCTGAGCGAACGTCCCGAATGACCTCACCCCACCTTCTCGATCAGGGCCCGGCGGATGAGGAACTTGCCGGGCTCCCGCACCTGTTCGAAGGCCGCGTTGTTGAGCAGGGCGCAGCTGCCGGAGACCGAAGTGACCTCCACCGTCGTGGACTTGTTGTTGTCCAGGTTGGTGACCCGCAGCTTCGTGCCGGCCGGGAACTGGTTGCTGGACGCGGCGGGCGCCCCGCCCTCGCCGGACAGCGTGACGGTCGAGCCGTTGCACACCTGCTGCCCGGAAGCGGCGTTGCCCGCGGGCGGGGCCTGGGAGGCGGGCGGGGCCTGGGACGCGGCCGGTGCCGACGGGGGAGCGGCCGGTGCGGTCTGCTGTCCGGCGCCGGCCTGGGAGCCCTGAGCCGACTCCCCGACCACGCAACCGGACGCCTCCTGCTGCACCTTGATCTGCGCGATCACCGCTTCCCGGTTGGCGATCCGGGCCGCCGACTGCGCGTCGGGTGCGGCCCGTTGCCCCTCGATGAACCGCTGGTTGTTGCCGAGCGCGGTGGCGAGGCCCTGGCAGACCGTGGACTCCGCCGCCGTCTGCGGACTCTGCGAGGCGTTGGAGGTGCCGGCCATCGCGAAGGCCCCGCCTCCCGCCACCGCCGCCGCGCTCACCAGCAGCGCGACCTTCTTCTTCGTACCGAGCGTTCTCCTGCGCGACATCCGCGCCTCCTGAGAGGTAGGGGAGCGTACGCCGCTATGTACGAGATACCGAACGAGGTTGCTCACCGGTCGCAGGAGTCAAATGACGTAACCTGCGTCACACTCCGGCTACTTCTTCCTCGACAGGGCCTCCTGCACGGCGTCCTCGCTGCGGGCGACCAGTGCCGAGCCGTCGTCCGCCGTGATGATCGGACGCTGGATGAGCTTGGGGTGCGCGGCCAGCGCGGTGATCCAGCGGTCGCGTGAACTGTCGTCCCGGGCCCACTCCTTGAGGCCGAGCTCCTTGGCGGCAGGCTCCTGGGTACGGGTGATGTCCCAGGGTTCGAGGCCGAGCCGGTCGAGCACCTCGCGGATCTCGTCCTCGCTGGGGACGTCGTCCAGATAGCGGCGGACGGTGTACTCGGCACCCTCCGCGTCGAGCAGGCTGATCGCGCTGCGGCACTTCGAACAGGCCGGATTGATCCAGATCTCCATGGCCTCCACGGTACGCGAAAACCCGTCTTCCACCTGCGTCACAGCACCCCCGAAAGCCCTTGTGGCCAGGGGCTTTTGTCAGTGGTGGGCGGTAGAATAAAACCAGTGTTCGAGGGCGTCGCCGGGGTTCCGCCGGCCGTCCTTACCGCGACAGGAGGATGCCTGTGCCCGCTGCCGCACTGAAGCCGAAGCCGTTGCCGACCCAGTCCACCGCGAAGCACCCCGTGCTGCTCGACCTGCCCTACACCCCCGTGGAGAAGCGCCCGTTGCCGCCGGGCCGTCCCCGCGAGTGGTACGTCACCCACAACCGCCGTCTCAAGGCGATGCGGCTCGCGATCGCCCTGCTCGACTCCGGCGTCTACGTCCCGAACCAGGCTCGCAACGAGACGATCCGGGACACCGCGGAGGTGATCGGCGTCCACCCGCCGTCGGACACGACGTGCCACATGGTGCGGGCGCTGATGCGGTACTCACGGTAAACCGTGGCACCGGGCGCCCACGTGTTCCTCCGGGCGCCCGGCGTTCCTTGTCCAGTGCGGTGCGGGGTCGTACCCGTGTTGCCCGCCCCAGTCCCGCAGCCAGGGAGCCTGCGCCGTGACGGCGGTCCGAGCCTCGTGCGGGGCGCCCATTTGCTCTGCGGGCGCCCCGCGTCCTGGCCGGTCAACCGGTGGGTTCGGCCAGTTCCTTCTCCAGTGGGGTGCGGAAGCGGGGTCGTACCCGGGTCGCGCCGACCCGGTCCCGCTGCCGGGCGGCCTCGACCGGGATGGCGGTGTGCGCCTTGTGCCGGGCGCCCACGTGTTCCTATGGGCGCCCGGCGTCCCGGTCGGTCAACCGGTGGGTTCGGCCAGTTCCTTCTCCAGTGGGGTGCGGAAGCGGGGTCGTACCCGGGTCGC
>NZ_LJBR01000017.1 GCF_001282115.1 Streptomyces sp. NRRL B-24085 | reverse complement strand
AGCGGCACCCCGCACACGGTCATGAACCGCAGGTTGACCGCGCTCGCGCCGAGGCCCGTCGGCAGCAGGTGGTTGGCCGCGCCCGCCGCGAACTGCGTGGCCAGCAGCCGCCGCCGGGGCAGCCGCTCCACGACGGCGCCCTGCCGGGTGAAGGAGGCGGCCACCCACGTCAGACAGGTGGTGCCGACCGCGGCCGCGAGCCACGGCCACTGGGCGTGCCGCAGATGACCGAAGCCCTCGGCGAGCACGGAACGGTGCCGCACCGCCACGACGGTGACGAGCAGGAGCGGCACCAGGCACAGGATCTGGCGGAGTCGGCGGACGGGGAGACGCCGGAAGGCGCGTCCCTGGGGGAGTTCTACCGCGGTCACACCGGGAGAGGCTGTCCCCGCCGCGCCAACGGCGGGTTGCGGAACCGGGGCCGGGGGCTTGCGTACGGTCATCGAGTCCTTCGGTCCTGCGGTCGGGGTGCGGGCGTTGACCTCGACAACGCTTGAGGTTCTAAGTTCTCTCCCATGAGCATGGAGACCACAGCCTGGACACAGCTGCACAGTGTCATGAACGCCGAGCAGGAGCGCCGCCCGTTCGCCCGCGCGACGCTGCGCCGCATCGGCGCGTTCGCCCGCCCGCACCGTACCCGTATCGCCCGCTTCGTCGTGCTCGGGGTGGCGACCGCGCTGCTCGCCGTGGCCACGCCCGTGCTGGCCGGCAACGTCGTGGACGCGATCGTGTCGGGCGACGACGAGGGCAAGGTCGTCCGTCTGGCCCTGCTCATCGCTCTCATCGCGGTGGCCGAGGCCGCGCTCGGCATCCTCGCCAGGCGCCTGTCGGCCACGCTCGGGGAGGGACTCATCCTCGATCTGCGCACGGCGGTGTTCGATCATGTGCAGCGCATGCCGGTCGCGTTCTTCACACGCACTCGTACGGGAGCGCTCGTCTCCCGTCTCAACAACGACGTCATCGGCGCCCAGCGCGCCTTCAGCAACACCCTGTCGGGCGTGGTCAGCAACCTGGTCACCCTGCTGCTGACCCTCGTGGTGATGCTCACCCTGTCCTGGCAGATCACCCTGCTCGCGCTCGCGCTGCTCCCGGTGTTCGTGATCCCGGCCCGCCGCATGGGCAGCCGGATGGCCCGCATGCAGCGCGAGGCGGCCGCCCTCAACGCGGCCATGGGCACCCGGATGACCGAGCGCTTCTCCGCACCCGGCGCCACCCTGGTCAAGCTCTTCGGCCGCCCCGAGCAGGAGTCCGTGGAGTTCGCGGCCCGCGCCCGTCAGGTGGCCGACATCGGCGTCCGCACCGCCACCGCCCAGTCGGTGTTCATCACCGCCCTGACCCTGGTCTCCGCCCTCGCCCTCGCCCTGGTCTACGGCCTCGGCGGCTGGTTCGCCCTGCGCGGCAGCCTGGAACCCGGCGCCGTGGTCTCCCTCGCCCTGCTCCTGACCCGCATGTACGCCCCGCTCACCGCCCTGGCCGGCGCCCGGGTCGAGGTGATGAGCGCGCTGGTCAGCTTCGAGCGGGTCTTCGAGGTACTGGACCTGAAGCCGCTGATCGCGGAGAAACCGGATGCCCGTGAGGTCCCCGACGGACCGGTCGCCGTCGAGTTCGCCGACGTGCGCTTCGGCTACCCCTCCGCCGACAAGGTCTCCCTCGCCTCCCTGGAGGAGGTCGCCTCCCTCGACACCCGCGGCGGCGCCGAGGTCCTGCACGGCGTCTCCTTCCGCGCCGAACCCGGCCGGACGGTCGCGCTCGTCGGTTCGTCCGGCGCCGGCAAGTCGACCGTCGCGCAACTGCTGCCGCGGCTCTACGACGTCGACGAGGGCGCCGTCCGCGTCGGCGGCGTCGACGTCCGGGACCTCACCGCGGAATCCCTGCGGGCGACCCTCGGCATGGTCACCCAGGACGGCCACCTCTTCCACGACACCGTCCGCGCCAACCTGCTGCTGGCCCGCCCGGAGGCGACCGAGGACGAGCTGTGGGACGCCCTGCGCCGCGCCCGCCTCGACACCCTCGTGCGGTCCCTGCCCGACGGCCTGGACACCGTGGTCGGCGAGCGCGGCTACCGGCTCTCCGGCGGCGAACGCCAGCGCATGACCATCGCCCGGCTGCTCCTGGCCCGCCAGCGGGTCGTCATCCTCGACGAGGCCACCGCCCACCTGGACAACACCTCGGAGGCCGCCGTCCAGGAGGCGCTCACCGAGGCGCTGGAGGGCAGGACGGCGATCGTGATCGCCCACCGCCTGTCCACGATCCGCACGGCCGACCTGATCCTGGTGGTCGAGGACGGACGGATCATGGAGCGCGGCACGCACGAGCAACTGCTGGCGCTGGACGGCCGGTACGCGGAGCTCTACCGGACCCAGTTCAGCTCACCGGACGGCCAGGTGCCGGAGATCGCGGGAGCGGGCGAGGCCGTGGCCTAGCCGCACGGCCGCGACGGGCGCCCGGGTCAGGGAACCAGCCGGTCCTGGTGCCCCGCCCGCCACTCGGTCAGCAGGACGGTGGCGTCGTCCTCCAGCTTGCCTGCATGGTGGTCGAGGACCGCGTGCATCAGCCGGCGCAGGGTCTCGTGGAGCGTCTGACGGCTGGAGTGGTGGCGGACGATGAAGTCGGTGAACCGCTCCCGGCCGAAGCGCCGCCCCTCGCCGTCGCGGGCGTCGACGATCCCGTCCGTGTACAGCAGCAGCCGGTCGCCCGGCTCCATCTGGCGACGGCTGACGACGATGGGCAGTCCCAGGCAGGTGCCCATCGGCCCGGCCGGAGGGCAGGTCAGTTCGACGGTCCAGCGGTTGTCGCGGATGACGAGCGGCAGGTGGTGACCGCGGTTGATCCAGGTCAGATGTCCCGTGTCGAGGTCCAGGTCGGCCAGGATGCCGGTGACGTACCGGCTGGTGCCGAAGTGGGAGACGAGGACGCTCTCGACCGCCCGGCTGGTGTCGGCCAGCGAGGCCCCTTGCCGGCGGGCGTTGCGACAGGCGGCCACCGCCACGTTCGCGGTGATTCCCGCGGTGGTGTCGTGGCCCATCGCGTCGAACACGGACAGATGCAGGGTGTTGCCGCTGACGGCGTAGTCGAAGGCGTCGCCGCCCATCTCGTAGGCGGGCTCGCTCACGGCACCCACGGTCACGTCGTGGCCGGCGAAGGCGGGCGGCGGCATCAGCTTCCATTGCATCTCCGCCGCCACGTTCATGGGCGCCATGCGCACCAGCCGGGCGTAGGAGTCGCTGAAGGACCTCTTGCTGAGCAGGACCAGGGCCACGAGGGAGGCGAGGTCGCGCAGGTCCTGCCGTACGGCCCGGTCGTCGCCGTCCTCGGTGTCGGCCCGGAGCACCCCGACACGCTCGACGCCATCGGTCACCGGCACCCACCACCGCCGCCGCGACCGGCTGTCGCGCGGGGGCTCGGAGACGACCGTCACCCGCTGGTAGGCCCGTCCGGGCAGGGTGCCGTCGACGCGGAACGCCTCACCGCCCGCCGCAGCGTCGAGACCGCGGCCGGTGATCTGCCGCAGCAGTGTCTCGCGGATGTCGACGGCGTAGACGGCCACGTCGTACAGCCCGGCGGTGTCCGCGTGGCCGGCGACGAGAGCGGGCAGCTCCTCCAGCGTCACCATGTGCGCCGCCTGCATCAGCCGCCGCAGCATCTGACCGGTGTCACCGTTCTCCATGCCACCACCCCGGTCGCACGATGGGTCACCCCTCGCGTACCCGTGACCGGACATCTGACTCCTGAGCCGCGGCCGTCACTGCCGAAGCCACAGCCCAGGATGGTTGTGCCGGACCGGTGGGGCGGCCGGTCAGCCGTCCTTGCCCATGGCCTTGCGCACGGCGTCCCGCGTGCGGTCGACCACGGCGGCGATCGGCCCCAGGGCCATGTTCTTGGCCGCCGACTCGGTCCCCGGGTGCGGGTGGGTGGGGGCCACGGCCTCGGCCGCCTTCAGTGCGGTGGCCATGGAGGACAGACGGGCCTTGTCCGCGTGCCGGCGGATGTGGTTGAACTCGTACCGCTCCTCGGCGCGGGCGTGCTTCATCACGTCCAGGCGCAGCGTCATGAGCTCGGGCAGGAACTTGGGGTCGTCGGTGTCCATCCCGTCGAGCCGCGACAGGAACTCCTTGGCCTCCCGCTCCTCGGCCAGCCGCTCGTCCGCCACCTTCGCGCCGTCCGGCACGGAGGTGCGGGTGAAGGGACGGACGACCTCCTCCTCGGCCGTCTCGTGCACGGCGAGAAGCCGGACCAGGTTCCGGAACGCCGCCCGGCGTTCGTCCCCGGCCGTCCGCTCCACCTCGTCGAAGAGGTTGCGGATGTCACCGTGCTGACGCATCAGCAGGGCCACGACATCGGCGTCGCTCGCGGCGATCCCGGCCATGTCAGCTCCTTTCCCGGGAGGCGACGTCGGGGTGCTCGCCCTCCGTCTCGATGCGGTACTCGCGGCCGAACATCTCCCGGTGCTGGGCCATCACCCGCTCGCTGGGCGGCTCCTCGCCACCGTGGATCTGCTCCTGCATCTTCTCGAACCGCTCGTGGGCGTCCCGGACATAGCCGGTGCCCAGCGTCGTCAGATCCATCTGGGTGTCCAGCAGACCGCGCACGAACTGCTTGTTCTCCTCGAAGGTCAGCACGTTCGGCAGCTCCGGGGCGAGGATCTCCTGCGGCTCACGACCGTCGTGACGGCGCATCAGGTCGCAAGCGATCCGCAGGTGTTCGAGCTCCATGTTCAGGTGCAGCTCCCAGACCGCCTTCACCTTGGGGTCGGGCTCCTGCTCCATGAACGAGTGGTACAGGTAGCACTCGTTGTACTCGTGGGTGACGAGCTGCTCCCACCACGACTCGCCCGGGTCGACGAGGGACTCGTAGTGGGTGACGTGCTCCTCCTCGATCAGCCCGATCTCCTGGTAGAGCTGGCGGGCGATCGGCTCCATGTACTGGGGGCCGACGTTCATGTAGAAGTTCATGGTCTGCTGCTCGGCCGACATGATCGTCAGCGCGTGCAGCCGGGACAGCGGGTTGACCGTCGTACGGTCGTAGGGCTCGCGCACGTTGTCGGCCGGGTGCCGGTGGTGGAACTTGGTCGGCCGTCCCGGCATCACCTCCGTGAGCCCCTCGACGATCGACTCCGCCTTGCGGTGCTCGATCATTTCGTACAGGTTGGCGTACCGGTACAGATGGTCGAAGTCCTCCAGCACACCGAACTCGTACGCCTGCTTCAGGTACGGGTCGGGCTCGTGGCGGGCGATCCAGCCGGTGAGGTCGACCGCTACCTGCTCGTAGGAGATGGTCGTCTCCAGGACCGAGGCCAGGCCGGGCAGCAGCCAGTTGACGACCTTCTGCTGCTGTTGCTCGATGTAACGGACCTCCGCCAGTTGCCGTTTGACGTCCGGGTCGGGACAGTGGCGGGCGAACTGGTGGCTGAAGAGGATCGCCTCGACCTCGATGCCGTTCATCGCGATGATGCGGCACTTGGTGTACGGGTCGCCGTGGTCGGGGTCGACGGGCTCGACGTCGAGCTCACGCCAGTTGCGCAACTGGCGGTCCAGCGGGATGCCTTGATGTTCCAGTGGGTTGAAGCCCATGGGGGGTCTCCTCGGCTGTGGGCCGGAGTGGAGCCGCGCGGGTACCCGTGCCGGTGCGGTGTAACCAGGCGGTGCGGGACGGGAAGAAGCGGAATCGGCCAGATGCCGGAACGCCCGCTCCGCCTCCCGGGCAAGCGCCTGCGCGCCGACGGCCACCCTCCGTCCGCACCGGCGTGTACCGGCAGGTCACGGCGATGAGCTCGGCTCCGCCGCGGGTGTCGGCGCGGGGTCCGGCCGCATCGCGGGGAACAGCAGTTCCGTGGCGGCCCGCGCGTGCAGGGAGTCCAGCGTCTTGATCTGCCGTGCCGCCCGGCGCAGCAGTTCCTCCAGCCGGTCGGCGTCCAGCCGCGCGTCCTGCGCCGACGCGGCGAGCAGCCCGCGCCACAGCGAGGCCTTGCCCTGCGCCCCCAGCCGCAGCGCCTCCAGCTCGATCAGGAGGGCGAGTCCGGAGCGGCGCAGCAGGCGCCCGTTGGGCTTCAGCCGCGCCGCCTTCTCGCCCAGCCACGCCCCGTACGTCTTGTAGCGCCTGACGGGGACGTCGAGGTCCGCGAGGAGGCGTACCAGGGCCTGCCGGTCCTGGGAGATCTCCTTGCGCAGGTTCTCCAGGCTCTCGCCGTAGGCCGTGCCGTGGTGCTCCTGCGTCATACGGCGGGCGAGTTCGACGCCCGCCGTCGCGCCGGCCAGGTGGTCGTTGAGATAGATCACCAGGCGTTTCCGCCGTGTCGGACCGTCGATCGAGGTCCGTGTCGTCGTGTTCATGGTTCCCCTCCGGACGCTGGAGTCCTGTGTCGGCCTCCGAGTGCCCCGGCCGGGCCGGTCGACCACATGGTCCCGGAACCCCGGCGGGGACGACGGGCTCGGGCCCGCCCGGCGGCGGCGTACCAGCCCACCCCCATCAGCACGGCCAGCCCCGCTTCCACGAGGTCGCCGCCGTAGTACATCCACTGGGCGCCCTGATGCAGGTCGGCGGCGCTGAAAACGGTGCCGGGCGGGGGCCGGGAGTACAGCGTGCGGGCCAGCACCGCGTGCGCGGCCCCGGCGGCCAGTACGGCCGTACCGCGCACGGCGAGGCCCCGACGGCGGCGGACGGGATCGAGCCCGCCCACCGCGAAGGTGAACAGGAGTCCCGCCAGCACCATGTGCACCTGGACCGCGCCGTGCGCCCACGGCCGGTGCGCCGTCGCCGCGAACAGGTCGGTGCGGTACAGCAGCCACAGCCCGCCCACGTCCAGGACGGCCGCCAGGGGAGGGAAGAGCAGCAGACCCACGGCACGGGAGTGCGCGAGCGCCACCAGACGCCGCCGTACCCGGCCGGGGGCGAGGGCGCGCAGGGCGAGGGTGAGGGGGCGGGCGGCGACGAACAGCAGCGGGGCCGCCATGCCGACGACCAGGTGCCGCACCACATGCTGGGTGAAGGGGCCGCCCCACGGCTCGCCCAGCGTCGCCCAGGCCGTGGCTGCGCCTCCCGCCGCGAACGAGGCGTCCCTCGCCGGGGGCCAGGAGTCGCCGCGCCGCCGCAGCCGGCCCGCCGCCGCGAGATAGCCGGCGGTCGCCAGCAGCGCGGCCCCGGCGACGAGCAGCTCGGCCGGTCCCGGGGCGCCCGGATGCACGTGGGCGGGGTTCATCCCGGACGTTCGCCGTCACCGGGCCGCCGCCGCGCGGCGCGCACGGCGAGGCCCGTGCCGGCAAGCAGGAGAAGCAGTCCCGCGAGGTTCCACGCCACGTCGTACGGGGTCACGTCCACGCCGTAGCGGATCTGGTGCAGGCGCAGCAGCTTGTGGTCCACGACCCCGTCGAACAGCTGGAAGGCGCCCATGCCGAGGAGGAGGCCCGCCCAGGCGTGGGGTACCGCCAGGGCCCTCCGGCGGCGCAGGTCGGCGTAGAGGAAGAACCCGGCGCACAGGGCGAGCACTTCGGCGGTGTGCAGGAGTCCGTCCGAGAGCAGGCCGGCGCGGGTGGTGGCGCGGTCGTAGAAGTGGTGCCAGCCCAGGATCTGGTGGAAGACGATCTCGTCGACCGCCGCGGTGACCGCGGCTCCGATCAGCGCGCACACGGCCATCGACCGGCGTGCCTCGACGCGCGGGCCGGGAACGGTGTCCTGCCCGACCGATGCGGTCATGACTGCGTCCTCCTCAGCGGCGTTCACCCTCGTGTCCCTCGGCGTCGACGGCGTCGCGCCGACCGCTGTGCCGTTTCTGGTCGTACTCGGCGACTTCGGGGCGGTGTGCCTCGTGGGTCGTCGTGTCGGGGAGCGTGTAGCCGGCCTGCCGGAATCCAGTCCTGTCACTTTCCGCCGCGGCCCGCCCGGGAACCCCGGTAGGCGGCGTCGCGGGCCCGGGCCAGCGCGCTGACCGGGGAAAGGCCGTCGAGGCTGTGCCCGTAGACATCGAACCCCGGGCTGTCGTCCTCCCTCAGGGCCAGCGGTTCCCTCACCGTCAGGACGGCGAACGGACGCCAGGACCGCCCTTTGGTCTCCGCGCACAGGTCGAAGACGAGCGGTCCTGCCGCCAGGGCCTCCCGCAGACGTGCCGGATCGCCGTGCACCGGTGCCTGCCGGGAGAGGCGGGGAAAGGCGGCCAGGACGCCGCGGCTGTCGCCGACCCGGTAGGGGAGGAGGCTGGAGTAGGGACCGCCCAGGACGTCGGCCCGGGGCAGTGGGAGGTGCCGGGTGACCGGGTTGCGGCCGCAGCTCGTCAGCAGCAGGTCGAGAGGGCGGTCCGCGCCGCCGGCGTCCGCCACGCGTACCGCCAGACCCAGTCCGTCGGGCAGCCGCCGGGGCAGACCGGCGGCCCGGGAGAGCCTGACCCGGGCGGCGTACCGCCCGGGGCGGTCCAGCCAGGGCACCCCCCAGGGAGCGCCGCCGTCGGGGACGACATCCAGGCCGGCCGTGCACGTCAGGCCCTGCGGGTGGAGGGCGGGGGCCCGCCGGAGCCGGGCCAGTCGGCGGAAACCGGACTCCGTCAGGGCGGCGGGCCGTGCCTTCGGGCGCTGCCGCAGGTCGCCTCCGTCGTCACGCATCACGGACCGGACCAGCCGCTCTCCCACGCCGCGCGCTCCTCACCACGCTCGCCGTTCTCGTCCTCCGCGTTCTCTGCGTCCTCTGTGTTCTCTGAGTTCTCGCCCTCGGCCTGGGAAGGGGTCGTGCGGGGCACGTCCCGCTCCTCGTCCGGTGCGGCTTCCTGCCGTTCGCCCTCCGCCTGGGACGGGGTCTGCTCGCTCATCGTCGGCCTCCTGCGGGTGTCTGGTGTCCGGTGTCTGCGGTGGATGTGTGGGGCCGGGCGTGCCCTGGCGGCCCGTGGGGGAGAGAGGGTCCTCGGAGCGAGGTGGGCAGGCGGTGCTGCGCTTCGGTCGCGAGGGCTCTGGCGGCCCGCCGGAGCTCCTCGGCGGCGTCGAGGACGCGGCCCGGCGGCGGGAACGGCAGCCGGTTGGTCACCGCTTCCCGCTTCTTCCGCGTGCGGTGCCCCGGCCGGAGGCGGGCCGCAGCCAGGTGCTGATCCATCCGGTCTGCATCGCCGCGTCGAGGAGGTACGTCGGCCGGATCCGTCCTGTGGGCACGTAGACCAGATCGACGGCGAGCAGGGTCAGAGCGGTGCCCAGACCGATCCGGCGGGCCTGTTCCGGCCCGCGGGGATCCGAGGCCGCCGCGAGCTGGGCGAGACCCGCGGAGACCAGGAGCCCGCCGGTGGTGCGCTGGAGCCATACGTCGGTCTTCGGCCCGAAGACCCACTCGAAGCTGCGCAGGTGCACCAACGGCCAGAGACCGCCCACGACGTTGAAGGCCCCGTGCGCGACCGCGACGCCCTGTCCCGGCCTCCGTCTGCTCGTCCCGGTCATACGTCACCCTCTCGTCCGGACGGGCCGGGTACCCCCGGGCGGGCGTCCTCACTCCGGGGCCAGGGCCACCGTGGTCGTGACCCGGGTGAGCGAGGGCTTTCTCGGCACCGACCCGAACCCGAAGCGCACAGGCGGCGCGACGGGGGCCATGGCACCGAGGTCGTCGCCCCCGAAGGCCGCCGTCACCGAGTCGACGGGTCGCAGGTCCCGAGCGCCGTACCACTCCCGCCGGCCCCCTGCCGCACTGCCGCGGGTACGCACGCCGGGAAGCAGCACGCGGGCCGGGGGGGCCGTGAGCGCGCACCAGGCCGGCTGCCGTGCGAGCGGGCCGGGCACGGCCCGCAGCAGCAGACCCAGCCACTCGCGACGGCCCACGGTGAAACGCAGGTCGAGGGGGCCCGCCGCCACGCTCCAGGTTCCGTCGGTGACGCGTACCCCGACCGGGACGACCCGTACGGTGTCGAAGACATAGGTGTCACTGACGAAGTCCGCCGTCTCCCGCGTCGGGGCGAGCAACAGCCGCTCACCGTCGGGCCGTTCCAGCATCACGTCGCTGAACGGCCCGAACGGCGACCGCGGCCAGTGCCCGAGCACGACGCGGGTCCCGGAGGCCGTGCCCAGACCGGCGATCCAGCCGTCGAAACGCAGGTGCCCGCTCATGCGACCACGGGCCGTGAGGGCCCGAGCCGGACGTGTCCGACCCCGGGGGAGTAGTGCACGACGGGTGCGCCGAGCGGGACGGGCAGACCCACCGCGGCGGTCAGCGTCTCCTCCAGCACGTCGACGGCCGCACCGGCCAGCGGCCACGGCTCGTGCTCGACGGGCGTCTCGAGGACAACCCCGAGCCGACGGGTGTACGCCCGCCAGCGGGAGGTCAGCCACACATCGCGCTCCGTCGGCTGCACGGGCGCGCCCGGCCGTACGACGAGCCGGTAGGCCACCCCGCCGGCCCCCCGCGAGCCGGTGTACGACACGGTGTCGCCGTCCGTGGCGACGCGCAGGTGTCCCAGCGTGTACGGCGCCCCGACCGCGCGGGCGGCCAGCATCAGCGGGCAGGACACCTGGATGGACAGGAACCAGATCCCGTCCCGGCCGTTCTCGCGTCGCACGTAGGTCCGCAGGTTGGTCTCCGCGAACGACGGGAGTCCGGGCACGGCGGCGGGGACGCCTGCGGGGCGCACGTCCGCCATCACGAACGGCGTGAGCCCCACCCACGCCACGCCGTCGTACTCGTCCACGGCCAGCCCCCGGGGCAGAAGGGCCTGCACCGCCTCCGGCGGGAACGGCCAGTGGACGAAGGTCTGCCGCAGCCACCGGGCCCGCAGGGCCGGCACCCGCACTCGCTGTTCGGCTCCGTAGGCCACCACGAGCGCCGGGTCCCCGCCCCGGGACGGCGAAAACGCACAGGCTGCAGGGCGGTACGGCCCGGGCCGCGTTTCCGGCCTTGGGGGACGGGCACTCGCGGCGCCATGAATCAGAGTCGTCCGCCGATCGCCGACAGCTCGCTCGCCCTCCTCGCCAGGGGCTACTCCTGGCTGCCCGACCGCCGGTGCCGCACCGCCGCCCCGCTCGTGCGCACCCGGCTGATGGGACAGCACGCCGTAGCCCTGCACGGCCCGGAGGCGGTGCGGTTCTTCTACGACGAACGGCATGTGGAACGCGGAACGGCGCTTCCCGGTCCGGTCCTCAGCACCCTGTTCGGCCACGGCGCCGTGCACACCCTGGACGGACAGGCCCACCGGGTGCGCAAGGAGATGTTCCTGTCCCTGCTGACCGGGCCCGAGGCGGTCGCCGGACTGGTCGACCGCGTGACCGAGGTCTGGGACGAGGCGGTGCGATCGTGGCCCGAGCGCCCGGTCGTCCTGTTCGACGAGGCGAGCCGGGTCCTCACCCGGGGCGTCTGCGAGTGGGCCGGCGTCCCCCTGGACGACGCGGACTCCACGGCCGCCCGGGACATGGTCGCGATGGTCGACGGCTTCGCCACGCCGGGACCGCGCCACTGGCGGGCGCGCCGGGCGAGGGCGCGCAGTGAGGCCTGGCTGGCAGGCCTGGTCGAGGAGGTGCGCGCGGGTGACGCCACGGCGCCCGCCGGGACGGCGCTGGAGGCGGTCGTCCGGCACCGGGACGCCGACGGCCGGCCCCTGGACCCGCACACCGCCGCGGTCGAACTGCTCAACGTCATCCGTCCCACCGTCGCCGTCTGCTGGTTCGTCTCCTACGCCGGTCACGCACTGCGCACCCCCGGCGTCAGGGAACGGCTGCGCGAGGACGACCCCGCCTACGCCGTGGCGTTCGCCCATGAGCTGCGGCGCTTCTACCCCTTCGCGCCCTTCCTCGGCGGCCGGGCGGTGGCCGATCTGGAATGGCGGGGCGAGAAGATCCCGTCCGGCACCCTGGTCCTGCTCGACCTCTACGGGCAGAACCACGATCCCGACCTCTGGGACGCGCCGTACGCCTTCGCCCCGCAGCGCTTCGTGGGGCGGCCGCCGCGGCCCGACGAACTCGTTCCGCAAGGCGGCGCGGACCGGGCCACCGGCCACCGCTGCCCCGGCGAGGACGTCACCGTCGCGCTGCTCGCCGCCCTCGGCCCGCGGCTGGCCCGACTGGAGTACGACGTGCCCGAACAGGACCTGCGGATCCCACTGAACCGCATGCCGGCGCGGGTGCGCAGCGGCTTCGTCCTCCACACCGTCCGCACCCCGGTCCCGGCGCTCCACTGAGAGCCACCCACCCGGCCCTGCGCACACTGCCCGCCCGGCGCCTCACCGGGCGGGCAGCGCGCGTGCAGACACGAGCGCCGCACCCGCCCACCGGCGGACGGGACCCCTCTTTCGCTGACGGTCAGGCGGGCGCCGCACCGCGGGTCAACCTGCGCCCGGCGGTCACGGCGGCTCCGGCCAGTGCCGCGGCGACAGCAGTCCTGCGCACGGCGGTGCGCCGCCGTCCGTGCCAGCCGCCGTGCACCGCACCTTCCCCCGGCGCCGGTACGTGCAGCGCGCCGTGGGTGGCGGGGGCCGCCTCGCCGTGATCGAGATGGCCCTTCTCCGTCTGCCGTGCCATGGCCCGCTCCGCGAACCCGGGCATGATCCGGGACTGGCGGACCAGAGCACGGCCGGCCGGACCGACCACCACCTCGCGGCGGAGACGGCCTACGAGGGCGACGATCTCCCGGGCGACGCGTTCCGGGGTGTAGACCGGGGGCATGGCGACGACCTTGCGCCCGGTGTAGTTGGCCGCCTGCTGGAAGTGCGGGGTGTCGATGGTCGCGGGCATCACCGTGCACACGTGGACACCCTTGACGCCCTCCACCCTCAGCTGCTGCCGCAGACTCGAACCCAGCCCGCGGACGGCGTGCTTGGACATGCCGTACGGGTGGCTGTACGGCTGGGCCACGGCACCCACGATGGAGGAGACGTTGACCAGAGTGCCCGTCCCCTGCGCCCGCATCACCGGCAGAGCGGCCCGGGCCCCGTGCACGTACCCCATCACGTTGACGTCCAGGACCTTGCGGAAGTCCTCCAGCGGCACGTCCTCGAAGCGGCCGAAGGCGTTGACCGCCGCGTTGTTCACCCAGACGTCGATCCGGCCGAACTCCGCCACCGCCCGCCGTGCGAGTTGCTCGACCGCCCCGGCGTCCGTCGTGTCCGTCGGCACGACCAGCGTCCGTGCCCCACGGTGCCTCCCGCACTCCCGGGCCGCCGCCTCGAGCGCCTCCTCACGGCGCGCGGCCAGCACCACGGCGCAGCCCTTGCGGGCAAAGGCCTCGGCCGTGGCCCGTCCGATGCCGCTGGACGCTCCGGTCACCACCACCACGTGGTCGCGCAGTCCCATGCAGACCTCCTCAGGTTCGCCGAGCCGGGCACCCCGTGCCCGCCTCCGTGGCGGACGGGTACCCGGCTGACACGGATCCCCCCAGCTCTGCCTCCCCCCGACACGATGCCCCCGTGATCGGCCCGTGTGAGTCCTGGAACACCCTGCGGCGGCAGGAGTCGAATCGTTGTAGTCTCCGGTTCGCCCTTGACCTGCACCGAGCGGGCAGGGAGCAGACGAATCGGGAGTTTGTCCATGTTCCGTACCATGTTCAAGTCCAAGATCCACCGCGCCACCGTCACCCAGGCCGACCTGCACTACGTGGGATCGGTGACCATCGACGCGGATCTCCTCGACGCCGCCGACCTGCTGCCCGGTGAGCTCGTCCACATCGTCGACATCACCAACGGCGCCCGGCTGGAGACCTACGTCATCGAAGGGGAGCGCGGTTCCGGGGTGGTCGGCATCAACGGTGCCGCCGCCCATCTCGTCCACCCCGGCGATCTGGTGATCATCATCAGTTACGCTCAAGTGACCGACGCCGAGGCACGGGCACTGGTACCCCGGGTCGTGCACGTGGACCGCGACAACCGCATCCTCGCCCTGGGGGCCGATCCGTCGGAACCCGTGCCGGGTTCGGACCAGGAGCGCAGCCCGCGTTCGGTGCCGGCCTGACCCTGCTCGACGACCTTCGGACCAGGAGCACGCCCATGAGCGACATCGAGATCCGCGACGACCGGCCGGCCGGAATGCTGGAGGCCCTCGGATCCGGGGGCGACGAAGTCGTCGGCCACATCCAGTACTTCGTCCTCGAAGCCCCCGAGCGCGCCCTGGTCCCGGTCCACACCATCGTGGACCCGGCCCACGAGGGTCAGGGCATCGCGGGTTCCCTGGCCCGCGAGCTCTACGGCATCGCGGCCCGCGAGGGCGTCTCCGTCGCCCCTCTCTGCCCGTACGTCGTCAAGTGGGCCGAACGCCACCCCGAGGAGGCCCCCGCGGCGTCCCCGGAACTGCTCCGGGCGGCGAAGCAGTGGCTGACGGCCCACCCCGAGGGCTTCTGAACGGACGCCGCACCGGATCGCCTCGGCCCGCCCCGCCCACCTCGGCGGGGCGGGCCTTTGCCATGCCCCACGCGATCCCCCTCGTCATGCGAGTCGTCACGCGAGTGGGTGACTGGCGGGAGGGGCGCCGGGTACGCGGGGCAGTAGTCCAGAGCCGATGCCGACCGACTGGCTGGAGGACCTGATGACCGATCCGTACCCCGACCCCGTCC
>NZ_LJBR01000169.1 GCF_001282115.1 Streptomyces sp. NRRL B-24085 | reverse complement strand
GGTCTGCTCCGCAGACACGACGCGCCGCCGCTACGCGGCGGATTCCGGCTTCGCCGGAATAGCGGCGGAACTCCGTTCCGCCTTCCGGATCACTCCGTGATCCGGGGGCCCGGCCTCCGGCCGGGCCCGTCCCTTACCGGCCTGCTCCGCAGTCCAGTAAGGGACCTGACGCACCCTCCGGGCGCGTCAGAAAAACGGCAGCAACGGGAGGGGTGGCCCGGCTTGGTGACGTTGCGTCAGGGGTGCCGGGCGGTCGCCTCCGATCACTTCTACTTACTTCCTAGTAGAAGCAGTGCGTCATTCTCTAACTCGGCTAGACTCTGGGATAATACAGGGTACCTATACCGCTAGGTGGCTTCCTCAGATAGAAGTCATCATTTTGGATCCCGGATCAGTTCTGGGATAGCAGTTAAATCCCTCCAGAAGTTCGAGAATGCGAGACTCCGTGACTCAGATGGAATTGCGCCCACATCAGGTTGAGGCCGTCGAAAACGTGGTCCACATTCTCGGCACGCCGCCCGGTGGCCGTATGCCTCCCGAGGGGCTGAGGACGCAGGTAATCGCGGCCACTGGCTCCGGCAAAACCCTCATCGCCGCAGAGTCGGCGCAGCGGCTTTCGGCCCGGCGTGTTCTCGTTCTGGTGCCGACGCTGGACCTGCTGACGCAGATGGCCGGCGCGTGGCGCCGTGCGGGCCGGTCGGGCGCCATGGTTGGGGTGTGCTCGTTGCGGGCTGAGGAGAGTCAGGGTCTGCCGTGTACGACGGACCCTGGGGAGCTCGTGGAGTGGATGCGCGGGCTGGAGACGGTGACGGTCTTCGCCACCTACGCCTCGGTCGGCATGGGTGTCCTTCAGCGTGCGCACGCTGCGGGGTTGGGGGTGTGGAGCCTGATGATCATTGATGAGGCGCACAGGACCAGCGGGGACGGGTTGAAGCCGTGGGCGGCCGTGCACGACCAGGCGCAGCTTCCCGCGGAGCGTCGGCTCTACATGACGGCGACGCCGCGGGTGTGGGAGGCCGAGGGCGAGCGGCCGCGGATGGTGGCGTCGATGGAGGACGGGTCCCCCGTCTTCGGGTCGGTCGCCTACAGGTTGACGTTGTCGGAGGCGGTCGGGCGGGGCATTGTGGCGCCGTATCAGGTGCTGTGCCTCGACATCCGCGATCCCGACCTGCACGCGGCGTTGACGTCGGAGGCCCCCGGATCTGATGCGGTGCGTGGGGCGCGGTTGACGGCGGTGCAGACAGGGCTGATACATGCCGCCGTCAAGGAGCGTTTTCGCAGGGTGTTGTCGTTCCATAGTCGGGTGGGTGAGGCGAAGGCGATGGCGGCCTCGGTCCCGGTGACCGCGGGCCGGCTCGCCGCCGACGACCCCGACACCTACCCGCCCGTGGAGCAGGTGTGGGCGGACTGGCTGTACGGCGAGCACGCCCCCGGCCACCGCCGTAAAGTGCTCGAAGAATTCGCCTCCGAGTTCCTGGGCGGCCCCGAATTCGAGGGTCGTGATGTGCGGGCTGAATTGCGGGTACTTTCCTCCGTCCGAGTGCTCGGAGAAGGCGTTGACACGGCCGAGTGTGATGCGGTTCTTTTCGCGGACGCCCGGGGTTCGATGGTCGACATCGTACAGATGGTCGGGCGGGCGCTGCGGCTTAATCCAGATCATGGGAAACTGGCCACGTTGATCGTTCCTGTGTTCCTCGGTCCGGACGAAGATCCGGATGAACTCCTCACCTCGGATGCCTACAACAGCCTGTCGAAGGTCCTTGGGGCCCTGCGGGCGCACGATGCGCAGACGATCGAGGCGCTCGCGGATCCCCGGCTGCGCAACAGCCGTCGGCCATCCGAAGTCGGTTCTGGGAGCGGCGAGGACATCGTCGATGGCCGGGACCACGAGGCCGGCGCAGACGGGGGCGAGGAGGTCCGGGAGCAGGACGTCGTTCCAGCGGCCGGGGCCGCGGCGGCGGGAGTGCTGCGCTTCACCGAGGAACGCGACCCGGCCGCCCTGGCGCAGTTTGTGCGGCTGCGGGTCATCGACCCCGAGAAGGCGTATTGGCGGCGTGGGATCGAGGCCGCAGTGCGGTGGCTGCGCGAGAGCGGGGAGGGCGAGCTGCGGGTGCCGTTCGCGTACATTACGCCGGAGGACTGGCGAGCGGGCATCGGCGGGCATCCGCTGGGCGTCTGGGTGGCCGATCAACGCCGCTACTACCGCGAGGGCACCCTTGAGGCGTCACGCGTTGCCGAGCTGGAACAGCTCGGCATGGTCTGGTCCGTCCACGCCTCCGCGTGGGAGGCCGGCCTCGCCGTCGCCCGCGACTACGCAGCCGTCCACGGCCACTTCCTCCCGCCCACAACCGCCGTATGGGGCGGAGACAGCTTCCCCATCGGCACCTGGGCTAAGAACATGCGCGCCGCGGCCAGGCGGGCCCGTGAGAACGCCGTACGCCGCGCGAGGGGGGAAACGGGCATCTCCAGCGTCGGAGAGCTCTCAGAGGAGCGTATGGAGGCCCTCGCGGAGATCGACCCCGGATGGGCCCCAGACGGGTGGGACGTCGCCTGGCAGCGTTCGTATCGGCTTGCCCGTGCCCACGTGAAGGCCGGCGGTGAGCTGCCGGGCGGGCCGGGTGAAGTGATCGTGCAGGGTGAGGATCTCGGAGCCTGGATCGCGGGACAGCGGGCCGGATGGGATCGGCTGGTGCCGGCGCAGCAGTGGCTGCTGGAGAGTGTTGGTTGTGAGCCCGCGGGTGAGGACGAGGTCGTACGGCCGGTCCGGCGCAGCCAGGACGAGCTGTGGGAACGCAACGTGGCCGCAGCACGACAGTTCAGGGATCGCGAAGGGCACCTGCGTGTACCCCGTCAGCACCGCGAGGATGTCGACGGGGAGCTTGTGGGGCTGGGGTCGTTCATCTCCAACACCCGACGCCGGGCCGGGAAGCTGAGCCCAGAACGCCGCGCCGCTCTCGAAGACCTTGGTATCCGAGGGGGAACGACGGCGTGAGGATCATGCTGGACAACAACATTTGGTCCTACCTGGGGGATGAACGGGCGGGCAAGCAGTTCAAGACGCTCGCCCGTTCTCTTGGGCATCAAGTGGTGACCGCGCCAAGCGTCCTGCTCGAGGTGCTGCAACATCCCCGCTCGGACATACGGGCGGCCATCATCGAGGCCATCATGACCGCGACGGACGAACGGCTACGCAGTGAGGCCGACCAGGAGGGTGCCGAGGTCATCTCCGAGGTACGCCGACTGCACCCGGAGTGGATGCGGGCAATGCCCGACACCGGACGCGAGGCGACGTGGCGTACGTACTGGACCAAAAGGTTCTGGCGGGAAGCAATGGAGCACCACGACCGGTTGCGCGAGACGGAGCCAGCCCAGCGGACTGCGCGCACGGCGCGGTTCCTCGTGGAGAACCAAAAAGAACAGCGGGAGCGTTGGCGCAAAGCTGGCTTCGATCTCAGCGATCTCTCCCGAATCAAGCTGTCTCCGAGCGAGGACACGACGGCAGAGCAACAGACGGGATGGGCACCTGGCGAATGGATCGCAGCGTGGCGGCCATACTGCCAGGAGGTGTACTGGAGCGCCTTCGTGAGGGGCCGCCGATCTCTGTTCACGCATGAAGAGGCCACCTACGCTGACTGGATCGGCGCCCGGGTAGACCTCGGCGCCATGTGCGCCTCGCGGGAGGCGTTCAACCGGTTCTGGCTGTATGAGGTGGAACGCGCTTCCCTGCCACGCAACTGGCTGCGGTGGGCAGCGGACACCGTACAAATGGACATGAAGGTCACCGGCGGCAACCCTCTTGACGTCCAACACGCCTCCTACCTGCCGGACTGCGACGGGTTTCTCACCGCCGACAAGAACTTCGTGCGGGTACTGGACCGCATCGCGGAGCAGGCCCCGGTTCCCGTAGGTAGAGCCCATCGAGTAGAGCCAGCAGGCCACAACGGCATCGTGGAGGCGATTGAGGCCACGCTGCGTACCCTCTGAGCCGCTCGCCGCTCGGAGGCCCGCCCAGGGCAGCGCCTCACACTGCGGCGCTGGGTCTACTGTTTGCGGTTCTCGTCACGGACGATGCGGCGCACGCTGGGATCCGCGCGCCCGACCGACAGCATCACCACGCTGCACGCCACGTATGCCCGACAAGTGCGGCAGCGCATCTGTCGTTCACAGTGCCGCAAGGACGAAGGTCAGCAGTGCCAGGGAGAGGGTGGCACTGCCCGCGAAGGCCACCGCACCCCGTAGTAGGGCGGTGGTGTAGGTGGCTCCGTCGATGCGAGCAAGCAGGCCGGCCGCCGCTCCTACGAGGGTGCAGAAGAGCGCGACGACCGCCAGGAGCAGGGCCAAGAGCATCAGGTGGTCGGTGGAGGTGTTCATTGCCTTCTCTCCGTGCGATTGACGATGGCGACTTCGGCGAATTTCGCGGTTCTGGTGTTCACCGGGGTTCAGGGCGAACAAAGATGAACGAAGACGGTCGCCCGGGGGACGGAGAAGCAGGACATGGGGGACGTGCACGAGGATCCGTTGGAGGAACTCGCGCTGCGGCTGCGCACCCTCAGGGCGCAGCGGGGTCTGCAGATGGGCGGGTTGCAGCAGCGGACCAGGCTGGGGCGGACAACGCTCAGCCAGGCCCTGAACGGCCAAGTGGTGCCCACCGAGGCCACGCTGGTGGCCCTGGCGAAGGCCCTGGGGGCCGATGTGGAGCCGCTGCTGGCCCTGCGCGAAGCCGCCGCGCGCATACAGCGGGTTCGTTCGGATTTTGCCGGAGAAGGGCTTCGCAGATCGGTCCGGCCGCCGCTGCAACCTTCGTTCGAGGAGCGGTACCTCAGCTACGTGGCGGATCGGCATTCGCAGCTAACTGTCGTGGGGCTGGATCTGAGCCGTCCGGAACGTGCGTGTTGGCCGCTGGACGCAGCGTACTTGAGCCTGGAACTGGCAGAACGACCGGAGGGCCGGTCTGCAGGCGGTGACGAAGCGGACCGGCCGTCCGTCGTGGTGAAGCGTGCTGAGAACGCGTTGGCCAACTGCAGACGAGTGTTGCTTCGAGGGCTCGCTGGTAGCGGAAAGACAACATTGCTGCAGTGGCTAGCTGTCGCCACAGCACGCGATGAACTGCCGGAGGAACTGGCGGATTGGCGTGGGCGGATTCCGTTCGTCCTACCGCTGCGGACGCTGGTGAGGCGTGGGCCCCTTCCCGAGCCACACGATTTCCTCTCTGCGGTTGGAACGCCCCTGGCCGCCTCACAACCTGCAGGCTGGGCCGACACGGTACTCGCCAGAGGTGAGGCACTTGTCCTGGTCGATGGCATCGACGAAGTGCCTCAAGAACACCGGGGCGCCACGCACGACTGGCTCACACGCCTCTTGGCGGCCTACAGGGACGCACGCTTTGTAGTCACCACACGCCCGTCGGCGGTACCGGAGGGGTGGCTGGCTTCGTCGCACTTCACCGAACTGTCCGTGCGGCCTATGAGCGCCGCAGACACCCGAGTCTTTGTGCACCGGTGGCACACCGCAGCACGACAGAATGCGGCAAGCAACAGCGAACGCTCGCAACTGCATGATCTCGAAGCAGCGCTCCAGATCACCGTGCGTGCTCAGCGTGACCTGGCACAACTGTCCAGTACGCCTCTGATGTGTGCGCTGATCTGCGCACTGCACCGGGACCGCCGCGGTCATCTGCCTCACAGTCGCATGGAGTTGTACGAGGCAGCTTTGTCGATGCTGCTCGTACGCCGAGACCTTGAGCGCAGCATCGTTGTCCCGGAAGGCATTCAGCTCACCGAACACCAGAGCGTCCAGCTCCTGCAGCGTCTGGCCTACTGGCTCATCCGCAACCGCCAGACCGAGATGGAACGGGCCACCGCGATGGCCTTGGTCGACGACGCGTTACCGGCCATGCAGGCCGTGGCCGAGCAGGGCACTGCCGACCAGGTGCTGGCCCACCTGGTCGGCCGCAGCGGACTCTTGCGCCAGCCCACTACGGACACCATCGACTTCGTCCACCGCACCTTCCAGGACTACCTCGGGGCCAAAGCCGCCATCGAAGCTCACGACTTCCCCCTGCTAGTCAACAATGCCCACGACGACCAGTGGGAGGACGTCGTACGCATGGCCGTCGCCCACGCCCGACCAGCTGAGAGCGCCGACCTGCTCCGCCGCCTCATCGAACGCGGTGACGCTGACAACGAGCACCGTCCCAGGCTTCACCTCCTGGCGGCCGCCAGCCTGTACTACGCCACCGAAATCGAGCCCGACGTCCGCAGGCTGGTCGAACAGCATGCACGCGCTCTGATGCCTCCCCGTTCCCGGGAGGAAGCGGATACACTCGCCGCGCTCGGGCCGGGCATCCTGGATCTACTGCCGGGCCCCTGCGGCTTGGAAAGCGACGAAGTAGACCCAGTCGTGAGAACCGCCGCTGCCATCGGTGGCGACCAGGCCTACGCGTTCCTCCAACACTTCGTGCAGGATTTGCCTCCTTCCTCAGTAAGTTACGAACTGCTTGAGGGATGGGAGCAATTCGATGCCGACCAGTACGCCCGCGAAATCCTGCTCCCCTTCCTGGAGCATCTCCCCATTACCGTGCAGACGCATGATCAAAGAAACGCTCTACGTCTCCTGAAACCCATCACCGACATTTCCTTCAGAGGAACATTTACTGAAGAAGAGATCATCGAGCATCTCTCACCCGGGAACATCGAAAGACTGCAGATCTACTCCGGTCAACTGCTCCAGGATCTGAAATTTATCCGAAAGTTTACAGCTCTCAAAGAGCTTGCCCTGTCTGAATGTACACAGCTCAGCCACATTGATGACCTTGCGGGGCTACCGTTGCCCAACTTGAGACTTATTCAACTCCCGGAAAATTTCTCGTTCACCGCCCTTTCCTCACTGCCCGAACTCACCGAACTCGCCCTCTATACGCGTCTGCCGTGGGAGAACCTCGGGGAATTGCCCGCATCCTCCAAACTAGTCTCATTGCGCCTAGCCGGGTGGATTAATACACACCTGACAGGCATCTCCAGATGGGAACAACTTCAAGAACTGGTGATCAACACGGCACCCACCCCTGCAGAGTGGCGAGAAATTTCCACGCTGCCAAACCTAACCAGACTTTACATTTCACAATACGACCTCGCGCAGGCTCCACCCCTGCCCGGAGTGACTTACCTCTCGTTGTCACCCAATGACGCTGACGCACAATTGGAGTTGGTGCCGGACACCTTTCCCAATCTGGAGCAGGTTTCCATCAACTGCCGCCTGTCGTTGCCTGACATCACCGACATCACACCCCTGAATCGGATCAAAAAACTGCAAATTTTATTGAGTTACGCGGATAGTGTCGTCGGCCTGGAGGAATTTGCCCCTGGTGTCGTTCATCGCTACCCACGGCCCCGGACAAACAGCACCTGAGTCATCCATGGGGCTAGGTTTGGGGATGTTGGTCTCCCGGCGGGGCCGGAACAGCGATCCGCCGCTTCCCGATACTTTGGCCGTGTGTTTCAGCGGAGTTGGTGCAGGAGGTCGTCGACAGCGCGCCAGGCACGGAGCGGCCAGTGACGCGTCATACGGGCGCGAGTGGTACGAGCCTGTTCAGCGGCTGGGTGGCGTCCGGTGACGGTGACGGGAGCGTCGTCGCCGAGCGCACGCAGCATGCCGTTGTAGAGGCAGCGCATCTCGCAGCCGTCCTCGCGGTGGTCGAGGGTGGCGGTGGTCAGGTGGTACAGGTGAGCGCCGGTGTCGGCGATCCCGCCCGGCGCGGTCGTCATGGTGACGAACTGGTTCAGTTGCGCAGCTGCGGCGCTGGTGGAGAAGACGAAGACGTTCTCCTTGCGGCGCAGCGGATGGTCGGCGGGCAGGCCGGTGATGTAGGCGGGGTCGTCGAGGGAGCCGTCGCGTTCGGCTTGGACGTGGGCGGGGTCGTACTGGCCCAGGCATTCCAGGCAGGCGCGTCCGGGGGCGGCGATGTGGGCGCGCCATTCGGCGCCGCGCAGGCGTCCGCCGCGGGCGTCGACCGCTATGCCGCCGTCGACGACGGGGATGAGGTGGGCGTAGGCGAGGAGGTTGAGCACGGCGCGGGGCCAGGGCCGGTCGACGCAGGAGAAGATCACGTCGCAGTCGGCCGCGGCGGCGAACCCGTCCGGCTCGACCACGCTCAGCTCGTACGGCGCCGCCTGGAAGGTGGCGGCGGTCGCCGCACGGCGGGCACTACGGGCGGCGAGAGGGGCCTTGGCACGGTGCAGGCGTACGTCACGGAGGGTGGCGTTAAGGAGCCGATCGAGGTTGAGCTCCTCGACGGTGTCGAAGTCGAACAGGCTCAGGCGCTGGATGCCGGTGCGGGCCAGGGCTTCGACGACGAGCATGCCGACCGAGCCGCATCCGACGACACCCACGTGCAGGCGCGCCAGGTCGTCCTGGGCTGTCTGTCCCCAGGCGGAAACGGTGCGCAGCTGCCGGTTCGTGGCCGGCGGTACGGGCACGAGGCGGCTGTTGAAGGTGACCGTCAGGCGGCCACCGACCACACGGACGCTCTCCGCCTCAGTGGGTGCGTAGCGGCGGGGAGCCTGCTGCTGCCAGATGCGGGCACCGAATCCTGCATCCGTGCCCGCGAAGGTCAGACCGACCAGCGGACGGCCGGTGATCACCTGGGTCTGCGCGGCGAAGGACGCCTCAGCCTCGTGATCGATGGCGTTCAGGCGCTGCCATCCCCTGCCTTTGGGGTGGGCGTGGATGAAGCCGAGCCCGCAGCTGTGCTCGGCTGCGAGGGCGGCGGCGCGCAGGAAGTAGGCGCTGGTGAAGTCCACCGTGCCGTGCACGATCCGCTCGCCGTCCTGCGGCGGCACCACCTCGGTGAGCAGCGCGGTGGTGCGGCTGGCGCCGGTGCTCGGCCGCCACAGTACGAAGGCGCAGTCCTCCTGCCCGTCCGCACGGCGCAGGTGATCCGTCAGGTGTTGAGCGACCTCGCTGGTCATGGCGACCGAGAAGCAGGTGATCACGTCGTAGGCCCGTTCTCCATCTGCGCGAAGAGGGTGCGCAGGTGCCGCAGATAGCCGCGGACCGTGCGGTCCTGCGCCCAGTCGGCGGGCGGCCGGCTCCAGTGCTCCCACTCCTGCCCGAGCGGAGAGTTGTGCACGGCGCCGTGCGGGTGTCCCAGGCGAGGGCTGATGTGCGGGCCGTGCGGGGCCGACAGCGGCCAGTCCGGCACCAGCTCCAGCCCGATGCGCACCGTCGTCCCGGCCTGCGGGCCGACCTCGACGAGGTAGGCGAAGACGGCGAAGTTGCCGCTCTGCTCCACCGTGTAGCCGGCCCGGCGCAGGCCCGCGAGCATCCCCGCGGGCCCCGCCTCCGGCATCACCGCAGTCATGCGGTCGGAGTCGGGCCGGTGGAGACCGACACGAACGTCTCCCGCTCATGCAACGTCATCTCCTCCTCCCCACGGCCGGCGAACGAGTGCTGATGACGCCCGCTGATCCGGACCAGGTAGTGCGTGCCCGCGTCGATACCGGCCAGGCCCAGGACCGCGTTCGGCGTCGTGTGCTTCGGCACCTCCACCGGCTCGCCGTCCACCGTGACGGTCACTGTCTTGCCGCCGGTCTCCTCGTGCTGCATGTCTGCCGTCGTCATGACGACCACCTCTCCTTCCTCCGGCCCGCCGCAGCAGGCCGGGATATGCGAAAGGCGGGCTCGAAGCCCGCCTACTTGCTCTTCTTCGAGCCGCGCGACGCGCGCTCGTTCACCGTCGCCGACGGGTGCCTACGCACCGTCGACTGCTTCACGAACCGGCCCGTGACCGCGCTCCGACCACGCTTCCCACCGGCCCCACTCGCCTTACTCGCCTTGCCGGGCATGACATACCTCCCGTTTCTTCAGGGCCACATCGGCCCCGCCACACCCAGGACAGCACGCACAGCACCCTGTCGACAACTTTTTTTGAGTGACAGTTTCACTGTCGTATGTTTATACAAGAAAGCCGCCCGGGGTGACGGGCGGCCTTCTAGCGACACAGGTAGAGCTTTACGTCGCGGGACCCGCAATGATGCCGAGATTGATCAGCCGGTAGCTCATGGCCATCTCGCTCATCTCGAAGCGCCCGGCCATGAGCTGCACCAACTGCTGGGCCGTACGGAACTCGGCCTCGCGTGCTGCGCGACGCATCAGGGGCTCAGGAGCCAGCAGAGCCGCCGCGAAACGGTTGGCTTCCATCTCCTCACGATCCGTGGCCATGCTCGAGACCGTGTCACGGAAGTTGACACGGGTATCGGTGTCCAGGATCAGCGGACGGCCGCGATGCAGCCGCAGGTGCCCGAGTTCGTGAGCCACCGTAAAACGCCGCCGGTTCACGGGGTGCTTCTGGTTCACACCGATGACTTGCTCGTCTCCCCGGCGCAGCAGCATGCCGGAGACGTCATCTGGCATCTCCTGCGGGACGACAAGCACACCCAGCTTTTCCGCGATCAGCATGGGATCGATGGGTGCCTCGTCGATGCCGAACTGCGTCAGCAGCGCCTTGGCCGCCGCGTCAGACCTGGCCATCGCGCACTCTCCGTTCAAACGCCTCTGACGCCACAGACGCCACCGCGTTCGCAAGATGGTCCGGAAGCCCGTTCACCTGGCCGGGCTCCTGCAGATCCGGTAGGAGGTCAGCCGGCTCGACCTCGAGCGCTGACGCAAGGAGCACCAGCCGGTACGGCGGAGGAGCTTGCGCGCCGGACTCGATGTTCGTGATCGACCCGCGCGTCAGGCCCGCCTTCCGGGCCAGCAACTCCTGCGTCAGCTTCGCCCGCACTCTCGCCACGCGCACCCGGCGCCCAATCTCGGCATTGAAATCCCGCTCAACATCGTCCACGCCACTCCCCGCGATGACAGCCACACTGTCATTCCAACTTAGTCCACCCTCACCAAGACCACCACAGCGCCTCCCCGACAACTGCGTAGAGACGTCATCACCGCGCCACGCAGGCCAGAACCAGCCTCAAGATCGCGTCTCGCGACCGGGGCTCGTTGCGTTCGGCCCGCGCCTACCACTCATGCCTTGCCGGGAGTCCGTCGCGGACGTGTACCCGGCGAGGCGGACGGCGGGGTCGCCGTAGGTGTGGTGGTCGGGGGTGTGCGCGAGGTGAGGGTGGTCGGACGCGCCCGCGCGCCCGACGTGCTGACATATTCGTCATCGCGGCCCGCTGGTTCTCCGACTGACGGGCCTGATCCCGCTGCTCACGCCAGAACTGCAGTAGTACATCCGCAGCTTCCGCCACGTTCCCCCTCCCCAGGTGCCTCCCGTGCCGCGCGGAGCGGCAGCAAGGGAGAGATCGCCGGGCGGGGTGGAACGCACGCGGGCCCGGGCAGTGGCAGGCCGGCCGCATGATGTTCAAAAGTTAGGTTCGATGGCCCGGGGGCTGGGGGCAACCCTGCATGTTCTCCTCGGCGGCCCAGCGCCGGGTGTGGTGCGCTCCGCTGACGGGCCAGATCGTGGCCGTCGACTGTTGCCCCCTGCGGGGCCTCCTCGATGGAAGCGGGGGCTGTGGCGGGCGGAGTCTGAGGCATTCGGCGAAGTCCCTCAAGGAGGGCAGGCCACGGGCATAAAGGGGGTCGGCGAACAGGGGGCTGCTGCGCTCTGCGGTGGCGAGGAGGTGGGTGAACGCCGTGGCGCGCATGAGGGGTTGGGCCCAGAGGGGCACCGGGTGGGTGGTGCAGCCTTGGCGGACGTTGTGGCGGTCGTGGAGGGCCAGGGTGGTGCCGTCGAGGGCGAGGTCCAGGACGCGGGCGGTGTCCAGCTGGCTCGTGGAGGCGGCGGTGACGACGGCTGCTGCGAGATGAGCGGCCAGGTGGGGGTGAGGGGTGCAGGACAGGCGCTGCGCGACCTGGGTGGCGATACGGGTGGGAAGCAGTGGTGGGCGCAAGCCACGCTCGGCCGCGGTGGGTGGGGTGCACACGCAGGCGGGGCTGGATTCGTAGGAGGTCAGGGTGGTCAGGGCGGGCAGGTCGATCCACTCTCCGCTGTGCGTGGCGGCTTGCCGTGGCCGCGGCGTGTGCGGTGGGTCCTGGTCGTCCTGGTTCAGGACGGCGTCCGCGTCGGCCATGTCGTAGCCGGTGCGTGCCAGGGCCCGCTCGAGGGCGGCGGAAAGCTTGGGCTGGTGGCAGACCAGGTGGAGGCGCACACCGGTACGGACGCGCAGGGCGAGCAGGTCGTCCAGGGCGCGGGTGGACAGGAGGTGGGCGCGCAGCACGGTCAGGCGGGTGACGGGCAGTGCCAGGGTCCAGGCCGCTGCGAGGGTCCAGAGGGGGGCGGGGTCGGTGGCGCGGTAGCCGGGGACGGGTG
>NZ_LJBR01000168.1 GCF_001282115.1 Streptomyces sp. NRRL B-24085 | reverse complement strand
TTCCAGCATGCGGGGCCACGCCTTGCCGAGCGGGCCCCGCCGGTCTAGTTGGGGCGGGGCGGGGGTGTGCAGCGCGTACACGTACCAGGACCTGGCGCCCTGGCCGAGGAGCTGGCCGATCCGGCGGGGGGTGGGGCGGTGGAGGCGGCTCTGGATCCAGTGGCCGAAGTGGTCGAGGGAGGGGCCGGACATCGAGGTGAAGGAGGCGACACGGCCCTCGGTGCGCCGGACGGTGACGAACTCCCAGGACTGCACCGAGCCCCAGTCGTGTCCGACGAGGTGCACGGGCCGGTCCGGGCTGACGGCGTCCGCGACGGCCAGGAAGTCGTCCGTCAGCTTCTCCAGGGTGAATCCGCCGCGCAGGGGCCGGGGCGCGGTGGAGCGGCCGTGGCCGCGGACGTCGTAGAGGACGACGTGGAAGCGGTCGGCGAGGCGTGGGGCGACCTCGGACCAGACCTCCTTGCTGTCCGGGTAGCCGTGCACCAGGATCACGGTCGGCCGGCCCGGGTCGCCCAGTTCCGCCACGGACAGTTCGACGCCGCCGGTGCGTACCCGGCGCTCGCGCGCTCCTTCGAGCAAGGTCACTTCTCCTCCGCCCAGCGCCGCACGTGCGGCAGATCGTCGTCCAGCCAGAAGGCGCTCTGCTCGGGGTCCGCGGAGTCGGTGACGACGAGGATCTCCTCGAACTTGGCGCCGGTGCCCCGGAAACCGAGGTGGGGTTCGACCGCCCACAGGCCCGGCTGCGGGGGGTGGTCGGAGAAGCGGTACGGCGACCACAGGGGCGACCAGCCCTCGCGGTGGCCGTGCAGCGCGTCGGCGGCGAGGCCCTTCAGGGACTGGACGCCGAACCCGAACAGGTGGGGTGTCCAGCGTCGCTGCCTGACCTGGCCGACCTTGTGGGCGATCACGCCGAAGGGGTACGCGCGGTGCCGGTTGGCGTAGCCCTGGCGGGCCATGAGGCGGTCGACGTCCTCGTAGATCTCGCGCAGCGGCCGCCGCTCGCGGACCTCGCGCAGGATCAGCTCGCGGTGTGCCTCCAGGTCGGCCATCAGCCGGTCCTGGAGGGGGTTGACGCCGAGCGAGCCCGAGTAGCCGATGTCCGCGGTGTGTCCCTCGTACACGGGTGCCATGTCCAGGATGAACGGCATCCCGGGCTCCAGGCGGCGGTCGGTGGGGAAGAACTGGAGCGGGACGCGGAAGCCGGTGAACGCCGTGCGGTCCCCGAACCAGGCGAAGGGCAGATGGAACCAGTCCCGTACGCCCCGCGCGCGCAGCCACTCGCGCTGCATCCGGGCGGCCTGCCGCTCGGTGACTCCGGGTTCCAGGCGGGCCGCGACCGCCTCCGCGCACTCGTACGCGAGCCGCTGGACCTGCCTGAATCCCCGCAACCGGGCGGAGAGTTCGCCGTGCACTGCTGTCGCCATTGCCGCCTCGTCCCCGTCGACCGCGGTACGTGTCCGTAACGTGACACTGGCGAATGTGACAGTCATTGGAGGTTGCGTCAATAGGGCCCGGTCGGCCTGTGGAAAAACCCGCCGATGTGGAAAACGCGGGCAGGGTTGTTGGACCTCAGGGTGACCCCTAGGTGCCCGTACGCCTGGAGTCTGATGCCGATGCAGCTCTGCGGGGTGACGACCTGAGTGGTCCGCGTCACTACTGTCGGGGATGTGACTGTGATCGCGACCGAAAGCCTGAGCAAGCGGTTCCCCCGGGTGACCGCGCTTGACCGGCTCTCCTTGGACGTCGGACCCGGTGTGACCGGACTCGTCGGCGCCAACGGAGCCGGCAAGTCCACCATGATCAAGATCCTGCTGGGTCTGTCCCCCGCCACCGAGGGCCGCGCCGAAGTGCTCGGGCTCGACGTCGCGACCAAGGGTGCCGCCATCCGCGAGCGGGTCGGCTACATGCCGGAGCACGACTGCCTGCCGCCCGACGTCTCGGCCACCGAGTTCGTCGTGCACATGGCCCGCATGTCCGGGCTGCCGCCCACCGCCGCGCGCGAGCGCACCGCGGACACCCTGCGCCACGTCGGCCTGTACGAGGAGCGCTACCGCCCCATCGGCGGCTACTCCACCGGCATGAAGCAGCGCGTGAAGCTCGCCCAGGCCCTGGTGCACGACCCGCAGCTCGTCTTCCTCGACGAGCCGACCAACGGCCTCGACCCGGTCGGCCGTGACGACATGCTGGGCCTGATCCGCCGCATCTGGACCGACTTCGGCATCTCGGTCCTGGTCACCTCACACCTGCTGGGCGAGCTGGAGCGCACCTGCGACCACGTCGTCGTCATCGACGGCGGCAAGCTCCTGCGCTCCAGCTCCACCACCGACTTCACCCAGACCACCACGACCCTCGCGGTCGAGGTCACCGACAGCGACGAGCACCCGGACGGCACCCGCGCGGTGCGCGAGGCGCTCCACGCGCGCGGGGTGGAGGTCCTCGACTCCCAGAGCGGTCTGCCGGGCGCCGGCCACATCCTGCTGGTGACCGCGCAGGGCGAGGAGACCTACGACGTCGTCCGGGACGTCGTCGCCGATCTCGGCCTCGGCCTGGTGCGCATGGAGCAGCGCAGGCACCACATCTCGGAAGTCTTCACGAACGAGGACGAGCAGCGGAAGGAGGCCGTCGGCCATGGCAGTTGAGCACCCGGTCACCGCCCCCTCGGGCGACCAGACCCGCATCCACAACATCGGCTACCGCGCCTACGACGGCCCCCGCCTCGGCCGGTCCTACGCCACCCGTTCGCTCTACTCGCAGTCCCTGCGCGGCGCCTACGGCCTCGGCCGCTCGGTGAAGTCCAAGGTGCTGCCGATGCTGCTGTTCGTCGTGATGTGCGTGCCGGCGGCCATCATGGTGGCCGTCGCAGTCGCCACGAAGGCCAACGACCTGCCCGTCGACTACACGCGCTACGCGATCATCATGCAGGCCGTCATCAGCCTGTACGTCGCCTCGCAGGCGCCCCAGTCCGTCTCCCGCGACCTGCGCTTCAAGACCGTGCCGCTGTACTTCTCGCGGCCCATCGAGACCGCCGACTACGTGCGCGCGAAGTACGCGGCACTCGCCACCGCGATGTTCATTCTCACCGCCGCCCCGCTGATCGTGCTCTACGTCGGCGCGCTGCTGGCCAAGCTGGACTTCACCGACCAGACCAAGGGATTCGGTCAGGGACTCGTCTCCGTGGCGCTGCTCTCCCTGCTCTTCGCCGGCATCGGCCTGGTCATCGCGTCGGTCACCCCGCGCCGCGGCTTCGGCATCGCGGCCGTGATCGCCGTACTGACCATCTCCTACGGCGCGGTGACCACCCTCCAGGCCATCGCCGACGCCCAGGGCACCACCGGCGCGATCCCCTGGATCGGCCTGTTCTCGCCGGTCACCCTCATCGACGGACTTCAGTCGGCGTTCCTCGGCGCGAGTTCCGCGTTCCCGGGAGCGGTCGGCCCGTCGAACGGCGAGGGCGTGGTCTACGTCCTGGCCGTCCTCGGCCTGATCGCCGCGTGCTACGGCCTCCTGATGCGCCGCTACAAGAAGGTGGGACTGTGACCACGCTCCAGATCGACCACGTCTCCCGCTGGTTCGGCAACGTGGTCGCCGTCAACGACATCACCATGACGATCGGCCCCGGCGTCACCGGCCTCCTCGGCCCCAACGGCGCCGGGAAGTCCACCCTCATCAACATGATGGGCGGCTTCCTCGCCCCCTCCACCGGCACCGTCACCCTCGACGGCCAGCAGGTGTGGCGCAACGAGGCCATCTACCGGCACATCGGCATCGTCCCCGAGCGCGAGGCGATGTACGACTTCCTCACCGGCCGCGAATTCGTCGTCGCCAACGCCGAGTTGCACGGCCTCGGCGCCAAGGCCGCCCAGAAGGCGCTGGCCACGGTCGAGATGGAGTACGCGCAGGATCGCAAGATCTCCACGTACTCCAAGGGCATGCGCCAGCGCGTGAAGATGGCGTCCGCCCTGGTCCACGACCCCTCGCTGCTCCTGCTCGACGAGCCGTTCAACGGCATGGACCCGCGCCAGCGCATGCAGCTCATGGACCTGCTGCGGCGGATGGGCGACGAGGGCCGCACCGTGCTGTTCTCCTCGCACATCCTCGAAGAGGTCGAGCAGCTCGCCTGGCACATCGAGGTCGTCGTCGCGGGCCGGCACGCGGCCAGCGGTGACTTCCGCAGGATCCGCCGCCTGATGACGGACCGCCCGCACCGCTACCTGGTGCGCTCCAGCGACGACCGCGCGCTCGCGGCCGCGCTGATCGCCGACCCGTCCACGTCCGGCATCGAGGTCGACCTGACGGAGGGCGCGTTGCGCATCCAGGCCGTCGACTTCGGCCGTTTCACCGCCCTGTTGCCCAAGGTCGCGCGCGACCACGGCATCCGGCTGCTCACGGTCTCGCCGTCCGACGAGTCGCTCGAGTCCGTCTTCTCGTATCTCGTCGCGGCGTAGGAGGCCGAAGATGTACGACCCCACAGTCGCCCGACTCACCTACCGGGCCCTGCTCGGCCGCCGCCGGGCCCTCATCCTGGGCGCCCTGCCGGCGCTGCTGATCCTGATCTCCGTGATCGTGCGCGGCCTGGTCGGCGCCGACGACCAGACCGCCTCCGACCTGCTCGGCGGGCTCGCGCTCGCCACCATGGTCCCGATCATCGGCGTCATCGCGGGCACCGGCGCGATCGGCCCGGAGATCGACGACGGCTCGGTGGTGTACCTGCTGTCCAAGCCGCTCAAGCGGCCCACGATCATCTTCACCAAGCTGATCGTGGCGATCGCCGTGACGATGGTGTTCTCGGCGCTGCCGACGCTGATCGCGGGCTTCATCCTCAACGGCAACGGCCAGCAGATCGCCGTCGCCTACACGGTGGCCGCGCTGGTCGCCTCGATCGCCTACGCGGCGCTCTTCCTGCTGCTCGGCACGGTCTCCCGGCACGCGGTGGTGTTCGGGCTGGTCTACGCCCTGGTCTGGGAGGCCCTGTTCGGCTCCCTGGTCTCCGGGGCGAGGACCCTGAGCGTCCAGCAGTGGTCGCTGGCCGTCGCCCACAAGGTCGCGGGCGGGGACCTGGTCACCTCGGACGTGGGGCTGCCGACGGCCACGGTGCTGCTGGTCGTGGTGACCGTCCTCGCGACCTGGTACGCGGGACAGAAGCTGCGGTCGCTGACGCTGGCGGGCGAGGAGTAGGGACCTCCCCTCACATCCCGCTTACTGACGGGGACTTCATCGGTGTCCGGCCACACTGGACACAGGGGGATGTCCGGCTGCGAGTCGAAGGGAACGGGCATGGCAGACGACTGGGACGACCTCGTGCTGGACGAGGACTTCATACGGTCCGCCGGGACGACCGAGCCGTCTGCCCGTGCCCGGATGCTGGCCGCGCGCTGGCGTGAGCAGGAGCCCGAACCGCAGCCCTGGCGCTCCGACGAGCCTCCTGCCGGGTGGTTCTTCAGCAAGCGCCGGCGGCGGTGGCGGCGCCCGTAGGGTTTCGAACACTCGGCCGCATTTAATCGGTGGCGCCCAACTCGTCGTACGGGCACAGTGGTCGTGTCCACCCCGCCGGACGACCGTCCGGCGCCGCGAGCTGGGAGAGGAGCCGGGCGATGTCCATGCACGACAGTACGTCCGGTTCCCGTCAGGGCAGCCGGCGGAGGACTCCGGTGTAGTTACGCCACCGTCGAGTCCACCCGCAGGTAGCCCGGGGCGGCCGCTTCGAGCACGCGACGTCGCTCTCGCGTGAGGCCGCCCACCCGGAGGATTGGCCGAGTGGTAAGGCACTGGCTTGCTAAGCCAAGGTCGGGCCTGGAAAGCCCGCGCACGTTCGATTCGTGCATCCTCCGCGAGACGTTGTCACTGGGACTGGGCCCTGCAAGCGTCAGCCCGGCAATCCTCAGCCCAGCAACCGTTCCAGCACCACCGCGATGCCGTCCTCCTCGTTGGAGGACGTCACCTCGTCGGCCACCGCCTTGAGTTCCTGGTGGGCCTCCGCCATCGCCACGCCGTAGGACGCCCAGGCGAACATCGGGATGTCGTTGGGCATGTCGCCGAAAGCGATCGTGTCCGCGGCCTTCAGCCCCAGGCGGCGGGCCGCCAGGGACAGGCCGGTCGCCTTCGACAGGCCCAGCGGGAGCAGTTCGACGATGCCCTCGCCCGCCATCGCGACCGTGACGAAGCCGCCCGCGGCCCGCTGGGCCGCCTCGGCCAGTTCGTCGTCCGACAGCTTCGGATGCTGTATGTAGATCTTGTTCAGGGGGGCGGTCCACAGATCCGACGCGTCCGTGAACGGCGTCGAGGGCAGCTTCCCCGTCACCGCGTATCCCGGCCCGACCAGCACGTCGCCCTCCAGGCCGTCACGGCTCGCCGCCAGGTACAGCGGGCCGACCTCCGCCTCGATCTTCGCGAGGGCCACGCCCGCGAGCTGCCGGTCCAGGGTCACCGACGTCAACAGACGGTGCTCACCGGCGTGGTACACCTGCGCACCCTGCCCGCAGACCGCGAGACCGTCGTAGCCGAGGTCGTCGAGGATGTGCCGGGTCCAGGGGACCGCGCGTCCCGTCACGACGATGTGGGCGGCGCCCGCCGCGGTGGCCGCGGCGAGCGCGTCCCGGGTGCGCGGGGAGACCGAGTCGTCGGAGCGCAGGAGCGTGCCGTCGAGGTCGGTAGCGATCAGCCGGTACGGAAAGGCCTGGCTCACTTGGCGACCGGCTCCAGCAGCTCCCGGCCGCCCAGGTACGGACGCAGCACCTCGGGCACCCGCACCGAGCCGTCGGCGAGCTGGTGGTTCTCCAGGATGGCCACGATGGTGCGCGGTACGGCGCACAGCGTGCCGTTGAGCGTCGCCAGCGGCTGCACCTTCTTGCCGTCGCGCATGCGGACGGACAGCCGGCGGGCCTGGAAGCTGTCGCAGTTGGAGGCCGAGGTCAGCTCGCGGTACTTGCCCTGGGTCGGGATCCACGCCTCGCAGTCGTACTTGCGGGAGGCGGAGGCGCCGAGGTCGCCCGAGGCCACGTCGATGACCTGGAACGGCAGCTCGAGACCGGTCAGCCACTGCTTCTCCCAGTCCAGGAGCCGCTTGTGCTCGTTCTCCGCGTCCTCGGGGGCGACGTAGGAGAACATCTCGACCTTGTCGAACTGGTGCACGCGGAAGATGCCGCGGGTGTCCTTGCCGTAGGTGCCGGCCTCGCGGCGGAAGCACGGCGAGAAGCCGGCGTAGCGCAGGGGCAGCTGGTCGGCGTCCAGGATCTCGTCCATGTGGTACGCGGCGAGCGGGACCTCGGAGGTGCCGACCAGGTAGTAGTCGTCCTTCTCCAAGTGGTAGACGTTCTCCGCGGCCTGGCCGAGGAAGCCGGTGCCCTCCATGGCGCGCGGGCGGACCAGCGCGGGGGTGAGCATCGGCGTGAACCCGGCCTCGGTGGCCTGGGCGATCGCCGCGTTGACGAGCGCGAGCTCCAGGAGCGCGCCGACGCCGGTCAGGTAGTAGAAGCGCGAGCCGGACACCTTGGCGCCGCGCTCGACGTCGATGGCGCCCAGCGCCTCGCCGAGCTCCAGGTGGTCCTTGGGCTCGAAGCCCTCGGCGCCGAAGTCGCGGATGGTGCCGTGCGTCTCCAGGACGACGAAGTCCTCCTCGCCGCCGACGGGGACGTCGGGGTGGACGAGGTTGCCGAGCCGGAGCGCGAGGCGCTTGGTCTCTTCGTCCGCCTCGTTCTGCGCGGCCTCGGCGGCCTTGACGTCGGCCTTGAGCTGCTCCGCCTTCTGGAGCAGCTCGGCGCGCTCCTCGGGCGTGGCCTTGGGGATGAGCTTGCCGAGCGACTTCTGCTCGGAACGCAGCTCGTCGAAGCGGACGCCGGACGACCTGCGCCGCTCGTCGGCAGACAGGAGGGCGTCGACGAGGGCGACGTCCTCTCCACGGGCGCGCTGGGACGCGCGCACTCGGTCGGGGTCCTCACGGAGCAGGCGAAGGTCAATCACGCCGCCAAGGCTACCGGTGCGGGCATACGGCCCACGACTCACTATTCCCCGCCGAGCAAAATCATGGCTTACGTACCGTTATGGGCGAATTGCGGAGCGTGTCAAGGAAACGGGATCAGGGTCCCCGGGACGAAGCACGGGCGCGGAGTCGGGTTGACTCGACTCCCTTACGGGGACCGGGACTTGGCGCATGGTTGTCCACAGGAATCCACACCCTGCGAAAAGTTATCCACAGGGTGTGCGGACGATCTGTGGATTTCGGAATTGATCACTCCGAAACCCGGGGATCACGCCGAGGATTCCCGTCGCAAACCCACTTCTACCCCTACTTTCGAGTGGAAAGGGGTCACCCCAAAGGATTGCCTAAAGGAAAACAGTGGACGAAGGGTGACGTGCGTGCGTGTGGACACTGATGTGCCCTGAGGGCCGATTTGTCGACAGGGTCACCTTTTGTTGTCGACTTGTCCCCAGGTCGAGAAGCGGACCTGTGGAAAACTCCTGTGGATAACTAAAATCTGCAGGTAGGACCGGCCCTAGAAGCGGCCGTCCTGGCATCTGGCCACCCAGTCCGAGGCGGCCATGAACTCCTCGTCCGAGGTCCCGGCCAGGGGTGCCCCCAGGTCCGCCGGCTCCTTGTCCGCGCGCGGGTACGACCCCAGGAAGCGCACCTCGCGGCAGATCCGCTTCAGTCCCATCAGCGCCTCGGCCACCCGGCGGTCGGTGATGTGGCCCTCGGCGTCGATGCAGAAGCAGTAGTTGCCGATGCCCGCGCCCGTGGGCCGGGACTGGAGCAACATCAGGTTGATGCCGCGGGTGGCGAACTCGCCCAGCAGGTCGCGCAGTCCGCCGGGGTGGTCGTCGCGCTGCCACAGCACGACGGAGGTCTTGTCGGCGCCGGTCGGCGCGGCGGGCCGGGCGGGGCGGCCGACCAGCACGAACCGCGTCTGCGCGTTCTCGGCGTCGTGGATCCCGGTCTCCAGGGCCTCGAGGCCGTAGCGGGCGGCCGCGAACTCGCCCGCGAAGGCCGCGTCGTACTGGCCCTCCTGGACCAGCCGGGCCGCGTCCGCGTTCGAGGCGGCGGACTCCCAGTGGACGTCCGGGAGGTTCTTCTTCAGCCAGTTGCGCACCTGCGGCTGGGCGGCCGGGTGCGCGGAGACCGTCTTGATGTCCGTGAGCTCGGTGCCCGGCCTGACCAGCAGCGCGAAGGTGATCGACAGCAGCACCTCGCGGTAGATCATCAGCGGCGCGCCCGCCACCAGTTCGTCGAGGGTGGTGGTGATGCCGCCCTCGACGGAGTTCTCGATCGGCACGAAGGCGGCCTCGGCCTCGCCCGTGCGCACCGCGTCCAGCGCGGACTGCACCGACACGTAGGGGATCAGCTCCCGGGTGGCCGCCTCGGGAAGCGTCCGCAGCGCGACTTCGGTGAAGGTCCCCTCGGGGCCGAGATACGCATAGCTGGCTGGCATGACCTCACCCTAATGGCCCTTGCGGGACGGAGCCCGCCTGTCTCACCACCGGGTGAACCTGCGTAACCTCACCCCTCCAGCAGGGCCTGCCCCACGTACTCCCCCTGCGCCGCCCCGCCCGGTACCGCGAACAGACCGCTCGACTCATGCCGGATGTACTGCGAGAGCGCGTCCCCGCGGTCGAGCTTGCGCTGGAGCGGGACGAAACCGCGCAGCGGGTCCGCCTGCCAGCAGACGAACAGCAGTCCCGCGTCCGGTGTGCCGTCCGCGTCGATGCCGTCGTGGTACGAGAACGGGCGGCGCAGGATGGCAGCGCCCCCGTTCTGGTCGGGCCGGGTGATCCGGGCGTGTGCGTTGACCGGGACCACCAGAGTGCCCTCGGCGTCCGTCTTCTCCAGGTCCATCGGGGTCGTCTCGGTGCCCCCGGTCAGGGGCGCGCCGTTCGCCTTGCGACGCCCGATGACGGCCTCCTGGGCCCTGAGGGACAGCTTCTCCCAGTCGTCCAGCAGCATCCGGATCCGCCGTACGACCGCGTAGGAGCCGTTCGCCATCCACGCGGGCGTGCCGGACTCCGGGACGAAGACGCGCTGGTCGAAGTCGGACTCGCCGGGCTTCGGATTGCGGGTGCCGTCCACCTGGCCCATGAGGTTGCGGGCCGTCATGGGGTGGGCCGTGGCGCCCGGTGTGCGGTTGAAGCCGTTCATCTGCCAGCGGACCTTGGCCGCGCTGCCCGCGTCCTTCTGGACCGCGCGCAGGGCGTGGAAGGCGACCAGGGCGTCGTCGGCGCCGATCTGCACCCACAGATCGCCGTTGCTGCGGGCCTTGTCGAGCTGGTCGGAGGAGAAGTCGGGCAGCGGGTCGAGGGCGACCGGCCGCTGCTTCTCCAGTCCGGTGCGGGCGAAGAAGCTGTGCCCGAAGCCGAAGGTCAGCGTCAGTGCGGAGGGTCCGGCGTCCCGGGCGACATCCGTGTCGCCGGACGCGGGCGCCTCCCCCGCCATCAGCCGCTGGGCCGTCCGCGACCAGCGGCGCAGCAGCGCGGCGGCCTCCTTGCGGCCCGCGCCCGCCGCCAGGTCGAAGGCGACGAGATGGCCGCGCGCCTGGAGGCCGTCGGTGATGCCGGGCTGATGTTTCCCGTGAAACATCACCTCGTGGCTGCCGACCGAGGTCAGCGGAGTCGCCGCGGCGGGTGCGGCGGCATACCCCGCGGCTCCGCCGGCCGCTCCGAGGACGAGCCCGGTGGCGCCGGCGGTGCCGAGCAGGGCACGCCGTGAGATGCCCTGGCCCGCAGTGGGACGCTCCGGGATGGAGGCGTCTTCGTCGACGAGGGGGAGGGACTGTTCAGCCATGGTGCGGTTCAGCCGATCTGCGCGTTCTTCGAGACGGTCGTCTGGTCGATGTCGGAGGTCCGTACGGTCACGGCCACCTTCCAGTCGCCGGCCATGGGGATCTGCACGTTGCTCGCCGACCAGTGGCCCGTGGAGATGCGGTCGGGGGTGACGGCCAGCGGCCCGATCTTCCTGGCCTCCAGGGTGAGGGCTACCTTCACCTCGGGGATGTCGAAGGCCCGGCCGTTGGGCCGCTGGACGTAGACGTGCATCTCGTTGCCGCCCACGCGCGCGGGGTCGAAGTCGACCGTCACGACGCCCTTGCCGTCCGTGCCGCCGGTGTCGAAGGACATGTCCAGGGTCAGCGCACCGGACGTTCCCGAGGCGTCGGAGGAGGCCGAGGAGGCCGCCGCCTTGGCCGCCTTGGCGTCCTCCTCCGTGCGGCCGGGCTCGGTCTGCGTCAGCACGGTCGTGACCGCCAGCAGGACGACCGCGACCCCCGCCTCGGCGAGCACCGAGCGGCGCAGTCCGAACCGGTGGGGATCGGCGTCCCGGGTCCGCTTCTGCCGGGCGGTGTCGATCGCGGCCTGCTGCCGGGCGAGCTGAGCGGCCCGCTTGGAGTCCCGGGCGGCCTCGGAGACGGCGCGCTTGTCACCGCTTGCCGTGGCGCCGCCCTTCCCGGCACCGGTTTCCTTCGACGCGGCGCCCTTGGAGCCGCCGCCCCCCTTGGACTTGCCGGAGCCGGAGCCCGAGCCGGGACGCGAGCCCGGGCCCGAACCCGAGGCACCCGCACCGACCCGTTCCTTCTGCTGCGCCCGCTTCCCCCGCTGCACCACCGTGTCCGCGAGCTGCGCGGTCCACCGCCGTGAGATGAACGCGACGCCGACCAGCAGCGCCACCAGCCCGATCTTGACCAGCAGCAGCTGCCCGTACCGGGTCCCGGTGAACGCCGACCAGGACCCGAGCTGCCGCCAGGACTGGTAGACGCCGGTCGCGACCAGCGCGACCACGCTGCCGAAGGCGACCTGGGAGAACCGCCGTACGGCGGCCGACTCGACCGGCGTGTCCGAGCGGTACAGCGCGACGAGCAGCGCGGTCAGCCCGCCGAGCCAGGCGGCGACGGCCAGCAGGTGGACGACGTCGACGGGCATCGCGATGCCCGCCTGGAGCCCGACCGAGGCGTGCTCGGCCATCGCCCAGCTCGCCGCGAGCCCGGCCGCGACGACGGTGCCGCCGATCGCGAGCCCGAAGGTGAGGTCGCGCTTCTCCTCGTCCTCGCGCTTGTCGTACGCCACGAAGAGCACGGAGATGAACAGGGCGGCCGCCGCGAGCAGCAGCAGCCGGGAGACGAGGGCCGCGCCCGCCTTGGTCTGGAGCACGTTGCCGAGCAGGTCCAGGTCGAAGACGTCCCCGACCTTCCCGGAGCCCGTGTAGGAGCCGCGCAGCAGGAGCAGCAGCAGGGTGGCCGAGGTGAGGGTGAGCCAGCCGCCGACGACGAGCCGCTGCATGGGCCGCACTCCGGCGCCGCGCTGCCAGCAGCCGAGCACGAAGGCGGCGCCGCCGACCAGCACGATGAAGCCGGCGTACGACATGTACCGCCCGAAGCCGTACAGCCAGCCGACGATCCCGCCGCCCGCCGTGTCCCCGGAGACGGAGACTGAGGTGGTCGAGGGGGCGCCGACGGAGAAGGTGAAGGCACCGGCGACCGGATGGCTGTCGGCGGAGACGACCTGGTAGGTGACGGTGTAGGTGCCGTCGGGCAGCCCGCTGTGCAGTTTCACGGCGTATGTCGTGCCGCTGACCTCGAACGGTGTGCCCTGCTGGACGGCCTTGCCCTTGGGGTCGAGGACCCGCAGCGAGTCGCTCGACAGGGCGACCTTCTCGGAGAAGGTCAGGGAGACCTGGTCGGGCGCCTTGTCGACCACCACCCCCTGCTGGGGGTCGCTGCCGGTGAGCGCGGCGTGCGCGGAGGCCGGCCCGGCCGTGGTCAGCAGCAGGCCGCACGCGGCCAGGAGCAGCAGTACCAGGGTCCGGACGCGGGGGGTGATGGTCTGCGTCAAGGCGGTCCCTCCCTCAGTGTCCGGTCTTCGGGACGTAGGTCGCCGACTTCACCGGCATCTTGACGACGACGGGGTCGGAGGTGGCGAAGTGGAGTTCGACGGTGACCGTCTGGCCCTGCTTCGGAGCCTGCTTCAGCTTGTCGAACATCAGGTGGTTGGCGCCGCTCCTGAACACGAGCTGTCCGTGGGCCGGGACGGTCAGGCGGGAGACCTCCTCCATCGCGCCGCCGTTGGTCTCGTGCATGGTGACCTCGCCGTCGTCACTGGTGACCGAGGTCAGCTCGTCCGCGGACGAGCCGGAGTTGGAGACGGTCAGGAACCCGGCG
>NZ_LJBR01000167.1 GCF_001282115.1 Streptomyces sp. NRRL B-24085 | reverse complement strand
CTCCCTGTCGGTGACCGCGTCCGGGGGCCGCACCGACGAGAGCTCCGCCCCGGCCGCGTCCCCGACGCCCACTCCGACCCCCAGCAGGACGGCCACCCCGACCGCGGGCACGGGGCCGGCGCCCGGATTCCGCACGTACCGCTCCCCCGAGGGCTTCTCCCTCGCCCTCCCCGAGGGCTGGAAGCCGCTGGAGACCTCGCGCCAGGCCGATCTGGCGTACCGCGTCACCTTCGGCGCCCCCGGAGACCCGCGCACCCTCGCCGTCACCTACAGCGAGGCCGTCGGAACGGACCCCGTGGCCGTGTGGCGCGACGACGTGGAACCGAGGCTGCGGAACGACCACGGCTACGAGCGGCTCGGTGACATCCGCGCCACCACCTACCAGGGCCGCCCGGCCGCCGACATGCAGTGGGTCGAGGACGTCGACGGCACCCGGGTGCGCACCTTCGGCCGCGGCTTCCTGATCGGCGGGGGCCGCGGCTACTCGCTGCGCTGGACGACCCCGGCGGCGGACTGGAACGACGACGCGAACCAGAAGGCCCTGGACACCTTCCTGAACACTTTCCGGGCGCCGTCGCACTGAGCGCGCCCGAGATCTGGGCGGGTCCTCCGACCGGGCGCTTTCTCAGGCCGGGCGCGGTGCCCGCATCCGGCGCAGCGGGCCGGCGTGCAGCGGCTGGGTGCGCCAGCGCGCGGTGAACGTCCGGTCCGCGAGCGAGCACGTCACGAGCAGGTGGTGCGGGGTCTCCAGGAACGCCACGTCGACGGCGAGGGTCTCCGCGTCGGTCCAGCCGCCGCTCACCGCGACGGGCACGGGCTCGTCGGTGACCGTCCAGCCGCCCTTCCCCGCGTCGAGCCCCAGTTCCAGCCGGTCGCCGTCGTCGACGAGGGTCACACGGCCGCCCGGGTCCACCTCGACCGCGGTCAGGGTCGGCCGGTCGGCGCACGTGCCGCCGTGCGGGGCGAAGACGGTGTCCCAGTCGTCCGCCCGGCCGACGGGGGCGGGCTTTCCCTCGGCCGGCGGCAGGGCGAGTCGTGCCAGCCGCTCGGCCAGGGCCGCGTCCGCCGCCTCGCCGCCGGGCAGGGGGCCGGCGGAGAGGGCGGGCAGCAGATGCTCCCAGACCAGGTCCAGGACCCTCTGCATGTCCTCGGTCTGCGAGGTGATCGCGAGCACCGCGTCCTGCTCGGGCAGCACCACGCAGAACTGCCCGTAGGCCCCGTCCCCGCGGTAGCCGTGCCGGGCCATCCAGAACTGGAAGCCGTAGCCCTGGTGCCAGTCCGGCCAGCCGCCCTCCGGCGCTGGCTCGTGCGCGATCTGGACCCGCGTCGCCTCGGCCACCCACGACTCGGGCAGCAGCCGCTCGCCCTGCCACACCCCGCCCCGGAGGTACAGCTCGCCGAGCCGGGCGACCGCGTCGGTCGTGGCGTGCAGCCCGCTGAAGCCGAGCTCGCGGCCCCGCCGGTCGGCGATCCAGGCCGCCTCTCCGATGCCGAGCGGTTCGAAAAGCCGGGGCCGCAGGTACTCGGTGAGTTTTCGGCCCGTGACCCGCTGGACGATCGCGGCGAGGGTGTAGGTGGCGGGCTGGTTGTAGGCGAAGACGGTGCCCGGGTCCCGGTCGGGCGGGACCAGCAGGAAGCCACGGACGAGCTCGTCGCGGTCCTGTGCGCGCGCCCGGTCCAGGGTCTCCTCCGCGTGACCGCTGGCCATGGACGCCACATGCCGTACGAGCATGGCGCGGCTGCGCGGGTCGGTGACGTCGGCCTCGAACTCCGGGAAGTAGGAGATCACCGGGTCGTCCAGCCGGATCAGCCCCTCGGCGACGGCGAACCCGGCGGCCGTGGCCGTGAAGCTCTTGCTGAGCGAGTAGAGGAGCTGGGGCCGGTCAGCGGCGTACGGCGCCCACCAGCCCGAGGTCACGACCCGGCCGTGGCGCAGCAGCACCAGGCTGTGCGGTTCGATGCGCGGGTCGGCTTCGAGGGCGTCGAGGAAGGCCTGGATGCCGGCGGCGTCGACGCCCTGGGCGGCGGGGGTGCTCAGGGGAAGGGAACTCATGGGCGCATCCTCCCCCGTGCGGCGGCCTTGATCGAGAGGGCCCCGGAAGTCCGTTTTCCCCTCCGGCCACCGGGGGACTCGGGCCCCATGGTGCAGATCGGATACACGATGATGACCGAGCAGGCGGGCCCCCGTGAACTGGTGGGCCATGTGGTGCGGGCCGAGGAGGTGGGCTACGACTTCTCCGTGACCTCGGACCACTACTTCCCGTGGCTGCGGACGCAGGGGCATTCGCCCTACGCGTGGAGCGTGCTCGGGGCCGCCGCCCAGGCGACCTCGCGCATCCCGCTGATGACGTACGTGACCTGTCCCTCCTTCCGCTACCACCCGGCGGTGGTGGCGCAGAAGGCGGCCACCATGCAGCTCCTCTCGGAGGGCCGGTTCCGGCTGGGGCTGGGGTCCGGCGAGAACCTCAACGAGCACGTGGTGGGCGGCGGCTGGCCCTCGGCCGACGTGCGGCACGAGATGCTGGAAGAGGCGGTGGAGATCATCCGCGCGCTGTTCCGGGGCGGTCATGTGAACCATCGCGGGACCCACTTCGACGTGGAGTCGGCCCGGCTGTGGGACCTGCCGGACGAGCCGCCGCAGATCGGTCTGGCCGTCTCCGGCGAGCAGTCGTGCGCCCTGGCCGGCCGCCTCGCGGACCTCGTCATCGCCACGGAGCCGAAGGCGGGCCTCCTCGACGCGTTCGACCGCAACGGCGGCGAGGGCAAGCCGAGGGTGGGCCAGCTCCCCGTCTGCTACGACTCCGACCGGGACACCGCGGTCAAGCGGGCCCACTCCCAGTTCCGCTGGTTCGGCAACGGCTGGAAGGTCAACTCGGAGCTGCCGCACCCGGATTCCTTCGAGTCGGCCACGCAGTTCGTCACCCCCGACGACGTGGCGGCGTCGATTCCGTGCGGTGACGACCCCGACGCCTTCGTCGAGGCCGTACGGCCGTACGCGGAAGCCGGGTTCACCGAGGTCGCGCTGGTGCAGATCGGCGGCGAGTCCCAGCACGAGTTCCTGGACTGGTCGGAGAAGACGCTGCTGCCCGCGCTGCGCGACGCGTTCGCCTGAGCGGCCGGGCTGCCGAGGCGGTCCCCTGGGGTGGAATAGGCTTTCCGACTCGCACGTCGTGCGGTCCGAACGAGCCTGACCAGGAGAGACACCCGTGACCCTAGCGATCGACCCGTCCGAGGCGTCGGCCCCTGTCTCCTCCGGAACACCGGAGGAGGCGTCCCCCGCGCCCCTGAGTGACCTCGTCGCGCGGGACGCCCGCGAGTTCGGGGTCTACGCGCGGACCGGCGGATGGGCCTTCGGCCTGATGGTGGCGCGCAGCGTGCGGCCCGGCGGCCAGAGCGCGGACGAGACGCCGAAGGTGTCCGCGAAGGAGTTCGCCGAGCTCGCCGGCTGCTCGCCCGAGCGCGTGATGCGCTACTACAAGGCCTGGGACCGGGCCGCCGACGACGGCATGGTCCCGCACTTCGAGGCGCTGGCGCCGGGCCAGGAGGTGGAGCTGCCGGACGCGGACGTGTGGCTCAGCTACTACGTCTCCCGCAGCAGCGCCTCCTCCGAGCGCGGCACCGCCATCGCCGAGGCCGCGGAGGCCGAGGGCATCCGGCCGACGAAGGCGCTGGAGGTCGCCGAGAACCCGACCGCGCTGCGCGCCGCCATCCTCGCCGACCCCTCCACCGCCCGGGCCGCGCGCAGCGCGCTGCTCGACCGGATCAAGGAGGACCCCGAGCTCCAGGCCTCGCTGGCCCGGGACGTGGTGCGCACCGACGATCTGAAGAAGGCCGTGGCCACCGAGAGCAGGGCGGCCGACCGGATCGGGTACGTCCGGCAGATCGCCGAGTCCGGGCAGGTGAAGACGCCGGCCGGGCAGACCATCGAGGCCCCCGTGGACCTGCGCCAGGAGGCCGAGCGGCACCTGTCCCTCCTGGAGGAGCTGGAGGAGGACGAGGACACCGGCGAGTGGGCGGCCGAGGCGTTCGACACGATGAAGTCCCTCGTCGCCGAGGCCGTGGAGGCCGATCCCGAACTCCGGGTCCAGGAGCGGCGGACGAAGTTCTACAACAGCCTCCAGAGAGCCACCAAGGTGTTCGAGGAGCTGACCTTCGACGACGCCCAGGACTTCTACGAGGACGACATGGTCCAGCAGCTGGAGGAACTCCAGCAGGCCATCGCCTCATGCATCACGGCTCTGCGCACCGCGAAGGGGAATCACCCGGACGGCTGAGCATCTTGGCCGTGGAAGGGGTACTAGAGGGCTCTACGTCGTTTTCCCGGAGGCCCCCAGGTGAACCCCTTCGTCCACAGAACCGCGCACAAGACCCTCGTCGTGCAGCTGCAGGCGGGCGGTACGGGCCGGTGCCCCGTGCTCGCCCACCTGGGGTACGACGCCGCGGACCCGTTCGCCGTCACCGCGGTGTTCAGCCACGACGGGCGGGTGCTGGCGCGGTGGCGGCTGGACCGGGAGATGCTCGCCGAGGGTCTGCGCGGCCCGGTCGGGATCGGTGACGTGCGGCTCAGTCCCGTCTCGACGGGTGTCTGGGAGGAACTGCGCATGGAGTTCTTCGGCGAGGCCCGTCCGGACGGGGGCCGCCATCACGCCGTGGTCTTCGCGTGGGCCCCGGCGCTGGCGTCCTTCCTGCGCGAGACCCGCGAGATCGTGCCGCCGGGGCAGGAGGAGGTCAGGGTGGACGACTTCCTGGCCTCGGTCATCGCGGGCGGCTGAGACAAGTGGCGGGTGCGCACGTCGGGTACGCACGCGGCCTGAGTAGCCGTACTCATGCCGTGGTCGTCCCCGTGCCCCGACGATGGGGGCTCCTACGACGAGGAGCTCCTCATGACCGCTGTGCGCCGGCCCCTGCCGGTCCTGCTCGCCTGGGCCGTGCCGGCCGCGCTGGCCCTGTCCGCCTGGGGTCCGCGCGACCGCACCACCTGGTTCCTGGAGACGGTGTGGGTCATGGTCGGACTGCCGCTGATCGTCCTGACGTGGCGCCGCTTCCCGCTGACCGACCTGCTGTGCTGTTTGCTGGCGGTGCACGCGCTGGTGCTGATCGTGGGCGGCCACTACACCTACGCGCAGGTCCCGCTGGGCGACTGGGCGCGGGACACGTTCGGGCTCGACCGCAATCCCTACGACCGTCTCGGCCACCTCATGCAGGGCTTCGTGCCGGCGGTCCTCGTACGGGAGCTGCTCGTCCGTACCTCGCCGCTGCGGGGCAGCCGCTGGCTGGCGCCGCTGACGGTGTGCGCCTGCCTGGCCTTCAGTGCCGTCTTCGAGATGCTGGAGTGGGCGGCCGCGGTGACCGGCGGTCAGGCGGCGGACGCCTTCCTGGCCACGCAGGGCGATGTGTGGGACACCCAGTGGGACATGTTCTGCGCGCTGATCGGCGCCACGGTGTCCGTGCTCGTGCTGGGCCGCGCGCACGACCGGCAACTGGAGGGCCTGCGCGTCACTTCGTCGTGTAGCGGCGCCGCGTCCACAGGGGCACGCCGAACCAGCACGTCAGGTACCAGGCCACTACTCCCGTGACCAGCCAGGGCACCCAGTCGTCGTGGGTCGCGACCCGCAGGATCAGCAGCAGGGCGCAGGTCATCGTCGTCAGCAGCAGGACCAGCCCGACGAAGGTCAGCCGGGAGGCGATCCGCACGGCCTGGGGTTTGATGCGCCGCCCGGAGACCAGGCGGTGCAGGGAGACCGGCCCGATCAGGGCTCCGGTGGCGCAGGAGCCGAGGACGACGGTCACGATGTAGATGACCTGGTCGGTGTCGGTCAGATGGGTGTACCTCGGGGTGAACACCACGGTGAGCAGGAAGCCGAAAAGAATCTGCACACCCGTCTGCGCGACCCGTATCTCCTGGATGAGTTCGCCCCACATGCGGTCCGCGCGCTCGTCCTCGGTCTCGTCGCGGCCCGTCCGTCTCACCGTGTCGACCATGCCGTACGTGTATCCGGTGACTGATCGTTCAAACAGCTCGGCTCCGGGACCGGCGAGCGGCCGCTCCCGAAGCCGGGCGGGGTCACCAGCGGTTCTCCACCTGGTCCTTGATGCGACGGTCGTAGAGGTCGCGGACGGCCGCGAGAGTCTCCTGGGACAGCGGCGGCAGCTTCGCGGCGGCCGCGTTGGCGCGGGCCTGCTCGGGATTGCGGGCGCCGGGGATGACGGTGGTGACGCCGGGCTGCTCGATGATCCAGCGCAGGGCGAGCTGGGCCGGGGTGTACCCCTCGGGCGTCAGGGCGGTGAACTCGGCGGCGGCCTCGACGCCGGTGGTGTAGTCGACGCCGGAGAAGGTCTCGCCGACGTCGAAGGCCTCGCCGTGCCGGTTGTAGGCGCGGTGGTCGTTCTCCGGGAAGACCGTGTCCTTGGTGTACTTGCCGGACAGCAGGCCCGAGGCGAGCGGGACGCGGGCGATGATGCCGACGCCGGCCTCCCGGGCGGCGGGCAGCACCTCGCGCAGCGGCTTCATGCGGAAGGCGTTGAGGATGATCTGCACGCTCGCCACTCCCGGCCGGGCGATGGCGGTCAGCGCCTCCTCGCAGGTCTCGACGCTGACGCCGTAGTGGGCGATGCGCTCCTCCTCGACCAGGGTGTCGAGGGCGTCGAAGACCTCGTCGGTGGAGTACACGGGCGTCGGCGGGCAGTGCAGCTGGACCAGGTCGATGCGGTCGACGCCGAGGTTGCGACGGGAACGGTCGTTCCAGGCGCGGAAGTTGTCGAGGACGTAGTTCTCGGGGATCTGGTCGACGCGGCGGCCCATCTTCGTCGCGACCAGCACATGCAGGTCGGGCCTGCTGCCGAGGAAGGTGGCGATGGTCTGCTCGCTGCGTCCGTCGCCGTACACGTCCGCCGTGTCGAAGAAGGTGACCCCCGACTCGGCGGCCGCCTCCAGCACCGCGAGGGCTTCCTTGTCGTCGACGTCCCCCCAGTCGGCCCCCAGCTGCCAGGTGCCGAGTCCGACGACGGATGCGTGTTGCTGCGACCTGCCGAATGTGCGCTCGTCCATGGCGTCAGTCTGTCATCTGTCGCCGGCCTGCGCGGAACGAGGTGCTCCGGGGCGGGACCTGTGAATTGTTCACTCACACGGGTGACACGCCGCCACGAGGGACATGCACGTGTCAACGTCCGCCTAGCGTGACCCCGTGACTGATCGTTCCGTGCGCAACCACCCGCAGGACCAGCCGTCCTGGACCCGTCGCGGCTTCCTCGCGAGCGCCGCCGCCCTCGCCGCCGTTCCGATTCTGCTGCCGGCCGATCCCGCGGCCGCGGCCGAGGAGCTGCCCGGCTTCCCGGCGGGCGTGGCCCTGCGCCGTTCGGCGTACCGGAACTGGGTCGGCGAGATCACCGCCGACGGGCTGTGGGCCTGTACGCCGACCGGCCCGGACCAGGTGGTCGAGGTTGTCAACTGGGCCTGGCGGCACGGCTGGCGGGTCCGCGCGCGGGGCTCCTCGCACGGCTGGTCACCCCTCACCGTGACCGAGGGCACCGCCTCGGACGCGCCCGTCCTGCTCGTCGACACCGCCTCCCACCTCACCGGCCTGTCCCTGGACTCCGCCTCCGCCGTGCGGGCCGGCACCGGTGTCACGCTGGAGGCCCTGCTCACCTATCTGGAGGAGCACGGTCTCGGGGTCACCGCCGCGCCCGCGCCCGGCGACCTCACGCTGGGCGGTGCCCTGGCGATCGACGCACACGGCACCGCCGTGCCGGCCGACGGGGAGCAGCGGCAGCCGGGACAGACGTACGGCTCGCTGAGCAATCGCATCCTGTCGCTGACAGCGGTGGTGTGGGACGAGGAGAGCGGGGCGTACGCGCTGCGCACCTTCAGCCGCGCCGAGGCCGACAGCGCGGCCCTGCTCGCCCATCTCGGGCGCGCCTTCGTCACCGAGGTCGTGCTGCGGGTGGGCGCGAACAGCAATCTGCGCTGTGTGAGCCGGGTCGACATCCCGGCGGCGGAGCTCTTCGCCGCGCCCGGCGGGGGCGGGCGGACCTTCGCGAGCTTCCTGGACAAGGCCGGGCGGGTCGAGGCGATCTGGTTCGCCTACACGGAGTTCCCGTGGCTGAAGGTGTGGAGCGTGGCGCCGACCAGGCCGCTGACCTCGCGGCGCGTGACGTCGCCGTACAACTACCCCTTCTCCGACAACGTGCCGACCGTGGTGGCGGACCTGGCCGGGCGGATGGTGTCGGACGCGGCCTGGTACCTGGCTCCGGTGCTGGGGAACGCACAGCTCGACGTGGCGACCGTCGGGCTCACGGCGACGCTGTCGGCTGACATCTGGGGGCCGTCCAAGAACACGCTGCTCTACATCAGGCCGACCACGCTGCGGGTGACCGCGAACGGGTACGCGGTCCTGACCGGCCGGGACCAGGTGCAGCGGGTGGTCTCCGAGTTCACGGACTTCTACCGGGAGCGGCTGGCCGCCTACACCGCCCAGGGGAAGTTCCCGGTCAACGGGACGGTGGAGATCAGGGTGACCGGGCTCGACGATCCGGCGGAGGCCGAGCTGGACGGGGCTCGGGCCCCACTGCTGTCGGCGCTGCGGGCGGACCGGGCGCGTCCCGAGTGGGACACGGCGGTGTGGCTGGACATCCTGACGCTGCCGGGGACCCCGCACGCGGAGGCCTTCCTGCGGGAGGTCGAGCAGTTCCTGTTCGAGGGCTGGGAGGGGACGCGCGTCGAGTGGTCCAAGGGCTGGGCCTACACCGAGGACGACGTGTGGGCGGACGACGAGGTGCTGGGGACGACGATCCCCGGGTCGTTCGGTGAGGCGGTGTGGGGGCAGGCGGCGGGCGTGCTGGACCGGCTCGACCCGCACGGCGTGTTCGGCAACGCCTTCCTGGACCGGCTGTTCCGCTAGGCCGTCAGGGCCGAGGCGTCAGGTGGGCCTGCACCGTGGGGGCGTAGCGGTCCACGAGGTCGTCCACTGCTGTCGCCCGCAGCTCGGTGCCCCGGGCGATGCCGTACATCACGCCCAGGCCGAGGAGGGTGCCCACCGCCAGTTCGGCGCGCAGGCCGGCGTCGGGGCCCGGCAGCCGCTCCGCTAGGCGGTCGACCACCTGGGTGCGGAAGTTGACGCGCAGGATGTCACCGTGCTCGCCCTGGACGGGGGCGAAGGCGATCCGGAGCAGGGGGTCGGCGCCGCGCTCGATCTGCCCGGTGAGGACATGGCGGACCATGTGGCGGCCCAGTTCGTCCAGGGGAGCGTCGAGCAGGGCCGTCGCGTCCGACTCGAAGGACATCACGCGCGCGAGGAGGGCGTCCTTGTTGCCGAAGTACTTCACGATCAACGGCGGGCTGACTCCGGCCCGTTCGCCGACCGCCTTGAGGGTGATGTCGGCGTGGGGAGTGCGGGCCAGGAGGTGGCGCGCCGCTTTGAGGATGGCGGCCCGGGTCGCCTCGGCGTCACGGCGGGCGGGTGCGGCGGCGGGGGGCGTGGTGCTCACGGCACTCATGCTCCCTCCATCGCCCCGTCCCGCGCGCCCCGGGTGCCGCCGCCGGCCCGGCGGGTGCCCTCGGGCGTGGCGTCGCCGGGGATGGTGAGGGCCGCCGCGCAGGCCGCGAGGGCGACCGCGCCGGCCATGGCGAAGGCCAGCAGGTAGCCGTGCAGGGTGGGCACGGGCGCGCCGCCGACCAGGCTGGTGTGGTGGACCAGCACCGCTGCGACCGCCGCGCTGGAGGTGGCCTGGCCGATGGTGCGCATCAGGACGTTGACGCCGTTGGCGGAGGCGGTCTGGTCGGCCGGGACGGCACGCAGGATCAGGGTGGGCAGGGCCGAGTAGGCGAGGGTGGTGCCGGTGGACACCACGGTCGCGCCGAGGACGACCATCCACAGGTCGCGGCTGTCCGCGATGCGCAGCGCGTAGCCGCACGCGATGACCGCGGCGCCGAGGGCGAGCGTGACGCGCGGGCCGCGGGAGGCGGAGATCCGGGCGGAGAGCGGGGAGAACAGCAGCATGGTGACGCCGCCGGGCAGCAGGCACAGGCCGGTGGCCACGATCGACAGGCCGAGTCCGTAGCCGGTGGCCTTCGGTGCCTGGACGAGCTGGGCCGTCACCAGGGAGTTGGCGTAGAACGCGAAGCCGGTGAGCAGGGCGGCCACATGGGACAGGCCCACCCTCGGCCGGGTGACGAGCCGCAGGTCGACCAAGGGCTGCTCGGTGCGCAGTTGGCGCCACCACCACAGGGCCAGGACGCTGACGGACACCAGGAAGAGGCCGAGGACGCGGGGGCTGTCCCAGCCCCACTGGCCGCCCTGGGAGACCCCGAGCAGCAGGCTTACCAGGCCGACGGCCAGTCCCAGGGCGCCCGAGACGTCGAAGCGGCCCGGCCGGCGTACCGGGGACTCGCGGACCGCCCACGACACGGCCGCGACGCCGAGGGCGCCGAGGGCGCTGGTCATCCAGAACATGGTGTGCCAGTCGGCGTACTGGACGACCATGGCAGCGAGCGGCAGGCCGAGCGCGGCGCCGATACCGACCGTGGAACTCATCATCGCGACCGCGGATCCCCGGCGCTCGGGCGGCAGTTCGTCGCGCAGGATGCTGATCGACAGCGGCACCACGGAGGCGGCGGCGCCCTGGAGGGCGCGGGCCGCGATGAGCACGGTGATGTCGGACGACAGGGCGCACATCACCGAGCCGGCCGTCATCAGCACCAGGGACGCCGTCAGCACCTTGCGCTTGCCGTACATGTCGCCGGCGCGGCCGAGCACCGGGGTGAGGACCGCTCCGGCCAGCAGGGTCGCGGTGACCATCCAGGAGACGGCGCCCGCGGAGGAGTGCGTCAGCCGGGGCAGGTCCGGCAGCAGCGGGACGACCACGGTCTGCATGACGGCCATGAGCATGCCGCACATCGCCAGCGTCGGCACGGTGAGCCGGGCCCGAAGGCCGCTTCCGCGGGGCGGGGATATCGGGCCCTGCTGGTCCATCGGCGCTCCGGATGCGACAAGGAAGACGGCGGGTGAATGGCAATTCACTCTAGCGGTGAATCGCCATTCACCCAACCTTTTCCAGGTTGCTGCGGCTTACTTGCGGGAGGCCAGCTCCCGGCCTTGCACCCCGCGCGCGACCTTCGGTCCGAGCCAGCGCTTGAGCCGGCGCAGCGCCTCCAGCTGTCCGGCGGCCCGGTCGATCCGGTAGTAGAGCTGGGGCGGGATGTGCGGCAGCAGCGGTGAGTGCCGCTGGCCGAGCAGGGCGAACATCTGCTCCGGGGGCAGGTCGATGTAGCGGGGCAGGTTCTCGTACCACTGGGCGCTGTAGCGGGCCGCGCTCTGGGCGGCGAGCAGCTCCGACTTGCGCTGCCGCTCGTAACGGCCGAGGGCCACCGGTAGCTCGCCGTGCGCCCGGAGGGCGTCGGCCAGGGCGATGGCGTCCTCCAGCGCGAGGGTGGTGCCGGCGCCGATGGAGTAGTGGGTGGTGTGGGCGGCGTCACCGAGGAGGACGAGGTTGTCGCGGTGCCAGGTGCGGTTGGTGAGGGTGCGGAAGTTCAGCCACTGGGCGCTGCCCGAGCCGGTGGAGCGGCCGATCAGCGGGTGGCCGTCGAGAATGCCGGCGAACAGCTTCTCCAGCAGGGCGAGTCCGTCGGCCTCTTTGGCGGTGTCGAGGCCGAGGCCGGTCCAGGTCGGGGGTGCGCACTCGACGACGACGGTGCTGCGTTCCGGACTGAAGGCGTAGCCGTAGCACCAGATCCAGCCGTGGCCGGTCTCGACGAAGGCGAAGGTGAAGGAGTCGAAGACCTTGCTGGTGCCGAGCCAGATGTAGTGGTTGCGGCCGTCTTCGGTCCGGGCACCGAAGTGGTCCGCCCACCCGGTGCGCAGGGTGCTGCGCACGCCGTCGCCGGCCACCACGAGGTCGGCCGCGGGGACGTTCCCGTGGGTGATCTCGTGCTCGTACTCCAGCCGGACGCCCAGGGAGCGGGCGCGGGCGGCGAGGATCTCCAGCAGGCGGTGCCGGCCGATGCCGAAGCCCTGGTCGCTGGGGCGCCGGGTGACCAGGTCGCGCACCCGGGCCTCGCCCTGGTTCCAGGTGACGGAGGCTTCCTCGATCGCGCGGGCCGACTCGGGGTCGTGCGCGTGGAGCTTGTCGAGCAGTCCGCGCCAGTAGGTGACGCCCCAGCCGTAGGTCGAACCCTCCGGGTCGCGTTCGTGGACCGTGATGTCGTGAGACGGGTCCTGCCGTTTCAGCAGGATCGAGAGATACAGGCCGGCGGGCCCGCCGCCGACGCAGGCGACCTTCACACGCACCCCTAGGAATTACCCAAAGCGGTCAATTGGCAACGCAGGGTAGCAGTCGGCGGAGACGGCCCCGCGTGTCGCTTCCCGCCACTTTCCTGGGGTGAGCAGGGCCACTGCCAGGGGGTTCACCCGAAAAGGATCATCGGATCGACCGCCCGCGAGAGGAGGAATTCCTCCGTCCGGGTACCGGAAAGCCCTCTCCACAGCAAGATCATCTTCGTTCAACTCTGTACGACATGTAGGTAATTGTCTGGATCACAGCCAACCGGTCGTGAGCGATTTCTCCCGCTCTCACCAGGGCCGATAGGCATGCGGAGTCCGTCAACTCAGGAGGAACACCGCATGCCGGAACTCACCCGCCGTACCGCGCTCACCGCGACCGCCGCCCTCGCCGCGGCGACCGTCGCCGCCCCGCGCGCGTCCGCCGAGGAGCACCACCACGACTCACCCGACTCCTTCGACGAGGTCTACAAGGGACGCCGGATACAGGGCCGGTCCACAGGGGGCCACCACGGGGGCTACCGGGTGACGGTCGACGGCGTGGAACTGCACCTGATGCGCAACGCCGACGGCACCTGGATCAGCGTCGTCAGCCACTACGACCCGGTGCCCACCCCGCGCGCCGCCGCGCGGGCCGCCGTCGACGAGCTCCAGGGCGCACGGCTGCTGCCGTTCCCCGCCAACTGACCGCCCCGCACGCCTCTTTGGAGCATCCGCACATGACCGTCCGCAAGAACCAGGCCACCCTGACCGCCGACGAGAAGCGGCGGTTCGTCGCCGCCGTCCTGGAGCTGAAGCGCAGCGGCCGCTACGACGCGTTCGTCACCACGCACAACGGCTTCATCATGTCCGACACCGACAACGGCGCGCGCACCGGCCACCGTTCGCCCTCCTTCCTGCCCTGGCACCGCAGATTCCTGCTCGACTTCGAGCGCGCCCTCCAGTCGGTGGACCCCTCGGTCACGCTCCCCTACTGGGACTGGAGCACCGACCGCTCCCCGCGCGCCTCGCTGTGGGGCCCCGACTTCCTCGGCGGCACCGGGCGCAGCCGGGACGGGCGGGTGATGGACGGCCCGTTCGCCGCGGACACCGGCAACTGGCCGATCAACGTGCGGGTCGACGGCCGCACCTATCTGCGGCGCGCGCTCGGCGGCGGCGTACGCGAGTTGCCGACGCCGGGCGAGGTGGAGTCGGTGCTGTCCATGGCGACGTACGACATGGCCCCCTGGAACAGCGCGTCGGACGGCTTCCGCAACCATCTGGAGGGCTGGCGCGGGGTCAACCTGCACAACCGGGTCCATGTCTGGGTGGGCGGACAGATGGCGACCGGGGTCTCCCCCAACGACCCGGTGTTCTGGCTCCACCACGCCTACGTGGACAAGCTGTGGGCCCGGTGGCAGCGGCGGCATCCGGACTCCCGGTACCTCCCGGCGGCCGGCACCCCCGATGTCGTCGACCTCGACGAGACCATGCGGCCGTGGAACGACGTACGGCCCTCGGACCTGCTGGACCACACCCCCCACTACACCTTCGACACCGCATAGGAGTCGGGATGCGGCGGTTTGCCCTCCGGATGACGCGGTACCCGCGCCGCACACACCGAGAAGACCAAGGAGGGATTCACCCGTGTCGCAGGTCGAGGAATCCATCGAGGTCGGCGTGCCGGTGCACACCGCCTACAACCAGTGGACGCAGTTCGAGACGTTCCCCGAGTTCATGAGCGGGGTCGAGCGCATCGAACAGCGCACCGACACGCTCACGCACTGGGTGACCAACGTCAACGGGGTGCACAGGGAGTTCGACGCGGAGATCACCGAGCAGATCCCGGACGAGCGGGTGGCGTGGACCACCATCGCCGGCGAGGCCAAGCAGGCCGGTGCGGTGACCTTCCACCGGCTCGACGACAGCCACACCAAGGTGATGCTCCAGATGGACTTCCATCCGGACAGCATCACCGAGAAGGTGGGCGACAAGCTCGGGTTCGTGAAGCGGCAGACCAAGGGTGACCTGGAGCGCTTCAAGACGTTCATCGAGGAGCGCGGTCAGGAGACCGGGGAGTGGCGCGGGGCGGTCCTCTGACCGGCGCGCCCCGGCGCTATCCGACCGCTTCCGTACGGCATTCCGGGTGCCCCCAGCCCTGGGCGTTCTTGGCGATGGGCTCGCCCGCCGCGTAGGAACGTCCGCACAGACACCGGCCGGGGAACTTGGCCTTGATCGTGCGAGAAGCCGAACCACCGCTCCGCTTGGGCGACTTCGCCCGGGCGGGGCGGTCGTTCTTTTTCGGGGTGTCCGGCGACGGCGGCGGCTCGGGGGAGCCCAGTTCGCTGCTCGCGGGCTCCTGGACGATCGCCGCCTGGCTGGCCGCCCGGTCGGCGAAGTCGTTGAGCGGGTCGCCGTCGACCTGGTGGGCGGGGACGTAGCGGAACTCGACCGTGCGCCCGTCGAGCAGTTCGTCGATCCGCACCACGAGGTCCTGGTTGGCGACCGGCTTGCCCGCGGAGGTCTTCCAGCCGTTGCGCTTCCAGCCCGGCAGCCAGGTGGTGACGGCCTTCATCGCGTACTGGGAGTCCATCCGGATCTCCAGCGGCACGTCCGGGTCGGTCGCGGCGAGCAGCCGCTCCAGCGCGGTGAGTTCGGCGACGTTGTTGGTGGCCCGGCCGAGCGGGCCGGCCTCCCAGCGGTCCGGCGTCTCCGAGTCGTCCGCGATGACCCAGGCCCAGGCCGCGGGCCCCGGATTTCCCTTCGAAGCCCCGTCGCACGCGGCCACCAGTCGTTCCTGCATGCGCTCGATCATGCCATGTGCGGCAGGGCGCCCGTTCACCCCACCGCGACGACGGCGGCCACCGTCCTGATCAGGGTGGGGTGCGCAAATCCACCTCGGCGGCGGCCGTGATGCGCCCGCGTTCGCGCACCGCACGGCCGTGGCGGTCACGGCCGTGCCCACCGGCTAGGGCACGTCGGAGATCTGCGGCATCTCGCCCCGGGTCGTCGTCATGTCGATGACCGAGAAGTTCGCGCCCTGCGGGTCGCTGAGCGCCGCGAACCGGCCGAACGGGGAGTCCATCGGCCCGAACCGCAGGACGGCGCCCAGCTTGGTGGCGCGGGCCACGGCGCCGTCGCAGTCGTCGACGGAGAAGTAGACGTTGATGTACGCCGGCACCTCGGGCGGGAAGTCGTCGGTCATCCTCATGCGGCCGAGAACGGTGTCGTCACCGAGGTTGAACATGCGGAAGTCCATGGCGTCGTCCTGCATCTGCCGGACGCTGTAGCCGAACACGGCGGGGAAGAACGCGTCGGACTTCTCGGGTTCGCGGGTGTAGACCTCGGCCCAGCAGTACGCGCCGGGCTGCTGGGGCGGCGCCTCGAAGCCCTCGTGGGTGCCGCCCTGCCACACGCCGAAGACGACACCGCTCGGGTCGCGCGCCAGGCACATCGTGCCGAAGTCGCCGACCTGCATCGGCTCCATGAGCACCTCGCCGCCGCGCTCGCGGATCCGGCCCGCGGTGGCGGCCGCGTCCGGCGAGGCGAGGTACAGGCACCACTGCGACTGGCCCTCCTGCCCCGGCATCGGCGGCACGACGGCGGCGACTGCCTTGCCGTCCGCGTAGGCCTGCGTGTAGTTGCCGTACTCCGACGACGCGTCGCCGAAGGTCCAGCCGAGGACTTCGCCGTAGAAGCTCTTGGCCCCCTCGACGTCGCTGAACATCGCATCGGCCCAGCAGGGGGTTCCCTCAGGTTGTACGGCCATGATCGCGGCCTTTCCCGAATCGGTGGTCGGTCCGTCTCCTCACGCTAGTCACGGGTCCGTCCGACCGCGCGCCGAACGGACGATTCACCTTCAGACAGGACAGAAGGGGCGCTCACCGAGGGAGGCCGGGGTGACGCTGCGCAAGGAGGCCCAGCGCTTGGTGGTCGGTTCGCACCCGTCCGGTGCGCCGTGCACCGTGCGCCCTTCGGCCGCCGCAGCCGCACCGAGGTGGAGCTCACGGGCGGGCGGGAGCGGTGAGGTGCTGTGCGACCTCGGGCTGCCCGACATCGACGGCTGCACCGTCGCACGCCGGGCGGCTCCGGCTCATCGCGGTCGCCGGCATCAGCCAGGGCACCGACCCGGGCGGCCGGGTTCGACGTCCGTCCGGCCGAGCCGCTGTCGCCCGGCCGGGCTGACGGAGGTCGTGGAGCGGTGGGACGGCGACTGGACCGTGCCGCGCGTCTTCCCCCCTGGACTCCGCTGTGCTTGCCTGGGGACCGTTTTCGGCGACCGGGGCGGGAGTCGCGCATGCGGACACCGTGGATCGTGGGATTACTGACCGCAGTGCTGCTGCTCGGCGCCTGCGGCGACCCCTCGGACGGGCCGGAGTCGGCGCCCCCGACGCCGGACGTCCCCCGCGTGGCCACCACGCACCAGCGCGCCCCGTCCTCCCCGGACGCCTCCCCGGACGTCTCCGCGGCCGTCGTCGCCCCGCGCGTGCTGTACCTGGGCGACTCGCTCGCCGTGGAGGCCCAGCGGGTCCTCGGCCAGGAGCTGCGCCGGGAACTGCGGGCGACGTACACGAGCGCGCCGTACCCGGGGACCACGCCGTGCGACTACCTGGAGGGCACCGGGAAGAAGTCGCTGGTGCCCGACCGGGACAAGGCGGCCGCGCTGGTCCGGGCGCTGCACCCGGACGTCGTGGTGCTGCAGTTCTGGGGCAACGCCTGGGTCTACACGTGGTGCATGGACGGGATCAGCCACGCCGCTTCCCCGCGGAAGTACTTCAGCAGGTACCGGGCGGACCTGAGGAGGCTGACCGGTCAGATCGCCGCGGCGGGCGGTGAGCGGCGGCCCCGGATCGTGTGGGTGGCCCAGGGCCCGGACCCGATCACCCCCGACCGGGTCCGGCGGGTGAACGAGCTGTACGCCGGGCAGGCGGCCGCCTCGGGCGACGTCGTCGCCGACGCGGGCGCGACGGTGGCCCCCTCCGGAGCCCGCTACACCTGGGCGCAGTACCTGCCGTGCACCTCCTACGAGCACGAGCATCCCGACTACTGCACCCAGGCGGAGCGCGACCGCACCGCCCTGCACCTCGACAAGGACTACCTGCACTTCTGTCTGGCGCCCACGACGTCCAGGCCCAGGCCGTGCCCGGTCCGCTCCCCCGGTATCCTGCGGATGGCCCGCGAGGTCACGCGGGTGATCGGCCGGACGCCCGCCGGCTGACGCTCACTCGCCCGCGTACGCCTTCTCCAGGGCGGCCACGTCGAACTTGCTCATCGCCATGAACGCCTTGGTGACGCGGGCCGCCTTCTCCGGGTCCGGGTCGGCCACCATGTCGGCAAGCCCCTCGGGCACGACCTGCCACGACAGTCCGTAACGGTCCTTGAGCCAGCCGCAGGGGCCGGGCTCGCCGCCGTTCTCGGTGAGCTTGGTCCAGTAGTAGTCGATCTCCTCCTGGTCCGCGCAGAAGATCTGGAAGGAGACGGCTTCGGTGAACTTGAACTGCGGTCCGCCGTTGAGGGCGACGAAGTCCTGCCCGTTGGCCGTGAAGTCCACCGTCAGGACGGTCCCGGCGGGCTGCATCGCGCCCTCGGGATAGTGGGTGACCCTCCCGACCGTGGAGTCCTTGAAGACCGAGACGTAGAAGTGCGCGGCCTCCTCGGCCTGGCCGTCGAACCAGAGACACGTGGTGAAAGGCTTGCTCGCCATGGGGTCCTCCCGAAGTCGTGGTGCGGTCATCTCTGGGGACCGGTCCCCGGCGCGGAACTCATCGGTCGGGCGGCCGGTAAATCCATGTGGCTCGTACACCGGTGCGGCCTAGCATCCCCGCATGACGTCAACCGGCAGCATCACGCCCTTCCGCCTCGCCGTTCCGCAGAGCGACCTCGACGACCTGCACGACCGGCTCGACCGCACCCGGTGGCCCGACGACCTCTCGGCCACGGGCTGGGCGTACGGCGTGCCGGCCGCCTATCTGCGCGACCTCGCCCACCACTGGCGGCACTCCTACGACTGGCGGGCGGCCGAGGCCCGACTGAACGAGTGGCCGCAGTTCACGACCGTCATCGACGGCACGACCGTCCACTTCGCCCACGTCCGCTCCCCCGAGCCGGACGCCACGCCTCTGGTGATCACCCACGGCTGGCCGGGCTCGATCGTCGAGTTCCTGGACGTGGTGGGCCCGCTGACCGACCCGGCGGCCCACGGCGGCGACCGGGCCGACGCCTTCCACGTCGTCGTACCGAGCATCCCCGGTTTCGGGCTGTCCGGGCCTCCCGCCGACACCGGCTGGGAGGCGGGCCGGATCGCCGACGCGTGGGCCGAGCTGATGACCCGGCTCGGTTACGAGCGGTTCGGCGCGCAGGGCGGCGACTGGGGCTCGGCGATCTCCCGGGAGCTGGGCCGCGCCCACCCCGGGCGGGTCATCGGCGTCCACCTCAATCTGCTGCCGGGCGCGCAGGCCACCGAGGAGCCGACCGAGGAGGAACTCGCCGCGCTCGGACCCGGGGAGCGGGAACGCGCCCTGGAGTCCTGGCGCCGGTGGAGCGCCTGGTCGCGCGAGGGCACCGGGTACGCGGTCCTGCACTCCACCCGGCCGCAGACCCTCGCCTACGCGCTCACCGACTCGCCGGTCGGCCAACTCGCCTGGATCGTCGAGAAGTTCCAGGAGTGGGCGGACTCCGCCGAGCTGCCCGAGGAGGCCGTGGACCGGGACCGGCTGCTGACCAACGTGATGCTGTACTGGCTGACCGGGACCGCCGGTTCGGCCGCCCGGATCTACTACGAGCGGGCGCACGCCACCGACGGGAGGGCGGCCCGGCCCACCGAACCGTCGACCGCGCCGACCGCCCTCGCCGTCTTCCCGGCGGAGCTCCAGATCCCGCTGCGGCACAAGGCGGAGCGCACCGAGAACCTCGTGCGCTGGACCGAGTTCGAGCGGGGCGGCCACTTCGCGGCGATGGAGGAGCCGGACCTGCTGGTGGGCGACGTGCGGGCGTTCTTCCGGCAGCTGCGCGAGACGGGCTGAGCGCTCCCCGGGACCCGCGCTCTGCCGGTGGCGAATCTGCCACCGGCAGAGAAACCGTCTCGGGGTGTCGTCCGAGGTCAAGAGTGGAGCCGACGGCATCCCTACGACCACGAGGACCGCCCATGACTTCCATCCGGGCCGAGGACGGCGACACCCCTCCCACCCGCTTCGACGACCAACTGGCCGCCCAGCTCCTCGCCCAGCGCATCGTGCTGCTCGGCACCCAGGTCGACGAGGTCTCCGCCAACCGCGTCTGCTCCCAGCTGCTGGTCCTGTCCGCGGAGGACCCGCGCACCGACATCAGCCTGTACATCAACAGCCCGGGCGGTTCGGTGTACGCGGGCCTCGCCATCTACGACACGATGCGGCTGATCCCCAACGACGTGTCGACGCTCGCCATGGGCTTCGCGGCGAGCATGGGCCAGTTCCTGCTCTGCGGCGGCACGCCCGGCAAGCGCTACGCCCTGCCGAACGCGCGGATCATGATGCACCAGGGTTCCGCGGGCATCGGCGGCACCACCGCCGACATCCTGATCCAGGCCGAGAACCTGGACCACAGCAAGCAGACCATGGAACGCCTCCTCGCCGAGAACACCGGCCAGACACCGGAGACCATCGCCCGCGACGGCGACCGCGACCGCTGGTTCACGGCCGAGGAGGCCAGGGAGTACGGCATGGTGGACCGGGTCGTGGAGTCCCTCGCGGACGTCCGCCCGGCCGCCTCCAGGCGACGGATGGGGCTCTGACATGGCGAACTACACGATTCCGTACGTCACCGAGCGGACCGCGCACGGCGAACGGTCCTCCGACGTGTTCAGCCGCCTGCTCTCCGAGCGGATCATCTTCCTCGGCACCGAGATCGACGACGGGGTGGCCAACGTCGTGATCGCACAGCTCCTGCACCTGGAGTCGGCCGCGCCGGAGAACGAGATCTCGATCTACATCAACTCCCCCGGCGGCTCGTTCACCTCGCTGATGGCGATCTACGACACGATGACCTACGTGCAGGCGCCGATCTCCACGCTGTGCGTCGGGCAGGCGGCGTCCACCGCGGCCGTCCTGCTGGCCGGCGGGGATCCCGGGCGGCGGCTCGTGCTGGAGCACGCGCGCGTGCTGCTCGGTCAGCCCGCCTCCGGCGGCAGCCGCGGCGCGATCTCGGACCTCGCCCTCCAGGCCAAGGAGATGGTCCGCATCCGCTCCCAGGTCGAGGAGGTGCTGGCCCGCCACACCCACCACGACATCGCGACCCTGCGCGCCGACATGGACCGCGACAAGGTCTTCACCGCACAGGAGGCCGTGGAGTACGGGCTGGCCGACGAGGTGGTGAGCCGGCGCCTCGTGCGTGTCTGAGGCACCGGCCCGCCGGGTCAGGCCGCCAGGCACATCCCGTCGTACGACGATCCCGGCACCGCGCGGCGGCTGCGGGCGGAGTGCCGGGTGAGCTCGCCCTGGGCCAGGGAGAGCAGATCACCGAGGCCGAGGCCCAGGGCGTGGGCGGCGGCCGCGAGGACCTCCGAGGAGGCCTCCTTGCGGCCGCGCTCCACCTCGGAGAGGTAGGGCATCGAGATCCGGGCCGCGTCGGCCACGTCCTTGAGCGTGCGCTCCTGGGCGAGGCGCTCACGGCGCAGGACGTCCCCGACGAGGTCGCGCCACAGGGGTTCCCTGGCGGCGGGCTCCTTCGGCGGGGCGGTGGCGGGGCGTTCGGAGACCGGGCGGACGGACCCCGGGCGCGCGGACGGCGGGCGCAGCGGGATCACGCGGGCTTGGTTCGGCGCTTCGTTGCTCACCGGATCAGCCTAGGTTCCGTGGCCGCCAGGGGAAGGGGTAGGCATTCCGCCCTGGGTGGAATCGACGGCGGGCGAGGGTGGGGACGCGGTGCTGCGGGAGACGTTCAACGGGGCGGCGGAGCTGTACGACAGGGCACGTCCGGGCTATCCGCCCGCGCTGGTCGCGGAGCTGGCCCGGATGACGGGTCTCGGCCCGGACAGCCGCGTCCTGGAGGTGGGTCCGGGGACCGGACAGCTCACCCGTGACCTGGCCCGGTTCGGCTGTCACATCACCGCGGTGGAACTGGGGGACGCGATGGCCGCGGTGGCCCGGCGGCGGCTGGGCGCATTCCCCCACGTCGACGTGCGGACCGCCGAGTTCGAGGGCTGGCCGCTGCCCGAGGAACCCTTCGACGTGCTCGCCTGCGCCACCGCCTTCCACTGGATCGATCCGGCGGTCCGCGTGGAGAAGGCGGCGGACGCGCTCCGGGCCGGTGGACACCTGGCCGTCGTCGTCACCCACCACGTGGCGGGCGGCTCGACCGACTTCTTCGCCGAGGCCCAGGACTGCTACGAACGCTGGGATCCGGCCACACCACCCGGGCTGCGGCTGCGGCCGTCCTCCGAGATCGTCCCCGACACGGAGGAGTTCGAGAACTGCCTGCGCCTCGGTGACGTCCGGGTGACCCGCTTCGAGCAGGACATCACCCACACCGCCGACCAGTACATCGACGTACTCCTCACCTACTCGGGCCACCGGGCCCTCGACAGCACCCGTCGCGACGGCCTGCTGGCCTGTCTCAGGGATCTGATCGAGACACGTCACGGCGGCCGGGTCACCAAGCGCTACCTGCACGAACTGATCGTCGCCACCCGCGTCAGCCCCTGAAGACGACGATTTCTGGCCACAGGTCAACTTGGTGGGCATGCCTTGTCACTCCCCGGGTACGCGCAGGGCGAAGGGAGCTGCGGGCGGTGGATTCGGCCGGTGGCCCGGGGAGGCATATGTTGTCGAGAACCGGGTACACGGCAGGCCACATCTGCAGGACCCGAGACAACCCAGGCCGAAGAGGCAGACGTCGAGCCGTGACTTTCGTGGGAGAGGTAATGCATACCGCCGTCACCGCCGTGAACCGTTCGGAGGCACAGGTCGCCGAGCACGCCAGCGGGACCAGGACGGGTGGGACACCCCTGCCGGGAGTCGAGGAACCGCGGTCCGTCGCCCCGCGGGACGCACGGGAGCTGTCCCGCCAGTTCTTCCAGCGCCTCACCGAGCTCGAGGAGGGGACGCACGAGTACCAGTACGCGCGCAACACCCTCATTGAGATGAACATGTCGCTCGTGCGCTTCGCGGCCGGGAGGTTCCGGGGCCGCGGCGACGACATGGAGGACATCGTCCAGACCGGCATGATCGGTCTGATCAAGGCGATCGACCGGTTCGAGATCTCCCGTGAGGTCGAGTTCACGTCGTTCGCGCTGCCTTACATCGTCGGCGAGATCAAGCGTTTCTTCCGTGACACCACCTGGGCGGTGCACGTCCCGCGGCGCCTCCAGGAGCTGCGCGTCGAGCTGGCCAAGGCTCGCGAGGAACTCGCCAGCCGGCTGGACCGCGACCCGACGGTGGCCGAACTCGCCACCCTGATGAACATCTCCGAGAACGAGGTGATCGAGGCGCAGATCGCCTCGAACGGCTACAACTCCTCGTCCCTGGACGCCGCCCTCACCGGCGACGGCCCCGAGGGCGGCGAAGCGGTGCTCGCCGACTTCATCGGGGTGGAGGAGGAGGGTCTGCGGCTCGTCGAGGACTTCCAGTCGCTCGCCCCGCTGATGGCCGAGCTCAGCGAGCGCGACCGGCAGATCATCCACATGCGGTTCGTGGAGGAGGCCACCCAGTCGGAGATCGGTGAGCGCCTCGGCTGCTCGCAGATGCACGTGTCCCGGCTGATCAAGCGGATCATCACGCGGCTGCGCGAGGGCATGCTGGGCGAGCTGGGCTGCGCCTGACCCACACGGCCCGACACATACATACAGCGACAAAAAGCGGGTGCCGTCCTCGGACGGCACCCGCTTCATGACCGGACCAGTTCGGTCGGTGGGACCGAAGCGGCCAGGGCGAGCCCTCACTCCTTGGCGCCGAAGCCCAGCACGGCTCGCACCCGCTTGCCCACCGGCACCCGTTCCGCCGCCACCTCCCGGGCCAGCACGTGCACGATCTCCAGACCGTGCCGGCCGACGCGCTCGGGATCGCGCGGGAACCTGCGGGGCAGGGCCGCACTGCTGTCGTAGACGGTGACGACGACCTCGGCGTCGGTGCCCTCCAGCTCAAGGATGTACGGCCCGTTGCTGTGCCGGTCGGCGTTGGTGACGAGTTCGCTCACCACGAGGAGGACCTCCTCCTCGGCGCGACCGCCGATGTCGGCACACCACTCGGTTCGGAGCCTGCCGAGGAAGTCCGCGGCGAACGATCGCGCCTCGGCGATGCTCCCCGGCTCACCGGTGTAGTGCGCCGCCCGCCGCAAGGGCTCCACGGGCACGTCGAAACCAGTCGGTATCACTGCCCCGTCCAGGTGATCGATCATGCGTTTCTCTCTCGGAAGCCGGACTGGCCGGACGCTGCTGCACCAGTCCTCGTACCCCAAGTCGCGCGTCGCAGTCCAGGTGACGCGTCACACCGTCCAGGAGAGGGCGGCCCCGGACAGGGGCGCCGACTGCGTGGTGCTCGCCGTGGTGTCGGAGACGAGGGGCGGCTGCGGGGACGAGGAGTCGGGCGCACTGCTCTCACCTGGGGAATCGCTGCTGGGCGGCGGCGGTGGTGAGGGCGGGCTCGAGGGCGGCGAGGACGGGGCGATCAGGGCCGGTGCGCACGGACTCGACGATCCGGACGGTGCTCCGGACGAGGTGGAGACGCAGGGCTCCGGGGAGTTCGGGGACGACGGCGTGCTCGGCGTCGTCGGCGGGGACACGCTCACCGGCGGGGAGGGCTTGGCCGGCGGGTGGGTCTTGTGGTCCTTGCCGCCGGTGTCGCCGCGCTGCCGGGCGACCCAGTCGTGATGGTCGGGGTCGTAGAGCACGAAGACATCGATGACCGTCGTCGAGGGCGCGACCACGACCACGTTCGAGGGGTCGTACGACGGCCAGGAGTCGCCGGTGCGCTTCGGCGTGGTCTGCTGGGCGACCGGCGGGGTCAGCGGGTTGCCGCAGGCGCAGCGCGTTCGGGGCACTCCGCGGTCGTCGACGAGGACGGCGGTGCCGGCCTGGAGGACGGCCTGGTAGCTGGTGGCGGCGCCGTCGCGGTAGCCGTGGTTGGTGACGCGGGTGTCCATGCGCAACTGGACCGGGGTGAGCGAGCGCAGGAAGGCGGGGACCCCGGCCGGCCGGACACCGGCGACGGAGGCGAACACGCTGTTCTTCTCGGGGTCCGCCCGCAGGGCCTTGATCTGCTTCTCGACGTCGCAGCTGGAGGCGTTGCGGGTACCGCCGTAGAGGCCGGGAGCGGCGCCGTCCACACCGCGTACGGCGTTCGCCGGTTCGGAGGAGCCGGTCGGGGAGGCGGAGACCGGCGGCACCGAGTTGTCCTTCGCGGTCGACTCGGTGAAGGGCTCGGGGCCGGTCTTGGCGGCGGCCTGGAGGAAGACCTCGCCGTTGCCGCCGGTCGGCGTGGAGCCGCCGCCGGAGCGGGTGAACACGACCGCGAGGACCACGGCGACGACGACCGCGGCGGCGATCACCGCGACCCGGGGCGCCGACCTCCACCAGGGGCGGCGGGGTTCCGGCGGCGGCTC
>NZ_LJBR01000166.1 GCF_001282115.1 Streptomyces sp. NRRL B-24085 | reverse complement strand
CCACCAGCACCAGCCGCCCGCCCGGCCGCAACAGCCCCCACCACCGCCGCAGCACCCGCCCGGGGTCCGGCAGCGCCCACAGCACATGCCGCACGAGCACGACGTCGAACCGCTGCTCCCCCACCGGAGGATGCGCGGCGTCACCGACCAGGAACACCGCGTCACGCCCCGCGAGCTTGGCCCGGGCGCGCTCCACCATGGCCGGAGAGAGATCCACCCCGGTCACCCGGTGTCCCTGCTCGGCAGCGAGGAGCGACAGGCTCCCGGTCCCGCACCCGAGGTCGAGGACGTCGGACGCGCGCGCCGGGAGCCACCCCCGCAGCCGCTCGGCCCAGGCCGCGCGCACCTCGGGGTCCCGCAACCCGTGGTCCGGCTCCTCGTCGAAGGACGCCGCCTCGGCGTCCCAGTCCACGCCTTCCGCGCCCCCACCACCACTGTTCTGCGTCATGTGCCCAAGAGTGACACCCGCCACTGACAGTCCGATCGTGACAACCGCCACTGACAGACCGCTGAGCGATGAGGAACTCTCCTCCAAAGGGTCTACCTCCGTGAGAACGCGGAACTCGGTAGGCACTGAAGGAGGCAGCCATGCGCCGTACCACCGTGCAGAAGCCCCTGAAGAGGACTGACGCCCGCCGACTCCCGGAGGAGGCCGACGAGCGCCCCGCGGGACGACCCGAGGTCCGCAAGGACATCGCGCGGACCTGGTGGCCGGACGGCTGACGGCGGCAGGCATGCTCCGTGTCAGACCAGTCGCTTGCGGTAGTGGACGCGGTCGTAGGGCCCGTCCACTCGCCGTTCCACGACCTCGTAACCGAACTTCGGGTAGATCTTCTGGTTCTCCCACATCATCGCGTTGGTGTAGAGCCTGACCTCCGGCAGTCCCCGCGCACGCGCGTGTGCCTCGACGAACCGCAGCAGCCGTCCGCCCACGCCCCGCCCCTGGGCGTCGGGATGGACGGCGATGTTGTCGAGGTAGAGATGGTCCGGGTGCTCCTCGACCACCACGAGCCCCGTCACGGGGTCGCCCGTCACGTACACCCGCCCCGCGGCCACGTTCGCCGCGTGGTCCCGCCGCATGGGCTGCGGCACCTGCCCGATGCGCTCGATGTAGTGCTCGTACGCCGCGTCGGTCACGGCCTTCACGGCCGGTACGTCGGCCGCCTCGGCGCGTCGGATCTCCTCGTTCGTCATGCGCGCACGCTACCTACCTGATCTCCGTCTCAGCACTCCCTTAAGAGGGCCATAAAGATCGCCACGGGCCGTCACAGGCCGGGGATTTCGGGGTTTCTTTGTTCCGGCACGCATCAGTACCGGTTCCGAGGAGATCCCCCATGCCCGCACGCCGCAAGGCCGCAGCCGTCGCCGCCGTCGGCCTCGCCCCGTTCGCCCTGACCGCGCTGGCCGCGGCCCCCGCGTCCGCGCACGGCTCGATGGGCGACCCGGTCAGCCGGGTCTCGCAGTGCTACGCGGAGGGCCCGGAGAGCCCGAGGTCCGACGCGTGCAGGGCGGCGGTCGCGGCGGGAGGCACCCAGGCGCTCTACGACTGGAACGGCATCCGCATCGGCGACGCGAACGGACGGCACCAGGAGCTCATCCCGGACGGCAGGCTGTGCAGCGCGAACAACGACGAGTTCAAGGGGCTCGACCTGGCCCGCGCCGACTGGCCGGCGACGAGCGTGAGCAGTGGCTCGTACACCTTCAAGTACCGCGTGACCGCCCCGCACAAGGGCACCTTCAAGGTGTATCTGACCAAGCCGGGCTACGACCCGGCGCAGCCGCTCGCCTGGGACGACCTGGACCTGTCGAACCCGGTCGCGACGGCCACCGACCCGGTCGCCTCGGGCGGCTTCTACACGTTCTCCGGCACGCTCCCCGAGCGCTCCGGCAGGCAGCTCCTGTACGCCGTCTGGCAGCGCTCGGACAGCCCGGAGGCGTTCTACTCCTGCTCGGACGTGACGTTCGGGGGCGGTGACTCCGGTGCCCCGGCCGGCGGTGCGTCGCCTGCTCCGAGCGCCTCCGCGCCCTCCGAGGAGCAGATCGAGGACGGCACCGAGAAGTCGACCATCGAGCACCACGGGCACGGTGACGACGACGCCGGTACGTCGGCGGAACCGGTGGCCGCCGCGTCGGAGAGCCGTCCGGCCGACGACGTCCGGCCGGCGGGCAGTTCGCAGCACCTCGCCGAGACCGGCGGCGACGGCAGCACCTCGTACCTCGCGATGGGCGGCACCGCCACGCTCGCGGCCGGCGCGGCGCTCCTGTTCGGCTCGGTACGCCGGCGCGCGGCGAACGGCGGTGCACGGCACGGCCGTTGACCGAGGGAACTCCGGGGCCTGACCGGCGGCTCAGGCCGGACAGGCCCCGGTGCCGCTCAACTCAGCGCCGACGCGCAGGTGGTGGCGGTGGCGTGGGCCGGGTCGAGGGCGTTGGCCACCTCGTGGAAGGCGATGCGGTCGAACAGTCCGATGGCCACGTGCTCGGAGAGGTCGAGCGGACACAGGTCCTGGAGCAGGACGTTGTGGACGCCGTCCCCGCTGAGGAACTGGCTCCGGTACGGGGTGACGACCTCGTCGTACCTGGTGGCGAGGACGGTGTACCTGACGCCGGGGACGGTGTCGCCGCCCGCGTTGAGCTTGGTGAGGAAGGCGGAGCCGACGACCTGGTCGGCGAGGGCGGGGGTGTTGGTGGTGAGGAAGTCCCCGACACCCGGGAAGTACGGCAGCAGGTTGGTGAGGCCGGACAGGGTGGTGCCGTGGTTGTCGGGTGCGATGCCGACGAGGGCGTTCACCTTGGCGGCTCCGCCGAGGAACTTGAGGTAGTAGCGGGGCATGAGACCGCCCTGGGAGTGGCCGACGAGGTCGGTCTCGGCGGCGCCGGTGGCGGCGAGCACCTTGTCGACGAAGGTCTTCAGCTGCTCCGCCGACTTGTCGATGGGGCCGAGGCCGTGGACGAGGGGCACACCGGGGAGCCGGCCGTAGTCGAGGGAGAAGACGCAGTAGTCGCGGTTCTCCAGGTAGGGGGCGAGGGCCAGCCAGTTGTCGACGGAGTTGGCGAAGGTGCCGTGCACGAGGACGACGGGGCGGGGATGGGCGGCGGAGGGCTTGCAGGAGTAGTCGTTCCAGCCGCTGCTCGGGGCGTCGGCCGCGTGGGCGGCGGCAGCGGGGACGACGGCGACCGTGGCGGTCAGCAGCAGGGCAGCGAGGGGTCTGAGCAGTCTGTTCCAGGGCAGCATCGGGTGATCTCCTTGCGGCTCAAGGGGAAGGTGCGATGGCCGTACGCCCTGTGACCCGGATCACGGGATGCTGTTCAATTCGAAAGTTACGGACGAGTAGTGCACTTGTGAAGTTACGCGTCAGTAAAAACTTCCAGTGCTAACCGTCGCGTACGCGTCTGCTGATGAACCGTCACCAGGCGGGCCTGATGGGACCATAGGGAGCGATCCGCCCCAACCGTTCGCGCAACGCGCGCACTTCACTCTCACCGAGTACGTCGACCCACGCCCGCACGGCCTCCGCGGCGGCCTCCTCCGCCGCCCGGGTGCAGGCCCATCCCCGCTCGGTCAGCACCACGAGCCGGGCCCGCGCGTCCCCGGGGTGCGGCCGCCGCTCGGCGTACCCCTTGCGCACGATCTCGTCGACCAGCTGGCTCGCGGCCTGTTTGGTCACCCCGAGGTGGGCGGCGAGTTCCGTGACCGTGGCCCCGTCCGGCGCGAGCCGCGTGAACGCGAACCCCCAGGCGGGCCGGGCCTCGAAGCCCCGGGCGACGACTCCGTCGTTGATGCGCTGGGTCAGGTCGCCGGCGGCGGCGAGCAGGGCGGCGGACAGGGCGAGGGCTTCGGAGTTCTGCACCCACGCATTGAAACACCCTTGACGAATTGGTCAAGCAGCTTGACCATAGGCCCATATAGTCAACCTGCTTGACCATCTTTCGACCTGGAGGCCCCATGCCCGTCGTCCGCTCGTCCGAGGCCGTCACCCATGAGATCCACGGCGCCCGTTTCGTCTCGTACGCCACTCCCCTCAGCGGCTCCAAGGAGCTCTGCGCCTGGCGGGGCGAGATCCCCGCGGGGACGAAGGCGCCGACGCACACCGTCAGCCGTGAGGAGATCTTCCATCTGCTCATCGGCGAACTCCTGATCACCCTCGACGGCACCGCTCACCGGGTCACCGCCGGCGACACGGTGATCGTCACCCCCGGGGCGGCCTTCGCCGTCGAGAACCCCACCGACCACACCGCCCTCACCTGGGTCACCACCTCCGTCGGTCTGGAGGCGACGCTGGCGGACGGCACCCGGATCACCCCGCCGTGGGCCAACTGACCCGGGCCTGCCCTACGCGGCCAGCGTCCCCGGCAGCACCGCCAGCGGTCCGAACCGGGCCCGGGCGCGGTCCGCGGCCTCCTCGATGCGGCGGAGCTTCTCGTCGGTGGGGTCGAAGGTGAGCTGGTGGGAGGCCTGCTCGGCGGCGTCCAGGCCCTCGGCGCGCAGGGCCATGGAGCGGACCCGGGCACGCTGGAGACCGAGCGCCTCGTACATGCCGTAGGCCGCCCTGGTGAGGGCCGCCGAATGGGCCGTCGGTTCACCGAGGGTGCGGCTGCGGGTGGTCGCGGTGCGGTCGGCGTAGCGCACGGTGAGGGTCAGGGTGCGGCAGACCTTGTCGAGGGCACGCAGCCGGGAGCCCAGTTCCTCGGCGGCGGAGAGCAGGGCGCGGCGGTGCCGGTCGGGGTCCAGCTCGTCGCGGGTGAAGGGGCGTTCGGTGGCGAGGGATCGCGAGACGCCGTTCGGGACGACCCGGCCGCGGTCCACGCCGTTCGCCTTCTCGTGCAGTTCTCGGCCCGCTTTCGCGCCGACCAGCCGCTGGAGCGTGGACAGGGGTGCGGCGGCGACCCGGCCCAGGGTGTCGAGGCCGTACTCGCACAGGGTGCGGGCGGTCGCGGCGCCGACGCCGGGGAGCGCGGCGACGGGCCGGCCGGCGAGGAAGTCCGACGCCCCGCCCTCGGGAACCGAGCGGGTCACCCCCGGCCGGGCGTCCTTCAGCGCCATGCGGGCCAGCATCGGTCCGGGTCCGGCGCCGATCGCGCAGTCGACGCCGTGCAGGGCGAGGGCGCGGACCCGGATCACCGAGGCCAGTTCGACGGCGTCCCGCTTGAAGTACCGTTCGGCGCCCCGCAGGTCGGCCAGGGCCCGGTCCGGCGGCAGCGCCTCGACGACCGGGGTGAACTCCTCCAGGAGACCGAGCAGTTCGGGCAGGGCCGCCTCCCGCGTCGGCGGCAGCTGGAAACGTACGCAGAGGATGGTCATCCCGCACTCCCCGGACTCTGGTGCCACAACTTCCTTGTCGGTGAGGCCTCTTGACCCGCCGGTCGCAGATCGGCCCATGGATGCAGTTCGTATCCCGTCGGCATTTGGATTCGCCGGCCGCCGGTCGGATCGCCGGCCGGGTCACCGCCCCTGGTCGGGACCGGCTCCGCCAGCCGCGCCGCCACCGCGTCGAGGCCCTCCCCGTCCCGCAGTTCGACCAGTTCGGCGAGGTTCCAGGCGGCCGCGCCCACCACGCTGAGGCTGCGCGGGCCGCGCCGCTGCACCACTCCGCGCACCAGCAGCAGCCAGGAGTGGAAGACGGTGTGCGCGCAGGTGTCGTGCGAGTCGTCGAAGAAGGCGAGGTCGACCAGGCCGGTGCCGTCGTCCAGGGTGGTGAAGATGACCCGCTTGCCGGACCGGATCGGCGGTGTCTGGGTGGCCGCCTTGGCCCCCGCGACCAGCACGGTCTCGCCGTGCCGCGCCTCGCGCAGCCGTCGTGCGCTGAGCACGCCCAGCTCGCCCAGGAACTCCTGGTGGTCGTCCATCAGGTTGCGCGAGACGTCCATCGACAGCACTCCCAGCTCGGCGCTGAGCTTCTCCACGGAGGACAGGTCCGGCAGCCCGACCGAGGCCGTCTTCCGCCCTCCGGACAAGGGGAGTTGGCCGCCGCGGCCGGCACGGGCGCCCCGGTGCAGCTCGGTCAGGTGCAGTTGCAGATCGCGCCGGTTGGCGCCGAAGGCGTCCAGCGCGCCGACCTGGGCCAGCCGCTGGGCCACCGGGCGACTGGGCCGCCCCCGTTCCCAGAAGTCCAGCAGCGAGGAGTACGGCTGCCCCGCGGCGATCCGCTCCGCCTCGGCCTCGCTGATGCCGTGCACGTCGGAGAGGGCGAGCCGCAGGCCCCACACCGAAGGATTATCAGACACCAGTTCGATCCTGTGTGCGACCCCCGACTCGTTCACGTCCAACGGCAGGATCGGCACCCCGCGCCGCCGCGCGTCCGCCAGCAGCAGCCGCTTCGGGTACATCCCGGGGTCGTGGGTGAGCAGCCCGGCGTAGAAGGCCGCCGGGTGGTGCGCCTTCAGCCACGCCGACTGGTACGTGGGGACGGCGAAGGCGACCGCGTGCGCCTTGCAGAAGCCGTACGACCCGAAGGCCTCGACGATCTCCCAGGTCCGCTGAATCGTTTCCGCGCTGTATCCGTTCGCCGCCGCGTGCTGGGCGAACCAGAAGCGGATCCGGCCCTGCGACTCCGGGTCGGACAGCCCGCGCCGCACCCGGTCCGCCTCGCCCCGCCCGCACCCGGTCATGATGTCGACGATGTCGATGATCTGCTCGTGGAAGACGACGACCCCGTACGTCTCCTTCAGCGGCCCCTCCAGGTCGGGGTGCGGGTACCGGACGGGCGCCCGCCCGTGCCGGGCCTCGATGAACGGCCGGACCATGTCGGCGGCGACCGGACCGGGCCGGAAGAGCGAGATGTCCACGACGAGATCGTGGAAGCCGGCCGGCTGCAACCGTCCGACCAGGTCCCGCTGTCCCGGCGACTCGATCTGGAAGCACCCCAGCGTCTCGGCGGACCGGATGAGCCGGTACGTCTCCGGGTCGCCCGGCGGCACGGCGTCCAGGTCGACCCGCTCCCCCGTCGCCCGCTCCACCTCCGTGACCGCGTGCGCCATCGCCGACTGCATCCGCACGCCCAGCACATCGAGCTTGAGCAGCCCGAGGTCCTCGACGTCCTCCTTGTCGAACTGCGACATGGGCAGCCCCTCGCCGCTGGTCGGCACGACCGGGGTGCGGCGGAGCAGGGACGCGTCGGAGAGCAGCACCCCGCACGGGTGCATGGCGACCCCCCGGGGAAGGGCGTCGAGAGCCTCGACCAGTTCCCACAGCCTGCCGTACCGCGCCTTCTCCCCCGCGAGTTCCTTGAGCTCGGGCAGTTCCTCCAGGGCCGCGCGGGCGTCCCGCGCCCGGATGTGCGGGAAGGACTTGGCGATGCGGTCGATGTCGGCCGGGTCCATGGAGAGGGCCGCCCCCACGTCCCGGATCGCGTGCCGCACCCGGTACGTCTCCGGCATCGAGACGGTCGCGACCCGTTCGGTCCCGAACCGCCCGATGATCGCCCGGTAGACCTCGATGCGGCGCGCGGACTCCACGTCGATGTCGATGTCGGGCAGCACGAGCCGCCGCGTGGACAGGAACCGCTCCATCAGCAGCCCGTGTTCGACGGGATCGGCGTGGGCGATCCCCAGCAGGTGGTTGACCAGGGAACCGGCGCCGGAACCGCGTGCGGCGACCCGGATGCCCATCTCCCGTACATCGTCGACGACTTGAGCGACCGTCAGGAAGTAGGAGGCGAAGCCGTGGTGGGCGATGATGTCCAGTTCCTCGTGCATCCGCTCCCAGTAGGCGCGCCGGCCCGCGTACCCCTTCAGCACCATCCCGGCCGCCGCCCGGGAGGCCAGGGCCCGCTGGGCGCTGCGCCGGCCCGCGCCGACCAGGTGCGGTTCGGGGAAGTGGACGGTGCCGATCCCGAGGTCGTCCTCGGGGTCGACCAGGCATTCGGCGGCCGTCGCCTGCGTCTGCTCCAGCAGCCGGTGCGCGGTGTCGCGCCGGAAGCCCGCGGCCTCGACGATCCGCTCGGCGGCCGCCAGCATGGCGCCCGCGTCCTTGAGCCAGGCCTCGCCCGAGTCCAGCTCCTTGACGGCGCCGACGGGGACCAGGCGGCGGGCGGAGTCCAGGACGTCGGCGACCGGGCCCTGCCCGGGGTCGGCGTACCGTACGGCGTTGCTGAGCACGGGCCGGATCCGCTGCTCGGCGGCGAATCCGACCGTACGGGCGGCCAGCCGCAGGGAGCCGGGGCCGGTGCCCTTGCGTCCGTGCCAGACGGCTTCGAGGCGCAGTGCGTCGCCGTAGGTCTCCCGCCAGGGGACGAGGAGGCGGGCGGCCCGGTCGGGGCGGCCGGCGGCGAGGGCGCGGCCGACCTCGGAGTCGGGCCCGAGCAGCACGGTCAGCCCGTCCCCCCGGTTCTCGGCCCTGGGCACCAGGGGCGTGCCCTGCTCGCCCTTGTCGGCGTGCGCCGCCGTGACGAGCCGGCACAGGTCGGCCCAGCCGCGGGCGCCGTCCCGGGCGAGGAAGGTGGCGCGGGGAGCCGACTCGTCGACGAAGGCACCTCCGCGCACGGGAGCACGGCGCCGCTCCTGCCCCGCCGGCTCGGCCTCCTCCACGGCCAGATCCGCCCCGAACAACGGACGCACTCCCGCCTTCGCGCATGCCTTGGCGAACCGGACCGTGCCCGCGAGGGTGTCGCGGTCGGTGAGCGCGAGGGCGTCCATGCCCCGCTCGGAGGCGCGCTCGGCGAGGCGCTCCGGGTGCGAGGCGCCGTAGCGCAGGGAGAACCCGGAGACGGTGTGCAGATGAGTGAAGCCAGGCATCCGCACCTCCCGCTGTCGAACATCAGTTCCCTATCGCCCCACCTCCACCATAGACCAAAAACCGAACATGCGTACGACAGCGTTCGAGTCGCCTCCCACCTGCGGAAACGGCTATTCGGACCCGGATGTGTCGGTCTCGGCGGATTCCTCTCCGCGGGGCTCGCCCACGACGCCCTGCGGGGCCCCGGCGGCCGTCGCGCGCTGCGCGGTCTCCAGGGCGTGCAGGCGCCGCTTGATGTCCCGGAGCTCGGTGAGGAGGGTGTCGGGGCGGTTGATCCTGGTCACGGGGTGCTCCTCGGGTTCAGGGGATGTCGGTGGCGGGGGTGACGGTGAGCTGGACCTGCTCCTCGCCCGCGTCGTTGCCGGGAGTGACCTCGATCCCGGTGATCCGTACGCCGAACCGGACGCCCTCGGGGAAGAACACGTCCTTGATGACGACGAGGGCGTCGTCGCCCACCTGGTAGGAGCCGAGGACCGGCTCCAGGTCGGCGCGCACGGTCAGCTCGGGCAGGACCACGGGGGCGGAGACGGCGGCGAGGGCCGAGCGGGCCTGGGAGCGCAGCAGCTCCGGGTCGGTGAGATGGACGTAGGAGACCTCGGTCTCGGTGAGCGGGCGCCCGGTGGCGGGGTCCTCGGCGACCGCGACGAGCTGGCCGGCCTCGCCCTGCTCGCCGAGGGCGAAGACCCGGCTCGCGGTGGAGGCGCCGTCGGCCGGCCAGGTGTAGCCGATGAGGTTGGCGCCGTACTCCCACACGTGCGGGGTGCCCTGCTGGCCGAGGTGCGGGGTGCCCACGCGCAGTCGGCGCACGGGACGGCCGTCGCTGCCGTACGCCATGTCGAAGAGGAAGTCGGGGCCGTCCTCCAGGCTCGCCAGTTCCCGCAGCGCCTCCCCCGTGCTCTTGAGGTCGCTGCCGGGGTAGACCAGGGTGCGGGTGACACCGGAGCGGGTGTCGGCCTCGGGGCGTACCCGGATGTCGCCGCCGCGGTGCGCCTGGGCGATGGCGACGAGGTCGCGGGCGATGTCGCACTGGTCGCGGTCGGTGAAGGAGACGGTGACGGAGGCCAGGTCGGGGACGGCCGGGTCGAAGTCGGCGGGCAGGACGCGGCGGTGGTCGAAGTAGGAGAGGAAACCGGCCGCCCCGATCTCCAGGTGCTGGTCCGCGGAGGTGTACTTGACGGTCCAGATCACCCCGCCCCAGACGAGCACGCCGTCCCGCTCGACATAGAGGGCGGCGCGGCCGGGCTCGGTGAGTTCACGGGGCCGGTGGACACCGACCCGCGGGTCGCCCAGCGGCAACCGGGCGCGAAACTCGCCGGCTTCGTTGAGTTCGGTGCTGAACGTGGCGTCGTACAGGGGGAGTTCGTCGGTGATGGCGCCGGTGGCGAGGTCGGCGGTGTAGTAGGTGTAGCGGGTCGGGCGGCCGGTCACTAGCCCACCAGCCAGGTGGTGTTGATGTAGACCAGCTGGTCGGCGGGCAGGGCGGTGGTCTGCGGGTAGAGATTCACGTTGCCGTCGGTGTCGACTATGCCCTCCACGCCCGTCCGGGTGCCGCCGAGCACCGCGTACCAGTGGTGCCGTACCGCCGGGCGGAAGGCGGCCGGGAGGTTCATGAGGACCGTGGGGTTGGCGGCCTGGGCGACACCGGTGCGGATCGCGCCGCGCAGGTAGGCGACCGCGCCGACCCTGCGGACCGCCGGTGTCTCGTTGTTGTACACGGTCCAGGCGGCGGGAAAGGTGAGCGTGGTCCAGCCGGAGTCGTTGTTGACCGCCCGCCAGCCCGCCGTACTGTCGTACCACTCCAGGTGGTTGGTGTCCCAGCGGTGGATGTACATGCCCGAGTAGGGGTACGTGGGCCGGCCGCCCTCGCCCCAGACCCGCAGGATGCCGCCGGCCGCCGCGGTCCAGGGACGCAGGTCGTCGATGTCGGCGGCGGTGACGGAGGAGGCGTTCTTCGCGACCCTGATCCGGGCGAGCGGGATGAAGTCGCCGGTCACCGCGGGGTCGACGGGGGTGGCGGCGGCGGTTCCCTTCACGAGTTCCACGGTCATGCCGGTGGTGGGGTCGCCGTACTGCGCGTCGCGCTGCCGGGCGATCACCAGGTCGTTGCGCGGGTTGCCGGAGTCGGCGGGGTTGGTGCCGAGGACGTCGAGGGTCTTCTGCTGGCCGAGGGTGACGAGATAGGCGCCGGTCGCACTGGCCCGGGTCCCCTGGATCACGCCCTGGAAGGGGGCGACGGTGACCTTGCCGGAGACGGTGGCGGTGGCCTGGACCCGGCCGGGGTCCCCGGTGGCCGGCCGGACGCCGCTGCGGGCCTGGACCGGGCTCGGCCCGGGCGCGGCGAACACGCCGGTGGCGAGGCGGGCGTCCTCGGCGTCGACGACTCCGCCGGAGATCCAGCCGGAGTCGCGTTCTGGGGTGGGCGTGCTCATGGGGATGCCTCTTCCGATCGGGGCGTCACGGGACGGGGAACGCGATCACACGCAGGCCGGTGTAGTGCGCCTCGGCCGAGCCCACGCTGGCGGTACCGGTCGTCATGCCGCCGCCCCGGCCGACGTACTGCGTCAGGACCAGCGGTGTCGCGGCGGGCAGCAGGTAATGCCCCTGGGCGACGCTGGTGGTGATCCTCGAAGGGCCGCCGTGGAAGCAGGCGAGGGACACGGCCGCCCCGTCCTGCTTGCGCACCACGTGGTCCCACCGCTCGTCGGCGCCCGAGGTCACCGCATACATCTGCCCGGTGATCAGCAGCATGCGGGGGTACGGCGCCGCTGGCACGGTGACCTGGTTGAAGGTGTATCCGGTGGCTCCGGCCGAGCCGCTGGTCCGCGGCCAGCCCGCGTCGGCCGGCCCGAAGAACTCCACCGCTCCGGTGGCCGCGGGACGCCACGCCGTGCCGGTGCGGACCAGGTCGAGGCCGTTCTCGAGGTCGTACAGCCGCTGTCCGGGATGGCCGTCGGCGGGGAGCGACTCGTAGGACTGGAGCGGCAGCACCCCGCCCGCGGCCACGGTGAACATCCGCAGATCCTTGATGTCCGCCTGGGTGACGGAGCCCGCGTTCGCCCGCACGGTGATCTGGGCGAGCGGCAGGTAGTCGCCGGTGAGCCTCGGCGCGACCGGCGTCGGCGCGGGTGCCCCGGCCTCCACCTGCACCACCATGCCGTCGCTCGCGTCGCCGTACTGCCGGTCGGTCTGCCGGGCCACGACGAGGACGATCCGGGAGTACGACGAGTGGGCCGGGGCCTCGGTGAGCACGTCGAGGTGCTTCAGCTGGCCGAGCGTGATCAGGTACGCGCCCGCGTACGGCGCGCGGGTGCCCTGCACGACCCCCTGGAAGGGCCGGATCTGCACAGAGCGCGAGGGTGTCGCCTCCGCCTCGACGTAGCCGGGGTTGCCGGGGCCGGGTTTGATGCCCGTGCGGGCCCCGATCGGGTTGCCGGGGTCGGCCGCCGCCGAGGCGAGCACGCCGGTGGCGAGCCGGGCGTCCTCGGCGTCCACGACCCCGCCGGAGAGCCATCCGGAGTCGCGCTCGAAGTCTTTCGCCATGCGGGTGCGTTCCTTCTGCTAGCTGAGGGCGGGCGGGGTCAGAGCCAGGCGTCCCGCCACTCCGCGGTCAGCCGGGCGGCCGGGGCGTAGTCGCGGGCGCGGAAGAGCACGGGCGTCGCGCCCGGCCGCAGGGGAAACCAGTCCGAACCGGGCAGCAGCGCGGCCCGTCGGGAGGCGGTGCCCTGGAGGAGTACCGAGCGGGCGTCGGTGTCGACGAGCAGGAACTCGCCCTCCTGGAGGGTGAGTTCGAAGGCGAGTTCCTCACCGGTGGCGGTGTTGCTGATCACCGGCTGCACGCAGGGTCCGCCGATCCGCCAGACCGGCCAGGTGGGGACGGTGCCCTTGTTCTCCAGGAGCAGCCGGCCACCGGAGGAGCCGGACCCGAAGTCCAGGGGGAAGGAGAGCGGGAAGGCGACACCGCCAGTGGAGGACGGCAGCGGGCAGGTGCTGCTGTTCAGTCCGTACGAGTACCGCAGCGGGTCCGGGGCGGTCATGGTCAGGGAGAACTCGAAGGCACCGGACTTGCGGTCGACGATCTTCGTCTCGGCGGTGAGCCGGACCAACGCCCGCCGCACGCGGTGCGGTTCGGTGACGACGAGCGGCGACAGCGTGCTGCCGTCGGCGAGCACGGCGGCCAGCCGGTCCTTGGCCTCCTCCCGTACGGCGCGTTCGGGGGCGATGGCCATGCCCTCCAGGGTGACCACGCGAGGGCCCCGGTAGGAGGGGGCGTCGAACGCGCCGTGCCGTTCGGGGCGGTCGGTCAGGGTGAGCCGGACGGGCGGGGTGGCGGCCCAGCCCTGCTCGCTGGTGACCCACCACTCGACGCCGTCCTCGTCGACGGTGTTCCCGGCCCAGCCGTCCACCTCGAACACCGGCTGCTGGAGCTGGCGCCCGCTCATCGCTTGGCCGCCCAGGCGAGTTCGCGGGCGGTGATCCGGCCGATCTCGTACTCGGACTGGCCGGGGCGGGGGTGGACGTTGACGGTGACGGGGGCGGTGGCCGCCGCGGCTGCCGTACGGCCTCCCGAGCGGGCGGCGGTGCCGGTGAGGCCGTACCCGGGTCCGATCACCCCGCGCGCGGTGGCGGTGGCGAGCCGTCCGGCCGCTCCGGCCACCCTGTTCCCGGCGCCCTCCATGCCGAGGGCGAGTCCCTCTCCGACGTCCCCGCCGAACCCCATCATCACCTTGGACGGGGACGAGATCCCCAGGATGCTGCGGATGGGCCCGGGAATGGTGTTGACGATGAAGTTCTTCACGGTGTTGAGCAGTGCCGAGGCCGAGTTCTTGATGCCGTTGATGAGGCCCTGGACGATGTCGCCGCCCAAGCGCAGGAGTTTGTCGGGGAGTTCGGCGAAGAAGCCCCAGATCTTCCCGGGCACGCCCCGCAGGAAGTCCACCACGGCGTTCCACTTGTCGACGATCCAGTCCCGCACCGAGCCGACGGCGTCCTTGATCCGGTCCCAGTGCTTGACGATCGCGAGCACGGCGATGCCCACGGGGCCGGTGAGGATGGCGACGAGCAACGGCCAGTTGGCCTTGAGCCAGTTGACGACGTTCTTGCCCGCGTCGATCAGCCAGTTGATGGCGACCGATGCCCCCTTCATGACCGTCCCCACCACCTGCCCGATGACCTTGAAGGCCGCCTGCATGACGGCCTGCACGGTCTTCGACTGCATCGCCATGTCGATGAGCTTGGTGATCAGCGGCATGATCAGGGCGAGGATGGCGCCGAGGATATTGGCCTTCATGGCGGTGTTGAGGCCGCGCTGGGCGGTGGTGGCGGTGCGCAGCCCCTGGCTGAACCGGGAGAAGAGCCCGCCCCCCGACGCGGCGTTCCGCCCGGCCCGCTGCACATCAGTGGACGCCCGGGCGGCAGCGGTCCGCACCTGGTTGAGCCCGGCGCTCGCCTGAGTGGCGGAGGTCCGGAGCCGGCCGGTGGCGGTACTGGCCTGGGTGGCCGAGCTCTTGAGCCGGTCGACGGAACTGCTGGCCCCGGTGACGGCGGTCCGCATACGGGTGACGGCACCGCCGGTGCTGGTGGCCGCGGATCGCATCTGGTTCAGCGCCCGGGTGACCGATACGAGTGACGTCTGCATGGTGGGTTGGCTCCGTCGTTGTCGCCGATGGGGTCTTTGGGGTGCGGGTTCCTAGTCCCGCAGGGCCCGTTCCAGGGAGTTGATGGCGCCGCGCAGGCTCTCGACGGACCGGCCCGCCCGCCGGGCACCGTCCTCCAACGCCTCGACCCGTCGCAGACCTGCCCTGACCTGCTGGTCCAGGTTGTTGGCCTTGATCCGCAGGGATTTGCTGCGCTGGTTCGCGTCGTTGGCGATCTGGCTGATCCTGCTGATCCTGTTCTTGAGGGACGAGATCTGGCTGCGTACACGTTGGTCGTCGGCTCGTCGGGTCCGGACGAGCGTGGCGACGTCGACGGTCAGATTCTGGACCTTGGTCCGCCCGGAAATGCTGCGCTGATTCCCGTCGTTGGCGACCTGACTGACCTTGCCGATCTTGGTCTTGAGAGAGGAGAGCTGTTCGCGCAGTTGCCGGTCGGCTGAGGTCAGGGCGGCCAACCGCCTGTCCACATCCTGCTCCCGCTTGTGCTGGGCCCGGTCCTCCCAGAGCTTGGTCAGACTGTATTCGTGCTTGAACAGGCCGTACTCCGCCTGCCCTACGTAGAAGTCGGCCTTGAGGCCGGTGGCTTCCAACTTGGCACCGGTGGCTTCCGCCTTGGCGCCGGTGGCGGGAATGTTGTCGGGAAGCCATTTGCGGTCGAAGAGCTTCTTCTGTTCGGCGTCCTGCTGCGCCTTCCAGGAGGAAATCTCTCCCTGCACGGCCTTCTTGAACTCATCACCAGCGCTCAATGCCTGCGCGAACTGTTCCTTGAACCGAGCAGTGAAGTTCTCCTGGCCCTCCAGAGTCGTGACCCGAGCGGTCAGCCTGTCGACCAGGACCCTGATGTCCTCACCCATGCACCGGCTCCCGTCAACTCGGTGAACTCAGAAATGCCACGATCTCGGCCGGAGTCGCCGCACTCTCGTCCCCGACGACCGGGACGTCCGCCGCGCCCGCCCCGCGCGGACCGCCGCGCCCCGGCCTCGGCACCGCCTCCGGATAGTCCGCCGGCTCCGTGTCCTCGTCCCGGTTGACCGTCGCGAACATCCAGTTGGCGACGGCGAGATGGTCCACGACCGCCGCCAGCAGATGGTCCGTCACCGTCCAGTCCGCCTGTTCGCCGTGGACCGCCCGGGCGAAGGACGAGTCCGCGGGGAGGTGTTCCACGAGGACCCGCAGTCGGCGGGAGGAGAGCCGGCCCCGGTGCCAGTCGAGCAGGTCGACCCCGTAGTGGCGCAGCAGATCCGCCTCCAGAGCCTCGGCGTGCTCGTCGACCAGCGCGCCGAGGCTCAGCCTTCCCCCAGCGACATGCCGGTGTCGTTGCCGTACGCCTCCAGGATCGCGGAGACGTCCTGGACACTGGTGTCGTACTTGCAGAAGCGCTCGAACTGCTCCGCTCCGAGCAGCAGCGCCAGCAACCCGTCGATGTCGTTGTCGTCCAGCGCGGCGATCTGCTTGGCGATGCTGCGCGGGAACTCGGTGGGCAGCCGGAACACATCCCCGTCCACCTCGAACTCCCAGTTCTTTCCGACTGCTTCGAGGCGCTGGGCACGGGCGGCGTTGACGTTGAAGGGGGCCATGTCGGTGGAGCTCCTTGCTGTGGCACGAAAAGGGACGTACGGAGGGATCAGGCCGCGCTGAAGTTCGGGTCCTTCATGAGGAAGGTCGCCAGCGGGGCACCGTCCACCGTGGCCAGCGCGGTGAAGGTGACGCCGAGCTTCACGGGGGCGGTACGGACGAGCGCGAGCTCCTCCGTCTCGGTCACCTGACCGCGGGCGACGATCATGCGGTACTTGACCTCGTCCCCGTCGCTGAACTCCAGCCCGAGCATCCGCTCGTCGAACTTCGGCTCGGCCGCCAGCTCGTACTTGTAGAGGCCGGACCCGGTCGCCGTCTCCTTCACCTGCCCGCCGCCGAAGAAGAACGGCAGGGTGTCCTCGTTGAGCTGGAGGAGCTGGAACTTGAAGCTGAGGTCGCGGTCGGAGTAGACGAACCGCGCCGAGCTGACGCTCTGCCAGGTGTCCACCGGGTCCAGCTTGTCCTTCTTGGAGATCTTGACCCCGTCGGTGGTGGTGTAGCCGAGGTCCTTCCACCCGGCGCCCCACGCCGCGGCGGTGTCGGCGGGCGGTGCGGTGGCGAGCGGGGCGATGAGCACACGGCCACTGCCCGCGACCCGGATCTCCTTGGCGTTCGTTCCGGCCATCACTGCTCCTTGCTGGGAGTTGGACATGACGTGCTGATGTGGGAGTACGGCGAAGTCACGCCGGGAGTACGGCCGTTCAGGCCGGACGGACCACCAGGCGGGTGGTCGAGACGTAGCGGTTGGCACTGCCGTGCCGGTAGTCGGGCAGCCAGCGCGGCCCGTCCTCCTCGACGACGTCCACGACGGTCGCCCCGCCGTGGCGCACACCCCGGAGCTGGAGCATCAGGGAACGCGCCACGAGGGAGACGGTGTGGGCCGCGGCCTTGGAGGGGCCGTACACCTCCAGGTCGACCAGCGGATTGTCGAGCCGGGGGTCCTCCGCCCAGGCGCCGCCCATCCGGGAGACCAGTACGGCGCGCTGCGAACCGTCGAACCCCGAGGGCGGCGCCACGTCGACGACGACACCCGCCAGCTCGCTGCGGTCCTTGAGCAGATCGACGACCAACTGCTCGACGTCCGGAAAGGTGACGTACGGCTCACTCATCGGAGTCTGCGGAGTCTTCGGCGTCCTCGGGGCCCTCCGCGGGCCGCGCGATGACACCGAGCAGTTCTCGCGCGATCGGGTCGTCGACGTCCACGACGTCACCGGGCTCGTGCCCGTCCCACCAATAGGTCAGCTGGATCTTCTGCACAGCGCTTCCCCCGAAACGATTGCCTGTGAAGGACCTGATGAGTGATCAACTTCCATTGGTCACGGGGAAGTTGAAGCCCCAGGAACCGCAAATGTAACGGCCGCCCCAAGCGTGACGTGAGCAACTTGAGGTCTCGAACGGATAACGATGACGGACGGCGACGACGGGAAACACGGAAGCCCCGCCCCCACATACAGGGGACGGGACTTCACACACCACCGAACCGTCAGCCGATCGACGCGCCCGTCGCCGACAGCGCCTCCGTCACCGGCTGGAAGAACGTCTCCCCGCCGGAGGTGCAGTCACCGCTGCCACCGGACGTCAGCCCGATCGCACTGCTTCCCGAGAACAGCGACCCGCCGCTGTCCCCCGGCTCCGCGCACACGTCGGTCTGGATCAGCCCGTTCACGATGTCGCCGTTGCCGTAGTTCACCGTCGCGTCCAGGCCGGTGACCTTCCCGGAGTGCACCTGGGTCGTGGACCCGCTGCGCGTCACCGACTGGCCGACGGTCGCCGACGCGGCGCCCGTGATCGCCTGCGCGGACCCGTTGTAGAGGTCGACCTCGCTGGGGTGGTCGACGTCGGCCGTGTACTTCACCAGCCCGTAGTCGTTGCCCGGGAAGCTCGACACCTCGTTGGTGCCGAGCTTGTTCCCGCCGGCGTCCGACCACGTCGAGATCGCCTCGGTGCAGTGCCCCGCGGTGAGGAAGTACGGCTCCCCGCCCTTGACCACGTTGAACCCGAGCGAGCACCGGCCGCCGGACCCGCTGATCGCGTCGCCACCCGCGATGAAGGGCTTGAACTCCCCCTTCGTGCGCCGGAGTTCGGCCACCTGGCCCAGTCCGTCGACCACCTCGGTGAGCTTGGCCCACTCGGCCGCGGAGACCGTGCGGTCGGCGGTGACGACGACCTTGTTGGCGGTGGGGTCGGTCACCCAGGACGTACCCGGGACGGTCGCGTCGGCGGCGAGCGTCGTACGGGCGCTCTTCAGCTCGGCGAGCGAGTGGGACACGACTCTGGCCGAGGCCCCGGCCGCCGTGACGGTCCGTGCCGCGTCCTCGTCGAGCACGTTCACCACGAGACTCCTGGTCTTCGCGTCGTAGAACGTCCCCGCCGCGTCCGCGCCGAGTTGTTCCCCGAGCGTGGAGGCGAGCTTTCCGGCCGCGAGGGCCGAGAGGGTCTTCACTTCCGGCGCGGTCGGCGTCTCACTGGCGTTCGCAGTCTGCAAGGTGACTCCCGCGGCGACGAGCGCGGTGACACTCGCGCCCGCCACGACGATCCGCCGCCTGGGTATGCGTCGGTGCTGCAACTCGCGTCCTCCTGTGGGGGGTCGGCCCCGGAGACTGTGGGGGTCTCGGGGGCCGGAAGGCTGGTTGACGAGCCCTCACTCTTCCGAACCCCGCAGGGAGCGCACAAGGGTGACTTCCGGACGCGCGTAGAACACGGCTGCGCGCCCCCGCCATTTTTGACGGTCCTCGGTCACCACTGGCCGTTCACGCTGCAAACACTACGAGCGAGTAACACCTCATCAGCCTGTGAGGTCTAGTCCTGTCCTGAATTCGCCCCTGCGGAATCCCGATCCGGCCGGGGCTCAAGAGACGGACGTTGCTCCTGCACCGATTGCTGCACGGCCTGCGCCGACGGCACGGGCTGCACCGGCTGCCCCGAATCCGACGGCGCCACCACCGGCTGCCCCTGCCCCTGCCCCTGCCCCTGCCCCTGCC
>NZ_LJBR01000165.1 GCF_001282115.1 Streptomyces sp. NRRL B-24085 | reverse complement strand
GGGTGTGATAGAAATAGGCGGAGGTGCCTGCGGCCCGCTTCTCCGCCGCCGTGACCGCCTCGTCCACGGTGCCGCCGGTCTCCGCGGCCTCGGCGGCGGCCAGCGCGCAGAAGCCGAGAGCCATGGCGATCATGCCGGTGTCGACCACCCGTACCGGCACCGGCGACTCCCGCGCCGCCAGGACGGCCGCGTCGTAGGTGCCGGAGAGCTCGGCGGACAGGTGCAGCGACACGATGCCGGTCGCGCCGGACTCGGCGACCTTGCGGTAGTGCTCCGCGAAGGCCTGGGGGCTGGGGCGCGAGGTGGTGACGGGGCGTCGCTTCTGGAGCGCCTGGGCCAGCGAGCGGGCCGTGATCTCGGTGCCCTCCTCCAGCGCGCGGTCGCCGAGGACCACGGTCAGGGGTACCGCTGTGATGCCGTGCCGCTCCATCGTCCCCTGCGGCAGGTAGGCCGTTGAATCCGTGACGATCGCGACATGGCGGGACATGAGCTGGAGGTTACCTGCCGTAGCGTCCGGGTGGCAGCCCGGCCCCTGTCGCCTGGGGCTGCCGTGTGCGGATCAAGTGGTGCTCTCGGGACGGGGTTTCTTCTGCCAGGGATAGGCGGGACGAGGGCCCGGCGGGGTGATCGCGGGCCGCGTCGGCTCCTCGGCGGTGCGGGAGCGGGGCGTCTCGGGCCAGGTCTGCTGCTCGGGGCCGGCGTCGGCGGCGGGCGTCTCGGGCCACGGCGGCGGAGCCGCGGCGGGCTCGGTCTTGGTCCAGTGCCGCAGGGCTCCCGACTCGACGTCGATCTGCGCGCTCAGGGTGTCCAGGTCGTCGTCGGCGAAGCGGCGGGCACGGTCACGGGCCGCCCAGCGCAGGGCGTCAGCCGACTGTGTGATGCGCTCGGTGCGCTCCCGCAGGCCCGGCAGGCGCTCGGCGAGCGTCGCCCGGTCGGGCTCGGACTCCAGGCGCTTGAGTTCGCCGTCCAGTTCGTGGCCGTGCGCGCTGAGCCGCTGGAAGAGGCCGAGGGACTCCTTCAGTGATTCGTCCTCGGCGGCGCCCGCGTGCAGCGCGTCCTGGGTGGCCCGCATCGAGGTGCGCAGCTTCAGCCGCAGCTGGGCCAGTTCGCCCGCCGGGCCGAGCTGGGCGAAGGACTTGGCGCGCAGGGTGTGGTCCTCGACCGTGCGCCGGGCCTGGGTGATGGTGCGGTCGACTCCGCGCTTGGCGGCGCCGACCACCTTCACCGTCGCGTAGGCGCCGAGCGCCACGAAGAGCACGAAAAGCAGGGCCACGATCGCGATCACTGCTTCCACGAAACTCCTCCTCCACCCGGCCGGCCGTTGCCTGCCGTCCCTCCAAGGTAAACGCGATGGGCAGGCCCGGAGTTCCGGAGGAACCCCGAACCTGCCCGCACGAGACCCTTAGGGGGCGGGTGGAGTCCGGCGCACGGCGCCGGACAGGCATTACGCCGGAACGATGTTCACCAGCTTCGGCGCCCGCACGATCACCTTGCGGATGCCCGCCCCGCCCAGCGCCGCCACGACCTTCTCGTCGGCCAGCGCGACCTTCTCCAGCTCGTCGTCGGAGATGGACGGCGAGACCTCCAGGCGGGCCTTGACCTTGCCCTTGACCTGAACCACGCAGGTCACGGTCTCGTCCACGACGTACCGCGGGTCGGCGACCGGGAAGTCCTGGTGGACGACCGAGCCGGTGTGGCCCAGCTTGTGCCACAGCTCCTCGGCGATGTGCGGGGCCAGCGGCGTGATCAGCAGCACCAGCGCCTCGGCGACCGGACGCGCCACCGGGCCGCCCGTCTTGGTCAGGTGGTTGTTCAGCTCGGTGACCTTGGCGATGGCCGTGTTGAAGCGCAGGCCCTCCAGGTCCTGGCGGACCCCGTCGATCGCCTTGTGCAGGGCGCGCAGCGTGGCCTCGTCGGGCTCGGCGTCGACGACGGTCACCTCTCCGGTGGCCTCGTCGACGACGTTGCGCCACAGCCGCTGCAGCAGGCGGTACTGGCCGACCACCGCGCGCGTGTCCCAGGGCCGAGAGACGTCCAGCGGGCCCATCGCCATCTCGTACAGGCGCAGGGTGTCGGCGCCGTACTCCTCGCAGATCGCCTCGGGGGTGACGGCGTTCTTCAGGGACTTGCCCATCTTGCCCAGCTCGCGCTTGACCTGCTCACCGGCGTAGAAGAACTGGCCGTCGCGCTCCTCGACCTCGGCGGCCGGCACCGGGAAGCCCCGGCTGTCGCGGTAGACGAAGGCCTGGATCATGCCCTGGTTGAACAGCTTGTGGAACGGCTCGGCCGAGGAGACGTGACCCAGGTCGTACAGGACCTTGGACCAGAAACGCGCGTACAGCAGGTGCAGCACGGCGTGCTCGGCGCCGCCGACGTACAGGTCGACACCGCCGTGCGGCTGACCCGCGCGGGGGCCCATCCAGTACTGCTCGATCTCGGGGTCGACCAGGGCGGAGTCGTTGTGCGGGTCCAGGTAGCGCAGTTCGTACCAGCAGGAACCGGCCCAGTTGGGCATGGTGTTGGTCTCACGCCGGTACTTGCGGGGGCCGTCGCCCAGGTCCAGGGTGACGTTGACCCAGTCCTCGTTGCGGGACAGCGGGGTCTCCGGGGAGGTGTCCGCGTCGTCCGGGTCGAAGGTGCGCGGCGAGTAGTCCTCGACCTCGGGCAGCTCCAGCGGCAGCATCGACTCGGGCAGCGAGTGGGCGATGCCGTCCTCGTCGTAGACGATCGGGAAGGGCTCGCCCCAGTAGCGCTGGCGGCTGAACAGCCAGTCGCGCAGCCGGAAGTTGACGGTGCCCTCGCCGATGCCCTCGCGCTCCAGCCACTCGGTGATGCGGGCCTTGGCCTCGGCGACCCCCAGGCCGTCCAGGGAGACGCCCCGGCCGCTGGAGTTGATGATCTTCGCGTCGTAGGACGAGAAGGCGTCCTCCCACGTCGAGGTGTCGGTGCCGCGGCCGTCGGTCGGCTCGACGATGCAGTGGATCGGCAGCTCGAAGGCGCGCGCGAACTCGAAGTCGCGCTGGTCGCCCGCCGGGACGGCCATGATCGCGCCGGTGCCGTAGCCCATCAGGACGTAGTCGGCGATGAAGACGGGGATCCGCTCGCCGTTGACCGGGTTGGTGGCGTACGCGCCGATGAAGACGCCGGTCTTGTCCTTGGCCTCGGCCTGCCGCTCCACGTCGGACTTGGAGGCGGCCTGCGCGCGGTAGGCGGCGACGGCCTCGGCGGGCGTGGCGTGGCCGCCGGTCCACACGTCGTGCGTGCCCTCGGGCCACTCCTGCGGCGTGAACTTCTCGACCAGCGGGTGCTCGGGCGCCAGCACCATGTAGGTCGCGCCGAACAGGGTGTCGGGGCGGGTGGTGAAGACGGTGATGCGCTCGCCGTCGATCGGGAAGTCGACACGGGCGCCCTCGGAGCGGCCGATCCAGTTGCGCTGCTGCAGCTTGATGGCCTCGGGCCAGTCCAGCTCGTCCAGGTCGTCCAGCAGCCGGTCGGCGTACGCGGTGATCCGCATGTTCCACTGGCGCAGCTTGGCCTTGAAGACCGGGAAGTTGCCGCGCTCGGAGCGGCCGTCGGCGGTGACCTCCTCGTTGGCCAGTACGGTGCCCAGGCCGGGGCACCAGTTGACGGGCGCGTCGGAGGCGTAGGCCAGGCGGTACTCGCTCAGGACGTCGGCGCGCTCGGCGGCGGTCAGGGCCGACCAGGAACGGCCGCCGGGGACCGCGCGCTCACCGGACTCGAACGCGGCGACCAGCTCGGCGATCGGGCGGGCCTTCTTCGCCTCGTCGTCGTACCAGGAGTTGAAGATCTGCAGGAAGATCCACTGGGTCCACTTGTAGTAGTCCGGGTCGATCGTGGCGAACGACCGGCGCTTGTCGTGGCCCAGGCCCAGCCGGCGCAGCTGGGACTTCATGTTGTTGATCGCGGCCTCGGTGGTGATCCGCGGGTGCTCGCCGGTCTGCACGGCGTGCTGCTCGGCGGGCAGGCCGAAGGCGTCGAAGCCCAGGGTGTGCAGGACGTTGTGCCCCGTCATCCGCTGGAAGCGCGCGAAGACGTCGGTGGCGATGTAGCCCAGCGGGTGGCCGACGTGCAGGCCCGCACCCGAGGGATACGGGAACATGTCCATGATGAACTTCTTGGGCTTGGCGACCAGCCCGGGGTCGCCCGCCAGGTCACCCTTGGGGTTCGGCGCCGCGTAGGTGCCGTCGGCGTCCCAGAAGTCCTGCCAGCGTGCCTCGATCTCGGCCGCGACGGCGGCCGTGTAGCGGTGCGGCGCGGCCACCTCGGCGGGGGCAGCGGGGTTCGTCTCGCTCATGTCCTCAAAGCTCCATCGATCGTCTCTGCCAGCGGCTGTGTCGTCCGGAAACGAAAAATCCCCTCGCACAGGAGGGGACGCCGCGCCGATTCCGACCACGTCTTCACCGGTGGTCGGGACTGATCAGCGCGGCTCGCTAAGCAGAAGGCGTACGGCACGCATGGCGTCAGAGTACCGCAGCCGTTGAGCAAGCCGCGACGAGCTTACGTATGCCTCTTCGGCACCGGGTGCCGCACTCGCCGCCGCAGTCGAGCGCACCGTCCGATCCGACAGGAACTGAACCAAGGTCAATGATTACTTCGCGTAACAGCTACTAAGGGGCATCACAGCAGCCCCACGGCCGTTTGATAACAACGCAATAACTCAAACGCCGTACCCACCGGTATGGCGCCACTTAGAGTGCGGCAGCGGGACCGCCTTCCCGAACCGCTCGGAGTTGCCCCCATGAACCCTCGCAGTAGCAACAACACGCTCCCCAGGACGGGCCGGTCGGCCTACGGGGTGGCGACGGCCGTCTTCCTGCTGGCCATCCCTCTGGTCGTGGTGTACGGAGGCGTCTGGCTCCAGGACTTCCTCAACTTCGGGGCGGGCGTGGTGACGCTTGTCCTCCTGACCTGCTCCGTGATCTGGGGGCTGGTCGCGCAGGACCGGTTGATCCTCAACACCCGGCAGCGGATCGTCGCCCAGGGTGTGCACCGGATCACCGCCGTGGGCTCGATCGCGTTCCTTCTGCTGCACATCGGCATCAAACTCACCCTCGAGCACACGACGTGGATCGCCGCGTTCATCCCGTTCGGGCTCGGCTTCTCCAGCAGCGGGGGCCTCATCGGTCTCGGCACCCTGGCCGGCCAGCTCATGATCTTCGTCGGCATCACCGGCGCCCTGCGCAACCGCTTCGCGTCCCCCGCCCCGGTCGCGGCCCGCTGGCGCGCGATGCACATGCTCGCCTACCCGGCCTGGTGCGCCGGACTGATCCACGGCCTGTACGCGGGCCGCGCGGTCAAGGCCCCGATCTTCACCTACATGTACGCGCTCTGCGTGCTCGGCGTCATCGTGGCTCTCGCCCTGCGCTCGGCACCGCGCCCGTTCAAGCGCAAGATCACCGACCGGGTCGCCATGCTCCTGGGCGCCGAGGAGCGGCCGGGCCGCGAGGGCCTGGAGGCCAGCCGGGCCAGGAGGGCCGCGGAGAGCGCCGCACCGGGCCGCGAGGGCCGCAGGGCACCCGAGCCCGCCGGCCGGCGCTCCGAGTCGTCCCTGCCCGGCTACGAGGGTCTGAGCCAGACCGGGTCCATACCCGCCTACCAGGCCCCCGCGGCCCCGGAACCCGCGGGCAGCGGGTTCGCCGCCGCCTACCGCGCCATGTCCCCCGGCGCCCAGCAGTCCTTCGACACCGGCCAGACCGCGCGCATCGACATGCCGATGGACATGCAGGCCGCCACGGACCCCATCGCCCGCATGGACAGCAGCACCTCCGGCAGCTGGCCGGTCCCGTCCCCGCCGCCGGTCGGCGAAGCGCCCCCCTCCGCCTACGACCCGCTCCAGGACACGGGTTACAACATCCCCACATATGGCGGCAATACAGGCACGGCCGGCTATCTCTCAGGTGATGTGCGCGACACCGGTGAGACGAACACCCTTTACGGCACGTACAACACGAATGACACGTACAACAGCGGTCCCGCCACTGATCCAACGCCCGGTCAGTCGTACGACTTCGACTCACCGGGTCCGGGCGAACCTTGGAACACGCCTTCCGGAGGCTATAGGTGAACGAGGCCCTGCCCGACGTACCAGAAGTCCGCGTGGTCGGTCTTCCCCAGCTCACGTCGGGCTTCGACCTTGTCGAACGACTTGACCTGCCCATGCACCTGAAGGTGCACGGGCCGCTCGAACCCATGGGCGGCGAGCAGCTCGCGAAGCTCTCCGAAGCCATCAACCTGAAGGGGCGCGGCGGAGCCGGCTTCCCCTTCCACAAGAAGCTGCGCTCGGTCGCCGAGGCGGCGATCAAGCGCGGTGTCCGGCCGGTCGTCGTCGTCAACGGCAGCGAGGACGAACCCGCCTGCCGCAAGGACACGGTGCTCATCAACCGCGCCCCGCACCTCATCCTGGACGGCGCCCTCCTGGCCGCCGAAGCCCTGGGTGCCCGCACGCTCGTGGTGGGGGTCACCAGGGAGTCCACCCAGCGCTCCATGGAGGCCGCCCTCGCCGAGCGCGGCCTCAGCAACGGCCGCAGATCGGCGCTACGCGCACGCGTGCAGCGCAATCCCGTCCGCATGGTCACCGGAGCGGCGGCGTCGCTGATCCGTTCCATCGACGGCGGCCCTGCCATCCCGCCCGGCCGCAAGATCAGCGCCTCCCAGAGCGGCGTGGGCGGCGCGCCGACCCTGCTCTCCAACGCCGAGACCTTCGCGCAACTGGCGATCGCCGCGCGCATCGGCCCCGAGCGCTACGGCAACACCGGCCTGTACGACGAGCCGGGCACCGTGATGCTGACGGTCTCCGGCGCCGTCGCGCGCCCCATGGTGATCGAGGTCCCCACGGGCGTACCGCTGCGCTACGTCCTCCAGTTGGCCGGCGCCCCGCCGGTCCCGCAGGGTGTGCTGACCGGCGGGTACCACGGCAAGTGGATCGACGCGGCGACGGTCAACGAGGCGATCGTCTCCCGCAACTCCCTGGACGCCGTGGGCGGCGCGCTCGGCGCCGGCGCGATCCTGCCGATCACTCAGGAGACGTGCCCGCTGGGCGAGTCGCTGCGGGTGGCGCAGTGGCTGGCCGAGGAGAGCGCGGGTCAGTGCGGTCCGTGCTACCTGGGTCTGCCGGCCGCCGCGCGGGGCATGGAGGACATCCTCAACGGCGGTGGTCCGGCCGCCCTGGAGGCGCTCAAGCAGGTCGCCAAGAACGTGAAGCGGCGTGGTGCGTGCTCGCACCCGGACGGCTCCGCGATGTTCCTGGAGTCGACCATCAAGGCGTTCACGGACGACCTGGCCGCCCATGTCCTCGGCAACGGCTGCGGACGGCCCGTGGAGGGCGTTCTGCCGCTCTTCGAGGGCGGGAGGATGCCCACCGGCATCCCGGGCGGCGGTGAGGCCGAGGAGACCGGTCCCAGCCGTCAGAAGATCTACGTCGACTGGACGCTGTGCCGGGGGCACGGCCTGTGCGCCGACATCCTTCCCGAGGTGTTCGAGCTCGGCGCCGACGGTTTCCCGACCGTCGCCCAGGCCCAGGTGCCGCGCTACGCCGAGGCGAAGGCTCTACGCGCGGTGCGCCGCTGCCCCGCGCTGGCCCTGCGCCTGGAGGAGGAGAGCCCCCGCGACAAGGGGCCCACCCGCAACCTGCCGGTCCTGTCGCAGGGCCGCGGGAGGCGGGCGCTGGGCCGCTGAGACGGACGGCGGACGGCGGAGGGGGCCACCCGGGTCGGGTGGCCCCCTCCGCCGTAACTGCCCTTTAAAACAAGAAAATCCCGCCGGATCGAGACGACCCGGCGGGATCTTTCTGTGGAGCTAAGGAGATTTGAACTCCTGACCCCCTGCATGCCATGCAGGTGCTCTACCAACTGAGCTATAGCCCCTTGCTTGGTGTTCCGCCCGGTTTCCCCGGCGGCGGTGCCAACATTACACGGTCACCCGGGTGGAACACCAAATCGTTTCCCGGCTCAAGCAGTGACGAACGAGTAGAACCGTTTGAGCGTGCAGTGCTCCTCCAGGAGGCGGCCGTAGATCGGCTCACCCTCCAGTTCGCGGTACGTCTCGATGGGGTCGCCTTTTATGATCAGCGCCCGCGCGCACTCCTCGCACCAGTACTGGTAGTCGGGATTGACCGGCTCCATGTCGCGCACGATCGGCGTCCCGCTGCCGCACCAGTCGCACTTTCGCCTGTGTGCACCCATCAATCAGCTCCAGCAGTGGCCGCAGGCCGTGCACACGTAGGAGATTCCGCCGTTGTCGCCGAGTACTTGCGCCACGTGGACAGAACCGCAGGAAGGGCAGATGAGTCGGACCGTCGTGTCCCTTGTCGACGCCGCGTCGCGGAGGTGGCCGACCTCCACGAGGATGCTCGCAGGCATCACTACTCCCTCCCGTCGGGCCGCGCCCCCTTCCGGCCGTTTGATTCTGCCACGGCCGGACCAATACGGTCAGCGACGCCTGAGTACCAGTCCGGACACGGCGCCCACCGCGGCGGTCCCGGCCAGCGCGAACATGCACGTCCCAAGCGCCTCCGCAGAGGTATACGCCTCAGAGGGGCCGAGTGACTCAAGTCGGTTCAAGAACAGTGTGCCGAAGCCCGCCACGCCCACCAGCTGGCCGAGCTGGGTGACCGTGGCGAGCAGCCCGCTGGCGTCCGCCGCGTGCCGGGGCGGCACCGTGGCCAGCGCCCCGGTGAGCGTCGGACTGAAGGCGAGCGCGAGCCCCACGCCCACGCCGGCGTACGCGGCGTACAGCGCGGCACCGCCCTCGCCGCCGTCCTTCAGCGCCAGACCGACGCCCAGCGCGGCCAGCCCGGTGATCACGAACCCGGCGGGTGTCAGCAGCCGCTGCCAGGAAGCGGGCCAGTGGCGCCAGGTCAGTCCGACGACGCCGAAGACCACCGCGGTCGGCGCGAAGGAGAGCCCGGCCCGCAACGCGCTGTAGCCGAGGCCGCCCTGCACATGGAGGGTGAGCACGAAGAGGAAGCCCCCGTTGACGGCCATGACCGCCGTGATCCTGAAGACGGCGAGCCCCATGCCCGGGTGGCGCAGCACGCTCGGCGTGATCAGCGGGGCACCGCCGCGCCCGGCCAGCCGGGACTCGTAGCCGCAGAAGACGGCGAACAGGACCGCGGCGGCGGCCAGGGACAGCCAGGACCACAGCGGCCAGTCCTCCTCCTGTCCGAGCACGAGCGGCACCGTGCACAGCGACACGGCCGCGCCGAGCAGCACCAGGCCGGGCAGGTCGAGACCGCGCGCCCGGTCCCGGGGCGTCGGGCGGTCCCCGGGCAGCAGGACGCGCGTGCCCACGGCCAGCAGGACGAGGCCGACCGGCACGTTCACGAGGAACACCGGCCGCCAGCTCGTGCCGAACAGGTCGGCGCTGACCAGGACTCCGCCGACGACCTGCCCGGCGGCGGCGCCGACCGCGAGGACCGCGGAGTAGGAGCCGAGCGCCCTCATCCGGGCCTCGCCGGTGAAGTTGCGCTGGATCAGGCTGAGCACCTGCGGGATCATCACCGCCGAACCGGCGCCCTGCACCAGCCGGAAGACGATCAGCTCGGTGGCGCCCTGGGCGAGACCGCAGGCGAGCGAGGCCGCCGTGAACAGGGCGAGCCCGGCGAGGTGGACCCGGCCGTGCCCGAACCGTTCGCCGAACCGGGCGCCGGTGATCAGCAGCACCGAGTACGTGATGGCGTAAGCGGCGACGACGAGCTGGAGTTGGGCGCCCGAGGCGTGCAGTTCCGTGCCGATCGTGGGAGCCGCGACGTTCACGATGAACACGTCGAGCAGTGCCATGAACTGGGCGGCCAGCACGAGCGCGAGCAGCGGCCGGGGCCGGTTGTCAGTGGCGGGTGCTTCACTGCTGACAGGTGGGGAGACGGACGCGGGACCCGGTCCCGTCCGGGGTGTTGTGGTCATGCCGCCGAGCATGAGGACGCCTGGGTACGGGTGCCGAGAGCCCGCCGATGCTGGTACTGCCAGCACCTGGCAAGCATCGGGCGCGGCACCGAGGATGGTCGTGACGAGGGGACGTGGCGATGGGGGACGCGACGAGGGGGGACGTGACGATGGGGACGACGAGGGGCACGGCACAGCGACGGCGGCCCGAGCTGGCCTCGTTCCTGCGCAGCAGGCGGGCCCGGGTGACCCCGGCCGACGTGGGGATGCCCCCCGGCCTCAGGCGCCGCACCCCGGGCCTGCGCCGCGAGGAGGTCGCCCAGCTCTCCGGCGTCGGTGTGACCTGGTACACGTGGCTGGAGCAGGGCCGGCCGATCAACGCCTCCGCACAGGTCCTGGACGCCGTGGCCCGCACCCTGCGGCTCGACCCGCCCGAGCGGGAGCACCTGTACCGCCTGGCGCGGGTGCCGTTCGCCCCGGACCCGGAGCGGCTGACGCGGTCGGCGGACCCGGAGGTGCAGGGCATCATCGACGCCCTCGACCCGCTCCCGGCGGTCGTCTACAACTCCCGCTACGACATCCTGGCCACGAACGCGGGCTACCGCGACCTGTTCCTGATACCGGAGATCGTCGACATCGGGGTGGCGAACGCCCTGTGGACGCTGTTCACGGTGTCCGACGAGGCCTGCCCGCTGATGCACCGGGAGCGCGAACTGCCGGTCATGGTGGCGACCCTGCGGTCCTCGTACGGCAGACATGTGGGCGAGCCGGCCTGGGAGGAGTTCATCCGCGGGCTGTCGGCGGCCAGCCCGTACTTCGCCGAGCTCTGGGCGAGCGGGGAGGTGGTGCCGCCGGGGCCCCGGGTGAAGACGTTCCGTCACCGGGCCGTGGGCGAACTGCGGATGACCTCCCAGTCGCTGTCGATCGACGGGATGCCCGAGTGCCGGATCGTGGTCTACTCACCGGAGGACGAGGAGACACGCGAAAAATCCCGCCTCCTGAGGGAGACGGGATCTTCGTCGAGTGGAGCTAAGGAGAATTGAACTCCTGACCTCCTGCATGCCATGCAGGCGCTCTACCAACTGAGCTATAGCCCCTTGCGTTCTTCCCGCTCTGCGGGCGAACAAGAAGAACTTTAGCCTGCGACCTGCCGGAAAGTGAAATCCGGTCCGGAGCGCTCAGTCGTCGTCGCCGAGCACCGGCTCCGGGAGGGTGCCGGCGTTGTGCTCCAGGAGGCGCCAGCCGCGCGCGCCCTGGCCGAGGACGGACCAGCAGCAGTTGGAGAGGCCGCCGAGGCTCTCCCAGTGCCGGGCGTCCAGGCCGAGCAGCCGGCCGATGGTGGTGCGGATCGTGCCGCCGTGGCTGACCACGACGAGCGTGCCGTCCTCGGGGAGCTTCTCGGCGTGCCGGAGCACCACGGGGGCGGCGCGGTCGGCCACCTCGGTCTCCAGTTCGCCGCCGCCGCGGCGGACCGGCTCGCCGCGCTTCCACGCGGCGTACTCCGCACCGTGCCGGGCGATGATCTCCTCGTGCGTCAGCCCCTGCCAGACGCCGGCGTAGGTCTCGCGCAGGCCCTCGTCGAGAGCCACGTCCAGACCGGTGAGCGCGGCGAGCTCGGCGGCGGTGTTCGCGGCCCGCTGGAGGTCGGAGGCGACGATCGCGTCGGGCTGGAGGGAGGCCAGCAGCCGGGCGGCGCGGCGGGCCTGGCCGACGCCGGTCTCGGTGAGCTCGACGTCGGTGGTGCCCTGGAAGCGGCGTTCCACGTTCCAGGAGGTCTGGCCGTGCCGCCACAGGATGATGCGGCGGCCCCGGCCCTTGCGGTGGGCGGGAGCGGTCACCGCTGCTCCCCGTACTCGGCGTCGTCCTCCTCGGCCCGGAGCTTGGCGTGCTCCTCGCCCTTGCCGCGGGTCGCCTTGGCGTCGGCCGGCAGCTCCAGCTCGGGACAGTCCTTCCACAGCCGCTCCAGGGCGTAGAAGACCCGCTCCTCGCTGTGCTGGACGTGGACGACGATGTCGACGTAGTCGAGCAGGACCCAGCGGGCCTCGCGGTCGCCCTCGCGGCGCACCGGCTTGGCGCCGAGCTCCTTGGAGAGCCTCTCCTCGATCTCGTCGACGATGGACTTGACCTGACGGTCGTTGGGTGCGGACGCCAGCAGGAAGGCGTCGGTGATCGAGAGGACGTCGCTGACGTCGTAGGCGATCACATCGTGGGCGAGCTTGTCGGCGGCCGCCTGCGCGGCGGTGTTGACGAGCTCGAGGGAACGGTCAGTGGCGGTCACTACAAGGCTTTCGGTCGGTGGTCACTTGACATCAAGGGTCTCACGGACCGCCGACGGCACCCCGCGCGATGACGGAGATCACGCGGGGTGGCCGCTGCGGGCGCGGCGCCGGGCCTAGGACGAGGAGTCCGGCTCGTAGTCCTGGCCGAGGACCACGGAGACGTTCGCGCTCGACGCGATCGTGCCCTTGCTCACGGCGCCGGCGGGCAGACCCAGGGTCTTGGCGACCTCGGTGGCGTTCGCCTTGTCGGCGGCGTCGGCGTAGACCACCTTGGACGTGGCCCGGGCCGAGGCGGGCGTGCCGCCGTCGATGAAGGTGAAGCCGCCGTTGAGGAGCACGACGCGGGCCTTCTCGGTGTTGTCCCTGGTGCCGGTGGCGTTCTGGACCGAGACGCTCACGGCCGCATCCTTGTCGGGGCTCTTCGCCTTGCCGCCGAGGACGTCCTTGACCACGCTCGCACTGGCCGCCGCGCTGAGGGTGCCGTCCTGCTGGACGGGCAGCAGCGCGGTCTTGTAGTCGCCGCTCTTGGCGAGGTCCGCGAGCTTGGCGAGGAAGGTGCCGAGGTCCTTGTCCGTCAGGGACGGGTCAAGGATCTGGGCCAGCGTCTGCACGGTGGTGGTCGCGGCCGTCGGGTCGGAGGACAGCTTGCGCAGGACGCCCTGGAGGACCTGGCCGAACCGCTCGAGCTGGGCGTTCTGTGCCTCGCCCGCGCCGCGATAGGTGGCGTAGGCGACGGCCATCTTGCCGCTGAGGGTCTGGTCCTTCCCCTTGGCCACCAGGGGCGCCTGGCCCTTCTTCTTCGCGTCAGGGTCGGGCACCGCGGCATTGGTGTCGACGTCGACGTTCCCGACGAGGTCGACCAGGTTCTGCAGGTAGGGGGTGTCCAGGCGCCAGGTGCCCTCGATGTCGGTGCCGAGCACGGTGTCGAGGGAGTCGACGGTCCCGGAGGAGCCGTCGTCGTCGACGGACTTGGCGAGGGTCGTCGTGGAGCCGTCGTCGGACGTCAGGACGAGGGAGTTGGGGATGAGGACGGTGGTGCCCTGCTTGGTGGTGGTGTTGTCGACGAGCAGCGCCGTGGAGGTGCCGCCCTCGGTGGTGTTGTGCAGATGGACGACGATCACGTCGCGCTTCTGGGCGCTCGCCGCGACCGTGGTGTCCTTCTTGCTCTCCGGGTCCGACAGGCCGGGCAGCTTCCCGGCGTACCAGAGGTAGCCGACCCCGCCCACCGCGACCAGGGCGAGGACGACGACCAGGGCGACGAGCCGGCTGCGGGCGCGGCGCTTGGCCTCCTCGCGGCGCTCCGTGCGGTTCTCGGTGAAGTTGAGCCAGTCGATGACGTCCTCGGAGTCGCCGTCGGGCTCCTCGACGAACGCGAACTGCGCGGTGTGGTACTGCCGTTCGTCCCCGTCACCGGCCTCCGCACCGGCCTGGGAGCCGGCGGCGTACCCCTGGCCGGACTGGGGACCCGCGGCGTATTCCTGACCCGCCTCCGTCCCCGCGGCCGGTCCGCCCTGCTGCGGGATGTACGCGGTCTGCTCGGCGACCCGGGGCTGCCGGCCGCTCGCGGCGGCCCGGCCGTAGGGGTCGTACGCCGTCGCCGGGCCGCCGTCCTGCCGGCCGCCGTCGGCGTAGGGGTCGTAGGGCGGTACGGGCGCCTGCTGACCTGTGTCACCGGCTCCGTAGGGGTCGTAGGGCGGTACGGGGTTCTGGGCGCCCGTGTCGTAGGGCGCGGCCTGCCGCCCGCCCGTGGCGTACGGGTCGTAGCCGTAGCCCTGCTGGGCGTAGGGGTCGTACTGCTGCTGCGGGGCCTGTTGCGGCGGGACCTGCTGGTACACCGGCCGGCCGTACTCGTCGTAGCCGACCAGCGCGTACTGGTGGTCCTGGTCGTCGCCGTAGCCCGCGTCGTATCGGTCGTTCACCGGTGCCCCTCTCGGCTCACTCGCCGCGGTACAGCTCGCGCTTGTCGATATAACGCACGACGCCGTCCGGCACCAGGTACCAGACGGGGTCGCCCTTGGCGACTCTCGCCCGGCAGTCGGTGGAGGAGATGGCGAGGGCGGGGACCTCGACGAGCGAGACGCCGCCCTCGGGGAGCCCGGGGTCGGCCAGGGTGTGGCCGGGCCGGGTCACTCCGATGAAGTGCGCGAGGGCGAACAGCTCTTCGGTGTCCCGCCAGGTGAGGATCTGGCCGAGGGCGTCGGCGCCCGTGATGAAGAAGAGGTCGGTGTCCGGGTTGAGGGCCTTGAGGTCGCGCAGGGTGTCCGTGGTGTAGGTCGCGCCACCGCGGTCGATGTCGATGCGGCTGACGGAGAACTGCGGGTTCTCGGCGGTCGCGATGACCGTCATCAGATAGCGGTCCTCGGCCGGCGAGACGCTGCGGTGGGTCTTCTGCCACGGCTGGCCCGTGGGCACGAACACCACCTCGTCCAGGTGGAACTGCGCGGCGACCTCGCTGGCCGCCACGAGGTGCCCGTGGTGGATCGGGTCGAACGTTCCGCCCATGACGCCCAGTCGGCGCTTGCCGGGGCTCGAAGGGGCGTTGCCCGGGCCGGTAGGCATGTCCTGCTCTCCCATGCGTGCAGACCCTACCGGCCCGTCCTGAGGACCCCGGCCGGCGCAGGCCCGGAGTGCCCCGCTTTGGGCACTCGGTGTCTCAGCGGTCGCGGTTGAAACGAGTGGTGATCCACAGCAGGAGCAGCAGGATGATGAAGGCGGCGCCGCCCGTCACCAGGGGGTCGAGGCTCTCGTGGTTGCCGCCGTGCTCCTCGCCCTCGGCGGCGAGGGTGACCAGCTGGGCAGCGGTGCTGTGGAAGCTCATCTTCGTCAGGACCTATCCGGTGGGCGGGACAAAGTGTCGGCCCATCGTAAGCGGGCGCGGTGAGGGCCATCACGCCGACTCCACCGTTGGGGGACGGCGGGGAACCTTCGCCCTTGCTCACTCGTCCTTCCGCTTGTACCCCCGCAGCAGGAACCACGCGGTGAACGCACAGCCCACGAACATCACGACCAGTACCACCCGGAGCAGATTTCCGGCCCCTTGCTGCTCGGCGGCGCTCGCGGCCTCGGTGAGCCAGGCGGCCCGGGTGTGCTCCATGACGGACTCCTTCGCTGTACTGCCCGTCCACGCTATCTCCGCCTAGGCTGGGCTCTGCTTCGGGGGGCGCAAAGGGCCGCACAAGGGTCCGCAAAGGATCACAGCGGTCGAAGAGGCACAGCCACAGACGGCACAGCCAAAGACGCACATGGGGGAAGACATGTCCGACGACGGCCACCACAACAACGGACACGAGAACGTGCCGAGCAGGCAGCGCAGGCGTTTCCCGGGTATCTCCTCGCGTGCGTACGAGCACCCCGCCGACCGCTCCGCCCTGGTGGCGCTGCGCAAGCTGAGCGGTTTCGACACGGTGTTCAAGGCGCTCAGCGGTCTGCTCCCCGAGCGGAGTCTGCGGCTGCTGTTCCTGTCCGACTCGGTGCGCGTCTCCGACCAGCAGTTCGCGTACCTCAACGACATGCTGCGGGACGCGTGTTACATCCTGGACCTGGAGAAGGTCCCGCCGATGTACGTCACCCAGGACCCGCAGCCCAACGCGATGTGCATCGGCCTGGACGAGCCGATCATCGTCGTCACCACGGGCCTGGTCGACCTGCTCGACGAGGAGGAGATGCGGGCGGTCGTCGGCCACGAGGTGGGCCACGCCCTGTCCGGCCACTCGGTCTACCGGACCATCCTGCTGTTCCTGACCAGCCTCGCCCTCAGGGTGGCGTGGATCCCGCTGGGCAACATCGCGATCATGGCGATCGTGACCGCGCTGCGCGAGTGGTTCCGCAAGTCGGAGCTGTCGGCGGACCGGGCGGGCCTGCTGGTCGGCCAGGACCTGCGGGCCTCGATGCGCGGCCTGATGAAGCTGGCCGGCGGTCACCACCTGCACGAGATGAACGTCGACGCGTTCCTGAAGCAGGCCGAGGAGTACGAGGCCGGCGGCGACCTGCGCGACTCCGTGCTGAAGATCCTGAACGTCCTGCCGCGTTCCCACCCCTTCACCACCGTGCGGGCGGCGGAGCTGAAGAAGTGGGCCGAGTCCCGCGATCACCAGCGGATCATGGACGGCCACTACCCGCGCCGCAGCGAGGACAAGGACACCTCGGTCACGGACTCCTTCCGCGAGTCGGCGGCGAGCTACGCGACCAACGTCAAGAGCTCCAAGGACCCCCTGATGAAGCTGGTCAGCGACATCGCGGGCGGTGCGGGCGACCTGGGCGGCAGGGTGCGCAGGGGCTTCGGCGGCTTCTCCGGCTCCACCCCGCGGGACGAGCCGCCGACGGATACCCCGCGGGACAACACGGAGGGCTGAGCCCCTCCGGGCACGCGACGGGCGGCCGGCCGGGGATCCTGGCCGCCGCCGTCACACCCGCGGCTGCGCGCTGGTGGCCAGCGACCCGCACAGGGCCGTGGCGCTGCCGGTGGCATAGGGATCCGTCCCCGCCGGCCCGCCGGCCTTCGCGGTCTGCCCGGCCAGCAGGGGGTGCAGCCGGTTCGTGGAGTCCTCCGCGCAGGACAGCGGCCCGGCCTGGACGTACGAGACGACCAGCTGGGCCGTGTGCATCCGCAGATCGTCGCGGTCGAAGCGGAAGTGCAGCTCGCGCCGGACGGTGAACAGCGACGCCTCCTTCGGGGCACCGGCCCGGGCCGCCCGCAGGGCGTACACGAACGTGTGGTCCGCCGTGACCTCCAGCGTCGACGCGTCGGTCTCGGCGGCCTGGAGACTGCCCTGCACCCGGATCCTGCCGTCGGCCAGCTTCGCCTCGGCGGGGTCGAAGCGGACCAGCCAGCCGGTCGGCGCGTGCCGGCCGTCGGCGGCCGGGTGGGCGAAGCTCTGGTCGAACTGGTCGAGCTGGTCCGTGTCGAGGAGGACCCGCACGGTACGGACCTGGTCGCCGGTGAGGACGTCCGGGTCGAGCGAGGAGCGCACGATGTAGTCCTTGGCGGTGGTCAGCGCGGACACCACCTGGCTGTCGGAGAAGTGCGCGGTGCGGCGGGAGGCCGGCAGCGGGATGCCCTCGGCGCCGACGCGGTACTGGGCGGCGGGGCTGTGCGCGTACAGGTACTCGGCGTCGGCGTGCCCCGGGACCGCGCCCGTGGGGGCCAGCGGGATGACCGTCATCCGCAGCGGTTCGGCGGGCTGCCGGAGCGCGGAGGTCTGGTAGGGGTGCCGTACACCCATGTAGATCGCGGTGCCGAAGGCGACGGCGATCAGCAGGACCAGGACCAGCACCTGCCGGGACAGCCCCCGGCGCAGCGGCGGCCGGCGGCGTACGGCGGGCGCGTGGTCGGTCATGCGCTCGCGCGCGGAGTACTCCTGGAGGCGGGCAGCGCGGACGAACGACTCGTCGAAGACGACGGATCGGTACTCGTCCTCACCACCCACGGGGCCGCCCTCGGGTGTCCCCTCGGGTGGGTCTCCTGGCCCTCCCATATCTTCAGGGTAGGTCTCGGGAAGCTCAGGTAAACGCCCTGCCGTGCGACAAGTTCTGACAGGTTCTCACCAGGATTGTCAGGGCGTGCGCGGGACCGCGGAGACGGCTGGCTGGGAGTAGTCGGCGGACGCGGAGGGCGTCACCGTGCTCCCCTGCTCCAGACCGGTCGAGGCGGGCGGCGGAACCCGGTCGCGGCTGCCGGAGGAGGCGCCCCGGTAGACCGCGGTGAAGGCCAGCGCGACCATGCCGACGCCCATGACGAGGGCGAGCATCCAGGCGACGGGACGGTGCCAGCGGACCTGTTTGCCGTACGTCCCGGGGGCGCCGTAGCGGCCCTGGAGGACCTCGGTGTCGTCCAGGTCGTCGAGGTCGGGATCATGGCCGAAACCGCCGGGTCCCCAGCCGTCGTCGTACCGCTCGGTTCTGGGGCCTGCGCGGCGGGCCTCGGCCTCGGAGGCCTCCGCTCTCGCCTGGGCAGCGGCCAGGAGACGCTCGACGGCGGTCGGCTCGTGCACCACGGCCGCCCGCACGAAGGCCTCGTCGAAGACCACGGAGGCGAACTCTTCGTCCGACACCCCGCGGTCGTGGTCGTCGTCGGGCTCCCAGCCGTCAGGGAACGGCGTGCCCCCCACGTCCTCCGGCACGAATCCAGAGTAGACCTGGGGGGTCAATTTGGGCAGACGGTATGGAAATTCATCCGCCCTGTGAGACGCCTGTCGCGCGCCCCCGGGCGCCCGGCTCAGCGGCGGACGTGACCGTCGCCGGTGACGATGTACTTCGTGCTGGTGAGCTCCGGAAGGCCCATGGGACCGCGGGCGTGCAGCTTCTGGGTGGAGATGCCGATCTCCGCGCCGAAGCCGAACTGGCCGCCGTCGGTGAAGCGGGTGGAGGCGTTGACCGCGACGGTCGTGGAGTCGACCAGTTGGGTGAAGCGGCGGGCGGCCTGCTGGGAGGTGGTGACGATGGCCTCGGTGTGGCCGGATGTCCACAGCCGGATGTGCTCGACGGCCTTGTCGAGCGAGTCGACGACGGCGGCGGCGATGTCGTAGGAGAGGTACTCGGTGTCCCAGTCCTCCAGGGTGGCCTCGACGACGGTCGCCTTGGTGTCCTTCGCGTACGCCAGCACCCGCTGGTCGGCGTGGACGGTCACGCCGGCCTCGGCCAGGGCGTCCAGGGCGCGCGGCAGGAACTCCGGGGCGATGTCCTGGTGGACCAGGAGGGTCTCGGCGGCGTTGCAGACGCTGGGCCGCTGGGCCTTGGAGTTGATCAGGATGTCGACCGCCATGTCGAGGTCGGCCTGGGCGTCGACGTAGACGTGGCAGTTGCCGGTGCCGGTCTCGATGACGGGGACGATCGACTCCGTGACGACGGTCTGGATCAGGGAGGCGCCACCACGCGGGATGAGCACGTCGACCAGGCCGCGGGCGCGCATCAGCTCGCGCACGCTCTCGCGGGACTCTCCGGGCACGAGCTGGATCGCGTCGGCGGGCAGTCCTGCCCCGCCCACGGCGTCGCGCAGGACCCGGACGAGGGCGGTGTTCGACTCGTAGGCGGAGGCCGAACCGCGCAGCAGGACGGCGTTGCCGGACTTCAGGCACAGGGCGGCGGCGTCGACCGTGACGTTCGGGCGGGCCTCGTAGATGATGCCGACCACGCCGAGCGGGACGCGGACCTGGCGCAGGTCGATGCCGTTCGGCAGGGTCGAGCCGCGCACGACCTCGCCGACCGGGTCGGGCAGCGCCACCACGTCCCGGACGTCGGAGGCGATGGCCCGCACCCGCTCCGGGGTGAGGGTGAGCCGGTCGATGACCGTCTCGCTGGTGCCGGCCTCGCGGGCCTTGGCGATGTCCTTGGCGTTGGCCTCGACGATCTCGCTCGTGCGGACCTCCAGGGCGTCCGCGATGGCGAGCAGCGCGTCGTCCTTCTCGGCCCTGGGCAGCGGGGCGAGGTCGGCGGCGGCGGCCTTGGCCCGGTAGGCGGCCTGGATGACCGGGGTCATGGAGTCGTACGGCGAGAGCGAGGTCATACGGGAAGGGTAGTGCGCCGCGCCGGACCGTTCACGGCGTGTTCCACACCCCGAGACAAGCCCCGCAGAACCCCCAGACCGCACAAAGCCGACGGTGACGTCCTCAGAAGGGGTGGGCGCCGACCGGTGAGGCGGGCGGCGGCCCGTATCCCTCGGCGATGCGCTGGTGGTAGGTCTGGCGGTCGATGACCTCCAGGCCGACGATCTCCCAGGGCGGCAGGCCCGCGGTCTGCCGGTGCTCGCCCCACAGGCGCAGGGCGACGGCGGCCGCGTCGTGCAGGTCGCGGGCCTCCTCCCAGTACCGGATCTCCGCGTGGTCGTTGGCGTAGCGGCTGGTCAGCAGGAAGGGGTGGTCGTGGGCGAGCTGTTCCAGGGCGCGCCGGACCTCCTTCAGCGGGGCCTCCCCGCCGGAGACGCTGAGGGTGACGTGCCACAGGCGCGGCAGGTCCCGGGGCTCCTCGCCCTGGTACCGGTCACCGGCCGCGACGCTCGTCAGGGCCCGTTCCTCGCCTGCCGGGACGCTCGTCAGGGTCCGCTCCTCACCGGGCGCCCGCGCGGCCGACCCACCCGCCTCGCCCGCGGCCCGTGCCACGGTCCCCGCGGGGGGCCCGGAGCCGCCGCGGGGGGCCGCCGTACCAGCGCGGGACGCCGCCGCCCCAGGGCGCACTCGTCTCACGACGGCCTCCTTCATGCACAGGTCGACCCCAGGGGTCGGGCGGAATGTGTCCCTGGGACAAAGTTGAGCAGGCCGCAAGGGCTCGTGGGGCGGTTTTGCGGAACGTCCACCTGAGGGCGACGGTCTTGGCAGGGCGTTCACCCCGTTTTCGGGCAGCCCGGTCCCCGTAGGACGCCGGTCCGGCCCTCAAGGTGCCTTCGGGGTGCCTTCAGGGGTGCTGGCGAGTGTTTCAGGGGTGCAGGATCGCCAGATCGTCCCGGTGGACGACCTCGCGTTCGTAGCCCGGTCCCAGCTCGCGGGCGAGTTCCCGGGTGGAGCGGCCGATCAGCCGCGGGATCTCCTTCGCGTCGAAGTTGACGAGCCCGCGGGCCACGGCCCGGCCGGTGCCGTCCCGCAGCTCGACGGGGTCTCCCGCGACGAACTCCCCCTCGACGGAGGCGATCCCGGCGGGCAGCAGCGACTTGCGGCGGTCCACGACCGCCTTCACCGCGCCGTCGTCCAGGGTCAGCGAGCCCTGCGGGGTGGACGCGTGCTGGAGCCACAGCAGCCGGTCCGCGGAGCGCTTGCCCGCGGGGTGGAAGTAGGTGCCGGTGTCACCGCCGGACAGCGCCTCGCCCGCGTGGACCGCGCTGGTCAGCACCACGGGGATGCCGGCGGCGGCCGCGATCCGGGCGGCCTCGACCTTGGTGACCATGCCGCCGGTGCCGACGCCCGCCTTGCCTGCGCTGCCGATCTCGACGTGCGCCAGGTCCCCGGGCCCCCGTACCTCCGCTATCCGCGAGGTGCCCGGCTTGCTCGGGTCGCCGTCGTAGACGCCGTCGACGTCGGAGAGGAGGACCAGCAGGTCGGCGTGGACCAGGTGGGCCACCAGGGCGGCGAGCCGGTCGTTGTCGCCGAAGCGGATCTCGTCGGTGGCGACGGTGTCGTTCTCGTTGACGACCGGGAGGGCGCCCATCGCGAGGAGCTTGTCGAGGGTGCGGGAGGCGTTGCGGTGGTGGGCGCGGCGGCTCATGTCGTCGCTGGTCAGCAGCACCTGGCCGACGCGGACGCCGTAGCGGGCGAAGGAGGCGGTGTAGCGGGCGACGAGCAGGCCCTGGCCGACGCTGGCGGCGGCCTGCTGGCGGGCGAGGTCCCGGGGGCGGCGGCGCAGGCCCAGCGGGGCGAGTCCGGCGGCGATGGCTCCGGAGGAGACGAGGACGATCTCGCGCTCCCCCCCGCTGCGGCCCTTGGCGAGGACGTCGACGAGCGCGTCGACCCGGTCGGCGTCGAGGCCGCCGGCAGCGGTGGTCAGCGACGAGGAACCGACCTTGACGACGATCCTGCGGGCCTCGCCCACGGCCTGCCTTGCCCCTGCCACCTTGTGTCCTGTCCCCTCGCGCCACGTGTGGGTACCTCGTCCGCAATGTACGCGAAGGGGACGCGGCGCCGCTCGTCCGTCCAGTGGCCGGACCCGGTACCGGACGCCTCCGGGGGCCGTTCCGGTTCCCGTTCCCAGAAAAACGGAACAACACCCTCCCGTTAATCGGAAGTGAATTCTTTCCGGACTCCGGATGTACAACCATTCGCCTCCTCCTCGTGTCGAACTGGCCGACATCAAGGTCATCGCCGTAGCTCGAGAAAGCCCTGCCCATGACGATCCGTCGGTTGTGCGCCGTCCTGCGCGTCAGCGGGAAAACCGAACTTCTCCTGGTATTCCTTTTCGCCGCCGGTTTCGCGGCGCTCCCCGTCCTGGCGCTGCTGCCGTCCCTGTGGGGGTTCACAGCGGCGTGGGCCGTGACGTACCTGGCCGACGAAGCCCTGCACAGCAGGGCCCCGGGATTCGTCCGCCGCCTGGCGACACTTCAGCTCAGCCGCACGATGCGGTTCGCCGTGCGCACGGTGATGCTGCTCGCGCTGGCGGACCGGATGGACGCCCCGGACGCGGTGCTGATCATCGGGCTGGCCGTCCTGAGCGCCCATTTCCTGCTGGTGATGATGTATTCGGCGCTGCACCACGCGATCCGCAGGCGCCGGGTACTGCCGGTGATCGTGCGCAATCTCGACATGAGCGGGATCGAGATACCCGAACGCCCGCCCGCCTACCTGTACCGGCGTTTCCTGCGCAAGCTGCTCCACCTCGACCTGCCGGCCCACGCGGGCCTGATCGTCGCGCTGGCGACCGGGACCTGGTACGCGGCCTACGCCGGCTACGCGCTGACGATCGGCACCGCCGTGGCCGCCCTGGCAGCCCTGCTGGGCCGCTTCCGCGCGGTCCGCCGGATGCCCGGCCGGGACGCGGTGATCGGCGAGGTCAACCGCCAACTCGCCGGGTACCGGCCCGAGGTGGCCCTGTACTTCAGCTTCGCCGCGGTGTCCCGGGACTTCATGTACCAGGTCAACATGTGGATCGAGACGCTGGAGCAGCTCGACCGGCGACCGGTGATCGTGCTCCGCGAGCGGGCCTCGTTCCGCTTCCTGGCCCGCACCCGCATCCCCGTGGTCTGCGTGCCCAAGGCGGACGACCTGGCCGAGCTGGAGCTGTCCGGCGTCCGGGTCGTGCTCTACCCCGGCAACGCCGGCAAGAACGTCCACATGCTGCGGATCGCCGAGGCCAAGCACGTCTTCATCGGCCACGGCGACAGCGACAAGCTCGCCAGCAGCAACCGCGTCAGCAAGGTGTACGACGAGATCTGGGTGGCCGGACGGGCGGGCCGGGACCGCTACCGGCGGGTGCGGCACGCCATCAGCGACGGGGCCATCGTCGAGGTGGGCCGCCCGCAGCTCGCCCCGGTCCGCTCGCACGCCGAGCACGTCCCCGGGCCGGTGCCCGTCGTCCTCTACGCTCCCACCTGGGAGGGCTGGAGCGACGACGACTGTCACACCTCGCTGATCCCGATGGGCGTACCGCTGATCGAAAGGCTCCTGGCGGAGAACGTCCGGATCATCTACAAGCCGCACCCGCTCACCGGCAAGCGCTCGGCCGAGGCGGCCGCCGCGGACCGGGCCATCAGGGAGCTGCTGCGGGAGGACGAGGAGCGGAGCGGGAAGGACGCGGAGGCGGCCAGGGCCCGGCTGGGGGAGATCCGGGCCCGTCTCGACGAGCTGTCCGGACGCCACGAGGGCGACGACGCCCAGCAGTTGAGGGACGCGCGGATACCGGACGGGGACGGCGCGAGCGAGTGGCAGGAGCTGCGGGACGAGTGGCACCGGATCTTCTGGGCGAGCCGGAGCGGTGCCCGCCACCACGTGATTCTGGAACAGCTCCCCACCCTGTACGAGTGCTTCAACCAGGCGGACCTCCTCGTCAGTGACGTCTCCTCGGTGGTCGCCGACTTCGTGGCCAGCCTCAAGCCGTACGTCCTGACCAACGCCCAGGACCTGCCCGACGAGGAGTTCCGGGCCGCCTACACCACCGCGGGCGGCGCCTACCTGCTCGACCGGGCCTGCACCCGGCTGCCGGAGATCCTGCGGGCGGTCCGCGAACCCCGCCACGACCCGATGGCCGCGCAGCGCCGCACCCTCAAGGAGTACGTGCTCGGCCCGGACCGCCCGACCTCGATGGAGCGCTTCAACGCGGCCGTCAACGACCTGGCCGACCGGGCGGCGGCGGAACGGGCGGAGGACCTGCTGGCCGAGGTCGTCGTCTAGGGACATCCGGACCGGACGGGCGCATAGCACCTGTCCGGTCCGCAGCACAGCGGACACGCGCGTGTCGTCCGGAGGTCACCACGCGTTAACCAGGACGTCCGTCTCGCGACGACCTTGGAGTGTCCCCGTGCGAAAACGCCTCCCCCGCCTCCGGTCCGCGCTGCGGCTGCCGGGCCGGCAGACCGCGACGAGAGCGCTCGTCGCAGCCGTCCTGGCGGCCGCCGTCGTCGCCCAGGCCACCGCCGCGCTGCGTCCGCACGTCCCGCTGCTGCTCGCCGCGACGGCCGCCTCCCTGGCCGTCGAGGGCGTCCTGCACCGCTGGCAGCGCGGCATGGTGTCCCTGTTCGCCAAGTCACAGGCGGACATCACCGTGCGGCACGTCCTGCGCGACCTGCTGCTGGTCCTCGGCCTGCTGCGGCTGACCCCGGAGGACGAGGAGACGGCGTACACCGTGCTGGTGGCCGGTCTGCTCGCCTTCTACGCGCTGCACTGCGCGATCCAGGCGGTCTCCGTCCTGGTCCGGCGGACCCGCACCCTCCCGGTGGTCACCCGCAACATCGACGCCTCCGCGCTCCGCCTGACCCCGGCCCCGCCCGCCCTGCTGCGCCGCCCGGGTCCCCGGCTGCTGGTGTACGGCCTGCCCGCCACGGCGGGCCTGCTGGTCACGGCGGCCACCGGCGAACCCCGCTGGGCGGCCCTGGGCATCGCCCTGTCCCTGGGGCTCGCGCTCATGGGCCT
>NZ_LJBR01000164.1 GCF_001282115.1 Streptomyces sp. NRRL B-24085 | reverse complement strand
GACCCGGATCGGCCGGGTCGCCCGGAAGACGCGGTACGAGGCGCGGTCGCCCTCCTCCGGCGCGTCGAGGACGTCGACGCCCTCGACCCGCAGCCCGTGCTCGCCGAGCAGATCCGTCCAGAGCTCCTCGCTCAGCCTCCACATCCGCACCGCCACCTCCCCGCCCCCGGCGAGCCGCAGGGTCTCGGGCCGGGCCTCGACGACCGTGGAGGGGCCGTCACCGCGTGCCTTGGTGTGCGGCACCGTGAAGCACAGCGTCCCGCCCGGGCGCAGCGCCCCCGCCAGGGCGGGCAGCAGGCGGCGCGGGTCGATGTACGGCACCGTGTCGACGGCGTAGACGACGTCGTACGGCTCCGCCGTGCCGAGGTGTTCGACGGCGTCGGCCCTGATCAGGCGCAGGCCGGGCAGGGAGCCGTAGCGGGCGCGGGCGCGTTCGTACTGGGCGGGGGAGGAGTCGACGGCGTCCACCGAGGCGCCGTACGCCCGGACGAGGTGCGCCGCGTGCCGGGCCGGGCCGCACCCGAGGTCCAGTACGCGCCGTCCGGTGAGCTCGCCGAGGATCTCCGCGCCCGGGCCGCTGCCCCGAGGGCCCCAGTCGAACCGTTCCAGCTCCGGCAGTTCGCTGCCGTGCCGCAGACGGTGGTCGCCATAGGCCTGCCAGGCCTCGGCGTCGACGGCGTCGGGGCCTGCGGGTCGTGTGGTCAACGTGCCTCCCGGGTGCGGTGGTCGAGGCTCGGAACCCTATGCGCGGTCGCAGCCCTTTGCCGTCCCGCATCTTGACGTGTACTTGACCATTGGCTTCTATGGGAGCGCTCCCACGCTCCTTCCGACCGACTCACCCACCCCCTGGAGCCGCAGTGAGAAGAACGCGAAAGAGCCCCTTGTCCACCCTCCTCGCCAGGCTGGCGGCCCTCGTCGGACTGGTGGTGCTCGGCGCCCTCTGTCCCGGCACCGCCCAGGCCGCCCAGGAGCCCGGCGTCCAGGCCACCGGCCTGCACATCAGCAACGGACGCCTGGTCGAGGGCAACGGCAACGACTTCGTGATGCGCGGCGTCAACCACGCCCACACCTGGTACCCGAACGAGCTGGACTCGCTGGCCGACATCAAGGCGCAGGGCGCCAACACCGTCCGGGTGGTCCTCGCCGACGGTCACCGCTGGACCGCCAACAGCGCCGCCGACGTGGCCGATGTCATCGCGCAGTGCAAGGCCAACCGGCTCATCTGCGTCCTGGAGGTCCACGACACCACCGGCTACGGCGAGGACAGCGCCGCCGGCACCCTCGACCAGGCCGCCGACTACTGGATCGGCCTGAAGGACGTCCTGGCCGGCCAGGAGAACTACATCGTCATCAACATCGGCAACGAGCCCTGGGGCAACACCGACCCTGCCGGCTGGACCGCCCCGACGATCGCCGCGATCAAGAAGCTGCGGAACGCCGGGTTCGAGCACACGATCATGGTGGACGCGCCCAACTGGGGCCAGGACTGGCAGCAGGTCATGCGCACCAACGCCCAGGCCGTGTACGCCGCCGACACCACCGGCAACCTCATCTTCTCGATCCACATGTACAGCGTCTTCGACACCGCCGCCGAGGTCACCGACTATCTCAACGCCTTCGTCAGCGCCAAACTGCCCATCCTCATCGGGGAGTTCGGCGGACCCGCCGACCAGTGGGGCGATCCAGACGAGGACACCATGATGGCCACGGCCCAACAGCTCGGACTCGGTTACCTCGCCTGGTCCTGGAGCGGCAACACCGACCCGGTCCTCGACCTCGTGCTGAACTTCGACCCGGCGCGGATGACGTCGTGGGGTCAGCGCGTCTTCAACGGGGCCAACGGCATCGCCCAGACCGCCAAGGAGGCCACCGTCTTCGGCGGCGGCTCCACCGACACCCAGGCCCCGACCGCTCCCGGCACACCCACCGCCTCCGTGGTGACGGCGACCTCCGCCCACCTGTCCTGGACGGCGTCCTCTGACAACGTTGGCGTGGCGGGGTACGACGTGGTCCGCGTCAGCGGCGGCACCGAGACCAAGGTGGCGGCCTCGACGACGAGTTCGGTGACCGTGACCGGCCTGTCCGCCGGCACGGCGTACTCCTTCGCCGTCTACGCCCGGGACGCCGCCGGCAACCGGTCGGCCCGTTCGGCGACGGTGAGCGTCACCACGGCGGACACGCCCGCCGGGAGCTGTTCCGTCGGCTACCGGGTGGTCGGCGAGTGGCAGGGCGGCTTCCAGGGCGAGATCGTCATCCGCAACACCGGCACCGCGGCCGTCACCGGCTGGCGACTCGGCTTCACCTTCGCCGACGGGCAGACGGTCTCCACCATGTGGGGCGGGACCGCCGCGCAGAGCGGTGGTGCGGTGACCGTCACCCCGGCGTCCTACACCAACACCATCGCGGCCGGAGGTGCGGTCACCCTCGGGTTCATCGGCGGCAAGGGTGCCACGAACACCGCACCCGCCGCTTTCACTCTCAACGGGGCGGCCTGCGTGAACGGTTGACGTCCCCCAGGTATCAGGTCAACTGTCCCGGACCCTTGACTCGGAACGCGCCCGCTCGCGATCCTCGACGCATCTATTGCGCCGGTCATGACAAGTCCAAGGGCGGTCGAACGCCCTCGGTCGACGGCGCCTCCCGCCGACCGAGGGACGTGGGCCATGGCTGGACGCTCCTGCCGCAGCCGCAAGAACATCACCGCCGTCTCCGTGCTCCTCCTGGTGCTGGCCGCGATCCTCGGCCCCACGCCGAGCTCGGCGGCCACCGACTGGTGGACACCGACGGCCAGGCCCGCTCCCGATGCCGGGGTGAACGTCACCGGAGCCCCCTTCACCGGCACCAACGCGGCCGGTGAGGTCCAGGGGTTCGTCGACGCCCACAATCACCTCTTCTCCAACGAGGCCTTCGGCGGCCGGCTGATCTGCGGCAAGGTGTTCTCCGAGGCCGGAGTCGCCGACGCGCTCAAGGACTGCCCCGAGCACTATCCCGACGGCACCCTCGCGATCTTCGACTACATCACCCACGGCGGCGACGGCAGGCACGACCCGACCGGCTGGCCCACCTTCGAGGACTGGCCGGCGTACGACTCGATGACGCACCAGGCGAACTACTACGCCTGGGTGGAGCGGGCCTGGCGCGGTGGCCAGCGGGTGCTGGTCAACGACCTCGTCACCAACGGGATGATCTGCTCGGTCTACCCCTTCAAGGACCGCGGCTGCGACGAGATGACGTCCATCCGCCTCCAGGCCAAGCTCACCTACGACCTCCAGGCCTTCATCGACAAGATGTACGGCGGCACCGGCAAGGGCTGGTTCCGGATCGTCACCGACAGCGCGCAGGCCCGACAGGTCGTCCAGCAGGGCAAGCTGGCCGTCGTCCTCGGCGTCGAGACCTCCGAGCCCTTCGGCTGCAAGCAGATCCTCGACATCGGCCAGTGCAGCAGGGCGGACATCGACAAGGGCCTCGACGAGCTGTACGGCCTTGGCGTGCGGTCGATGTTCCTGTGCCACAAGTTCGACAACGCCCTGTGCGGGGTCCGCTTCGACGAGGGTGGCCTCGGCACCGCCATCAACGTCGGTCAGTTCCTGTCCACCGGCACCTTCTGGAAGACCGAGGCCTGCAAGGGCCCGCAGCACGACAACCCCATCGGCACGGCGGCCTCCGAGGCCGAGGAGGACCTGCCGGCCGGGGTCGAGGTCCCGTCGTACGACAAGGCCGCGCAGTGCAACGTGCGCGGGCTCACCGAGCTCGGCGAGTACGCGGTGCGCGGCATGATGCAACGCAAGATGATGCTCGAGATCGACCACATGAGCGTCAAGGCCACCGGCCAGGTCCTCGACATCTTCGAGGCCGCGAACTACCCGGGCGTGCTCTCCTCGCACAGCTGGATGGACCTCAACTGGACCGAGCGGGTCTACTCGTTGGGCGGTTTCGTGGCCCAGTACATGCACGGCTCCGAAGGGTTCGCCGCGGAGGCGAGGCGCACCGACGCGCTGCGCGCCAAGTACGACGTGGGCTACGGCTACGGCACCGACTTCAACGGCATCGGAGACCACCCCGCACCGCGCGGGGCGGACGCGGCGAACAAGGTGACGTACCCCTTCAGGAGCGTCGACGGCGGCTCGGTCGTCGACAGGCAGACGTCCGGACAGCGCACCTTCGACTTCAACACCGACGGGGCGGCCCATGTCGGCCTGATCCCGGACTGGATCGAGGACATCCGCCTCGTCGGCGGACAGGGCGTGGTCGACGACCTGTTCCGGGGCGCCGAGTCCTACCTCGACACCTGGGGCGCCTCCGAGCGGCACCAGGCGTCCGTCGACCTGGCCCACGGGCGTACGGCCACGGCCAGTTCGTCGGAGTCCAACCCCTTCACCAGCTACCAGCCCGGGCGGGCCGTGGACGGCGACGAATCCAGCCGCTGGGCGAGCGACTGGAGCGACGACCAATGGTGGCAGGTCGACCTGGGCGCCACCAACCTGGTCTCCAAGGTCACGCTCGACTGGGAGCGGGCGTACGGGAAGTCGTACCGGATCGAGCTGTCGACGGACGGCACGAACTGGACGACCGCCTGGGCCACGACCTCCGGTGACGGCGGGCTCGACACCGCCAGGTTCGCGGGCACACCGGCCCGCTACGTCCGCGTCCACGGCCTCGACCGCGGCACCGACTGGGGATACTCGCTCCACGAGGTCGGCGTCCACAGCGGCTGACCGGATCGACAGCGGGGGACACGCATGGCACGCATGCCGTCGGCCGAGCGGCGCAGACAGCTCACGGAAGCCGCGATCAGGGCGATGGCCCGGGACGGTGTCGCCAGGACGACGACCCGGTCCATCGCCGCCGAGGCCGGCGTGTCCCTCAGCGTCTTCCACTACTGCTTCGACTCCAAGCAGGCCCTCGTCGAGGCGGTGATCACCACGCTCACCGACCACTCGGTGAGCGTGGTGCGGGAGGCCCTGCGCCCCAAGGGCACCCTGGAGGAGACCGTCGCCGCCGGCTTCCGGGCATACTGGGACCACGTCCGCGCCCACCCGGAAGCGCACATGCTCACCTACGAGCTCACGCAGTACGCGCTGCGCGAGCCCGGGTTCGGGCATCTCGCCAGGCGCCAGTACGAGCTCTACGGCGAGGCCTACGCCGAGCTCATCGAGCAGCTCCGCGGCGACATGGACCTGGAGCTGGGGGTGCCCGTCTCCGTCCTGGCCCGCTATCTGGCGGCCATGACCGACGGGCTCACCCTCAACTACCTCGTCCTCGGCGACGCGGCCGCCTGGGCGGACATCCTCGACACCGTCACGGCCCACATCGCGGGCCTGGTGCGCTGAGAGCGGTCAGGATCGGAGAAGCGCGGGCCGGGGACCGTGACTAGCGTGACGGGCATGGACATCCGGATTCGGGCGAGCTTCCTCCCGCACGACGACCCGGAGGCCTCGCTGGCCTTCTACCGGGACGTACTGGGTTTCGAGGTGCGCGGTGACGTGGGCCGCGGCCAGATGCGCCGGATCACCGTCGGTCCCGCGGGCCGGGCCGGTGCCGCGGTCGTGCTGCGCGCCGCGGGCGGTGACCCCGAGCTCCTGCTCGCCGCCCCGGGCCTCGACTCCGTCTTCGAGTGGCTCCAGTCCCGCGCCGAGGTGATCCAGGAACCGATCGAGCAGCCGTACGGCATGCGGGACTGCGCCTTCCTCGACCCCGCGGGCAACACGATCCGCGTCCAGGAGCTGCGCTGAGACGTGCGCGTCGACATAGTGTTCGAAGTTGTCGAAACGGGAGGACCAGTCACCATGAGCAAGGCCACGCGGACCGACGCGCCGCACGCCGCTGACAGCCACGACCTGATCCGCGTGCACGGGGCGCGCGAGAACAACCTCAAGGACGTCAGCATCGAGATCCCGAAACGCCGGCTCACGGTCTTCACCGGGGTCTCCGGTTCCGGCAAGAGCTCGCTGGTGTTCGACACCATCGCCGCCGAGTCGCAGCGGCTGATCAACGAGACCTACAGCGCCTTCGTGCAGGGCTTCATGCCCACCCTGGCCCGGCCCGAGGTCGACGTCCTCGACGGCCTGACCACCGCCATCACCGTCGACCAGCAGCGCCTGGGCGGCGACCCGCGCTCCACCGTCGGCACCGTCACCGACACCAACGCGATGCTGCGGATCCTCTTCAGCAGGCTCGGCACCCCGCACATCGGCTCGCCCAAGGCGTTCTCCTTCAACGTCGCCTCCATCAGCGGAGCGGGCGCGGTGACCGTGGAGCGCGCCGGGCAGACCGTGAAGGAGCGCCGCAGCTTCAGCATCGTCGGCGGCATGTGCCCGCGCTGCGAGGGCCGGGGCACGGTCAACGACATCGACCTCACTCAGCTCTACGACGACTCCAAGTCGCTGAACGAGGGCGCCATGACCATCCCCGGCTACAAGGCCGGCGGCTGGAACTACCGCCTGTACAGCGAGTCCGGCTTCTTCGACGCGGACAAGCCGATCCGCAGGTTCACCAAGCGCGAGCTCCAGGACTTCCTGTACCGGGAACCCACCCGGATGAAGATCGCGGGCATCAACATGACCTACGAGGGTCTCGTCCCGCGCATCCAGAAGTCGATGCTCGCCAAGGACCGCGAGTCGATGCAGCCGCACATCCGCGAGTTCGTGGACCGCGCGATCACCTTCATGGTCTGCCCCGACTGCGAGGGCACCCGGCTCAACGAGGGCGCCCGGTCCTCGAAGATCAAGGGGATCAGCATCGCCGACGCCTGCGCGATGCAGATCAGCGACCTCGCCGAGTGGGTGCGCGCGCTGGACGAGCCGTCGGTGGGACCGCTGCTCACGGCGCTGGGGGAGACCCTCGACTCCTTCGTGGAGATCGGGCTCGGCTACCTCTCCCTGGACCGCCCCTCGGGCACGCTGTCCGGCGGCGAGGCGCAGCGCACCAAGATGATCCGCCACCTGGGCTCCTCGCTCACCGACGTCACCTACGTCTTCGACGAGCCGACGATCGGGCTGCACCCCCATGACATCCAGCGCATGAACAACCTGCTGCTGCGCCTGCGGGACAAGGGCAACACGGTCCTCGTCGTGGAGCACAAGCCGGAGACGATCGTGATCGCCGACCACGTCGTCGACCTCGGCCCCGGAGCCGGAACCGCGGGCGGCTCGGTCTGCTTCGAGGGCACCGTGGACGGGCTGCGGACCAGCGGCACCGTCACCGGCCGCCACTTCGACGACCGGGCCGGGCTCAAGGACTCGGTCCGCAAGGCCACCGGCGCGCTGGAGATCCGGGGCGCGAGCACGCACAACCTCCGGGACGTCGACGTCGACATCCCGCTCGGGGTGCTGACCGTGATCACCGGGGTCGCCGGGTCCGGCAAGAGCTCGCTGGTGCACGGGTCGATCCCGGCCGCCGAGGGGGTCGTCTCCGTCGACCAGGGCGCCATCCGCGGTTCCCGGCGCAGCAACCCGGCGACGTACACGGGACTGCTGGAGCCGATCCGCAAGGCGTTCGCGAAGGCCAACGGCGTGAAGCCGGCGCTGTTCAGCGCGAACTCCGAGGGGGCGTGCCCGACCTGCAACGGGGCTGGAGTCGTCTACACCGACCTCGCGATGATGGCCGGGGTCGCGACGACCTGTGAGGAGTGCGAGGGGAAGCGGTTCCAGGCCTCGGTCCTCGAGTACCACCTCGGCGGCCGGGACATCAGCGAGGTGCTCGCGATGCCGGTGACGGAGGCGCTGGACTTCTTCGACACCGGCGAGGCGCGTACGCCGGCCGCGCACAGGATCCTGGAACGCCTCTCGGACGTCGGGCTCGGCTACCTCACCCTCGGCCAGCCGCTCACCACGCTGTCCGGCGGTGAGCGGCAGCGGCTGAAACTGGCGACCCACATGGGTGAGAAGGGCGGCGTGTACATCCTCGACGAGCCGACGACCGGGCTCCACCTCGCCGACGTCGAGCAGTTGCTCGGCCTGCTGGACCGGCTCGTCGACTCCGGCAAGTCCGTCATCGTCGTCGAGCACCACCAGGCGGTCATGGCCCACGCCGACTGGATCATCGACCTCGGCCCCGGCGCGGGCCACGACGGCGGCCGGATCGTCTTCGAGGGGACTCCGGCGGAGCTCGTCGCCACGGGGGGCACGCTCACGGCGGAGCATCTGGCGGCGTACGTGGGGAAGTGACGCACCGCGTCCACAGCCGCAGCGTGAACCAGGTCGTCCTGCCCTCGTCGGCGGGCGGAAGCCCCAGGTGCCGGCGAGGGTCCTGACCGGAAGCAGACCACGGCCGGACTCCTCGTCGTCGGCGGCCTTCGGGCCTGGGGCAGGGAGCCCTCGGCGTGCTGAACGGCATTGGTGTGGGTCTCCGGCCCCTTGACCCGATGTCTCCCCTCCCCGATGCTCAGTTGCGCATAGCAGTACCCGTCGCGAATGAGGCAACCGAGCGCAGTCGCTTCGACCTCGAGGGTGGTGCTGTGAGAGACCGTGCTTCGTTGCATAGTGTGCGCGGAGTTGTGTATTTCGAAACCCTGACGCCCGTGCGGCCATGGCCTGTGGACGCCTTGACAAGGGTTTGCGGGCGCCCTCACACTGACGTTGCGTTCAACGCAATCCGTTTCGCTATACGCACCGAGGTGTCATGATGATTCCCGCGTGCCGTCTCGTGGATCTCCCCCGAGGCGAGGCCTACCGGCTCGACATCGATCCGCCGGTCTCGGTGTTCCACACCGACGACGGCGAGGTCTTCGCCATCGACGACACCTGCACCCATCAGGACGCCTCGCTCGCCGACGGCTGGCTGGAGGGCTGCGAGGTCGAATGCCCGCTGCACGCCTCGAAGTTCGACCTGCGGACCGGTGCCGTGGACGCCCCGCCGGCCAAGCGTCCGGTCCGCACCCACGAGGTCCACGTCGAGGACGGCATGATCTACGTGCGGCTCTCCCTGGACGCCCCCAACCTGCCGCCCTGCGTCGCGGCCAGGCTCGCCGGCGGACCCGCGTGAGGACGGTCGCCGTGGTCGGCGCCTCGCTCGCCGGACTGTCGGCGGCGCGCTCGCTGCGCAGGCAGGGCTACGACGGGCGGCTCGTGGTCATCGGCGACGAGCTCCACCGCCCGTACGACCGGCCCCCGTTGTCCAAGGAGTTCCTGGCCGGCTCCCTGGCCGAGAGCGAACTCGCGCTGGAGCCGGACGACGAGGACCTGCGGGCCGACTGGCTGCTCGGCGTCCGCGCCGTCGGTCTCGACGGCCCGCGGCGCGTCGTACGGCTCGCCGACGGCGGCGAGGTGCGGGCGGACGGCGTCGTCATCGCGACCGGCGCCGCCGCCCGGACCCTGCCCGGCGCGGACGCCCTGGCCGGGGTGCACACCCTGCGCACACTGGACGACGCCCGCGCCCTGCGCGACGAACTGGCCCTCGGGGGACGGCTGGTGGTGATCGGCGGTGGCTTCATCGGCGCCGAGGTCGCCTCCACCGCGTACGCCCTCGGACTCGACGTGACCGTCGTGGAGGCGGCCCCCACCCCGCTGGCCGGACCGCTCGGCCAGACCATGGGCGGCATCGTCTCCGCCCTCCACGCGGACCACGGCGTACGGCTGCTGTGCGGGGTGGGCGTCAAGGGACTGCGCGGCGGGAGCCGTGTCGACGCCGTCCTGCTGGCGGACGGCCGCACTCTCGCGGCCGACACCGTGGTCGTGGGGGTCGGCGCCCGCCCGTGCGTCGAGTGGCTCGCGGGCTCGGGCCTGAGGCTCGACGACGGCGTCACCTGCGGCGCCGACGGCCGCACCGAACTGCCCGGTGTCGTCGCGGTCGGCGACTGCGCCTCCTGGTACGACCCGCGCGCGGGCCTGCACCGCCGCGTCGAGCACTGGACCGGCGCCCGGGAGCGGCCCGACGCGGCCGTGACCGCGCTCCTGGCGGGCGGCGCGGTGGAACCGGGCGTGCCGAGGCCGCCGTACTTCTGGTCCGACCAGTACGGCGTGAAGATCCAGTTCGCCGGTCACGCGGCCGCCGCCGACAGCGTGACCATCGAGGAGGGCGCCGGGGACGACCGCAACGTCCTCGCCGTCTACCGGCGTTCCGGGCATCCGGTCGCCGTGCTCGGGATGAACCAGCCGCGGCTGTTCACGCGCTGGCGCAAGCAGCTCGCCGCCGCGGCCTGACAGCGCCGCCGCTGCCGCTCCGTCCAGAACGCCGTCCGCTCTTCCCGGCGTGCACCACCGGCCCACGACGTTCCCCGAGGAGTGCACTGTGACCTCGACCAGCCTGCCGGACAGCCTGATCGCCACCCTTCCCGGCACCTCCTACACCGATCCCGGGATCTTCGCGCAGGAGCAGGAGCGCATCTTCGAAGCGATGTGGTTCTGCGCCGTCCGCGCCTCCGACCTGCCCAGGCCCGGTGCCTTCCGGACCGTGGAGGTGGGCCGGGAGAGCATCCTGATCACGCGTGCGCGGGACGGCTCGCTGCGCGCGTACTTCAACGTCTGCCGTCATCGGGGCGCCAGACTGTGCACGCAGGAGTCAGGGGAGGTGAAGCGGGCCTTCCAATGCCCCTACCACGCCTGGACGTACGACCTGACGGGCAAGCTGGTGGCCGCGCCGAACCTGACCAAGATGCCGGACGTGGGCCGTACCGAGTACGGCCTGGCGAGCGTGGCGGTGTGCGAGTGGCTCGGCTATGTGTGGGTGTGCCTGGCCGAGGACCCGCCGCCCTTCGAGGAGGTCGTCCAAGACGTGGTCGCGCGCCTCGGCGACACCGAGTCGATCGAGCACTACGACATCGCGGGGCTGGAGGTCGGCCGGCGGATCGTCTACGACGTCAGGGCCAACTGGAAGCTGATCGTCGAGAACTTCATGGAGTGCTACCACTGCGCGACGATCCATCCCGAACTCACCGAGGTGCTCCCGGAGTTCGCCGACGGATACGCGGCCCAGTACTACGTGGGGCACGGCGCCGAGTTCGGCGAGGACGTCAGGGGCTTCACCGTCGACGGCTCGGAGGGGCTCGACCGGATCCCGGGGGTCTCCGCGGAGCAGGACCGCCGGTACTACGCGATCACCGTGCGACCGCAGGTGTTCGTCAACCTCGTGCCCGACCACGTGATCTTCCACCGGATGTACCCGGTGGCGGTGGACCGGACGGTCGTGGAGTGCGACTGGCTGTACCTGCCGGACGTCGTGCGCAGCGGGAAGGACGTCAGCCGGTCGGTGGAGCTGTTCGACCGGGTCAACCGGCAGGACTTCGACGCCTGCGAGCGCACCCAGCCCGGCATGCGCTCACGGCTGTACGCCAAGGGCGGTGTGCTGGTCCCCAGCGAGCACCACATCGGCGAGTTCCACGACTGGGTCCAGGGACGGCTGGGGGCTCAGCCCGGGCCGGGGGCTCAGCCGAGGCCGGGGGCCCAGCCCGGGCCGGGGGCTCAGCCCAGGTAACCCATCCGGTGACTGATCTCCTCGGCACCCTTGACCAGGACGGGGGCGAGCTCGTGCAGGCGCTCCTCGGAGAGCCGGTACGAGGGCCCCGAGGCGCTGAGCGCCGCGATGACCTCTCCGTCCCGGTCCCGGACCGGCGCGGCCATGGCGTGCAGACCGAGCTCCAGCTCCTCCAGGGCCCAGGCGTAACCCCGCTCCCGGGCCTCGGCGAGGTTCTTCTCCAGCTTCGTCTTCGCGGTGATGGTGCGCGGGGTGACCTTCTTCAGGCCCGTCTCGGTCAGCAGCGCGGAGCGCTCCTCGGCGGGCAGGTGGGCCAGCAGGATCTTGCCGCTCGACGTGGCGTGCAGCGGGGTGAGCTGTCCGACCCAGTTCTGCGCGGTGACGGCACCCGGGCCGCGCACCTGGTAGAGGTTGACCGCGTACCGCTCCTGCAGCACGGCGAGGTTCACCGTCTCGCCGATCTCCTCGGCGAGGTCCTCGCAGACCGGACGGCTCTGCTGGGTGATGTCGATGCGTCCGGTGACCGCGCCGGCCAGGCGCACGATGCCGAAACCGAGCCGGTACTTGCCGCGCTCACCCGCCTGTTCCACCAGGCCGCGCGCTTCCAGGGCGCCGAGGAGCCGGAACGCCGTGGACTTGTGGACGTCGATCTCGGCGGCCACCTCGCTGACCCCGGCCTCGCCGCGCTGGGCCAGGATCTCCATGACGTGAATGGCCCGGTCGACGGACTGCACTCCGCCGCTCGACGACCCTGTCGTTTCGTTATCCGGGTTGTAGTTGCTCACAACGCAACTATACGGCGGGTAAACAACAAGGACGTGAGTCTGTTTCGCGGACCCCGTGCATGTGTCGTGGAAGTTGCGCGCTTCGCAACCTGGTGCGTATTGCGATACCCGTACTAGCATGCCGCGCGTATCGACGGCGCGAGCGAGACGAGGCACCATGGCTCCTCAGCAGTACGACTTCGTCATCGTCGGTGGTGGATCGGCCGGCAGCGCACTGGCCAACCGGCTCTCCGCCGACCCGGGCAACCGGGTGCTGGTCCTGGAGGCGGGCCGGCCGGACTACCCGTGGGACGTCTTCATCCACATGCCCGCGGCGCTGACCTACCCGATCGGCAGCCGCTTCTACGACTGGAAGTACGAGTCCGAGCCCGAACCGCACATGGGCGGGCGCCGCGTCTACCACGCCCGCGGCAAGGTGCTGGGCGGCTCCAGCAGCATCAACGGCATGATCTTCCAGCGCGGCAACCCCATGGACTACGAGCGCTGGGCCGCCGATCCCGGCATGGAGACCTGGGACTACGCGCACTGTCTGCCGTACTTCAAGCGCATGGAGAACTGTCTCGCGGCCGACCCGGACGACGAGTTCCGCGGTCACGACGGCCCGCTCGTCCTGGAGCGGGGCCCGGCCACCAACCCGCTCTTCGACGCCTTCCTCAAGGCCACCGAGGAGGCGGGGTACGCGCCGACCGACGACGTCAACGGCTACCGGCAGGAAGGCTTCGCCAAGTTCGACCGCAACGTCCATCGCGGCCGCAGGCTGTCCGCCTCCAAGGCCTATCTGAAGCCGGCCAGGAAGCGGCCCAACCTCACGGTCACCACCCGCGCCCTCGTCACCCGCGTCCTGTTCGAGGGCAAGCGGGCCGTCGGCGTCGAGTACCGGCACGGCCGCGGGGCGCCGCGGCAGGTGCGCGCGGCGGAGGTGATCCTGTGCGGCGGCGCGATCAACTCCCCGCAGCTGCTCCAGCTGTCCGGCATCGGCAACGCCGAGGAACTGCGGGCCCTGGGCATCGACGTCGTCCACGACCTGCCGGGCGTCGGCGAGAACCTCCAGGACCACCTGGAGGTGTACATCCAGTACGCCTGCAAGCAGCCCGTCTCCGTGCAGCCGTACCTCGCGAAATGGCGCGCCCCCTTCATCGGCCTGCAATGGCTGTTCCGCACGGGCCCGGCCGCCACCAACCACTTCGAGGCGGGCGGGTTCTGCCGCAGCAACGACGACGTGGACTACCCCAACCTGATGTTCCACTTCCTGCCGGTCGCGGTCCGCTACGACGGCTCCGTGCCCGCCGGCGGCCACGGCTACCAGGTGCACGTGGGGCCCATGTACTCGGACGCCCGCGGCTCCGTGAAGATCAGGAGCCGGGACCCGGAGGAGCACCCGGCACTGCGCTTCAACTACCTGTCCACCGCGCAGGACCGCCGCGAGTGGGTCGAGGCGGTCCGCGTCGCCCGCAGGCTGCTCAACCAGCCGGCCCTGGCTCCCTACAACGACGGGGAGATCTCGCCCGGCCCGTCCGTCGCGACCGACGAGGAGATCCTCGCCTGGGTCGCCAAGGACGGCGAGACCGCCCTGCACCCCTCCTGCACCTGCCGGATGGGCACCGACGAGACGGCCGTGGTGAACCCCGCCGACATGCGGGTGCACGGGGTCGAGGGCCTGCGGGTCGTCGACGCGTCGGTGATGCCCTACGTCACCAACGGCAACATCTACGCGCCGGTCATGATGATCGCGGAGAAGGCGGCCGACCTCATCCTCGGCAACCAGCCGCTCGAGCCCTCCGAGGCCGTGTACTACCGGCACCGGGACGCCCGTACGCAGGCCGGGTAACACGGATTTCGCACGCGGACGCTTGTGCCGGAAACCCGCCGGGCCCCCCTCGCGCACAAGGCGTCCGCGTGCCCAAACCGTCATCCCCCAACCCCTTGACGTGGATTGCCGCATTCTCCAGAGTGTTCCACCACAAGCAATGCGATGCGCCATGCGCAACGAAATCGCTCGAAGGGCTCCCGACGTGGCAGACCTGTACGTGGACGGTGAATGGCGGGAGCCGGTGGCCGGAGGGCGCCGGGAGATCCGGTGTCCCGCCGACGGCACGCTCTCCGCCACCGTGTCCGAGGCGACGCGCCCCGACACCGAGCCCGCCGTCGCGGCCGCCCGCCGGGCCTTCGACGAAGGGCCCTGGCCGCACACCCCCGAGCGGGAGCGGGGCGCCCTGCTGCTGCGCACCGCCGACCTGATCGAGCGCGACGCCAAGGAGTTCGCCCGGGCCGAGTCGCTGGACACCGGCAAGCGGCTGGTGGAGAGCGAGTACGACATCGCCGACGTCGTCTCCTGTCTCCGCTACTACGGCGGGCTCGGCGGCACCGACGCCGGCCGCGTGATCGACACCGGACGGGACGACGCCGTCAGTCGTGTGGTCCACGAGCCGATCGGGGTCTGCGCACTGATCACACCCTGGAACTACCCTCTGCTGCAAGCGAGTTGGAAAGTCGCCCCGGCCCTTCTGGCCGGCAACACGATCGTCCTCAAGCCCAGCGAACTGACCCCCTCGACCTCCGTCCTGCTGATGAAGGCACTGGAGGAGGCCGGACTCCCCGCCGGCGCGGCGAACCTCGTCCTCGGCACCGGTCCGGAGGTGGGGGCGCCGCTCGCCGAGGACCCCCGCGTCGACATGGTCTCCTTCACCGGGGGCGTGGAGACCGGCAAACGGATCATGGCGACCGCCGCCGCGACCGTGAAGAAGGTCGCCCTGGAACTCGGCGGCAAGAACCCCAACGTCGTCTTCGCCGACGCCGACTTCGAGACGGCCGTGGACTTCGCGCTCACGGCCGTCTTCCTGCACTCCGGGCAGGTCTGCTCGGCCGGCGCCCGGCTGATCGTCGAGGACCGCCTGCACGACCGCTTCGTCGACGAGGTGGTCCGCCGCGCCCGGCGGATCCGCCTCGGCGGCCCCTTCGACCCCGAGGCCGAGACCGGGGCACTGATCTCCGCGCGGCACCTGGCGAAGGTCGAGGCGTATGTCGCGGCCGGTCTGGAGGAGGGTGCCGTCCTGCGCTGCGGCGGCGAACGGCCCGCCGACCCGGACCTCGCGCACGGCCACTACTACCCGCCCACCGTGCTCGACGAGTGCCGGCAGGACATGCGGGTGGTGCACGAGGAGTCCTTCGGGCCGGTGCTCACCGTGGAGCGCTTCACCGATGAGGACGACGCCGTGCGCATCGCCAACGACACCGAGTACGGGCTCGCCGGGGCGGTCTGGACGCAGGACGCCGGCAAGGCCCAGCGGGTCGCGCGCCGGCTGCGGCACGGCACGGTGTGGATCAACGACTACCACCCCTATGTGCCGCAGGCCGAGTGGGGTGGCTTCGGACACTCCGGAGTGGGCCGGGAACTGGGACCGACCGGCCTCGACGAGTACCGCGAGCCCAAGCACATCTGGCAGAACATCCAACCCCGGCCGCAGCACTGGTTCCGCGGCTGAACGCCGAGAAGAGGTCGACCATGACCCCAACCCAGACCGAGGTGCCGCCGCGCCGCGGCACCCCCGAGGACGCGGCCCCCACGCCCGTCATATCCGTACGCGGGCTGTGGAAGGTGTTCGGGCCGCAGGCGGACCAGGTACCGGACTCCGAGGAGCTGCGCGGCCTCACCCGCCGCGAACTCATGGACCGCGCCGGCTGCACCGCCGCCGTGCGCGACGTGAGCTTCGACGTCGCGCCCGGCGAGGTCTTCGTCGTCATGGGACTCTCCGGCTCCGGCAAGTCCACCCTGGTGCGCTGCCTCACCCGGCTGATCGAGCCCACCGCCGGCGAGATCGTCTTCGAGGGCGAGGACATCCGGGACGCCGACGAGAAGCGGCTGCGGGAACTGCGGCGCAGCAAGTTCTCCATGGTCTTCCAGCACTTCGGTCTGCTGCCCCACCGCCGCGTCGTCGACAACGTGGCGTTCGGACTGGAGATCCGCGGCACGGGCCGGACCGAGCGCACCAGGCGGGCGCTGGAGGTGGTCGAACTCGTCGGCCTCGCGGGCTACGAGAACTCCTACCCGGACCAGCTCTCCGGCGGCATGCAGCAACGCGTGGGGCTGGCAAGGGCGTTGGCCGGCGATCCGGACGTCCTCCTCTTCGACGAGCCCTTCTCGGCGCTCGACCCGCTGATCCGCCGTGACATGCAGAACGAGGTCATCCGGCTGCACCACGAGGTCGGCAAGACCATGGTGTTCATCACCCACGACCTCTCCGAGGCACTGAAGCTCGGCGACCGCATCCTCATCATGCGGGACGGAAAGACGGTCCAGTGCGGCACCGGCGACGAACTGGTCGGCGCCCCCGCCGACGACTACGTGCGCGACTTCGTCAAGGACGTGCCGCGCGGCGACGTGCTGACCCTGCGCTGGATCATGCGCCCGGCCACCCCCGAAGACCCCCTGGACGGCCCCGAGTTGGGCCCGGACGTGGTGGTGAAGGAGGCCACCCGGGCGGTGCTCGCGGCAGAGAAGCCCGTCAAGGTCGTCGAGAACGGCGAACTGCTCGGCATCGTCGGCGACGAGGAGATCCTCGCGGTGGTCGCCGGGCAGGAAGGCGACGCCTGATGACCGTCGCCATGGAGAAACCCGAGACGTCGGGGGAGGCCGAGCAGGCCCCGCCGCCACCCGCCGCTCCGGTCCGCAGGATCAGCCGGTCCATGGTGGTCGGCGCCGTCCTGGTCGTCTGGCTCGTCCTCTTCCTCGTCCTGCGCGGGAAGCAGACCCTGTCGCTCGCCGCGGCCGATCTCACCGAACTGCACCACCGGCTCAACGACGTCAACGACTCCATCGGCGCCAACCGCAACTCCAACCCGCTGTTCCTGTACTTCTTCAACGAGATCCGGCTGGTCATCGACAACCTGGTGACCTTCGTGCAGGACCTGATCTCCCAGCCGTCCGGCGACCGCCCGCTCCCGCAGATCGGCTGGCTCGGGGTCGTCGGGCTGGCCGGCTACGTCTCCTGGGCGGTCGCCAACTGGCGGGTCGCGCTGCTGGCCGTGGCCGGCTTCACCTTCCTCGGGCTCCAGGGTCTGTGGCAGGAGAGCATGGACACCCTGGCGCTGACCCTGTCCGCGGTCCTGGTGGCGCTGCTGTTCGCCCTCCCGCTGGGCGTGTGGGCGGGCCTGTCCGAGCGGGTCAACCGGATCGTCACCCCGTTCCTGGACTTCATGCAGACGATGCCGACCTTCGTCTACCTGGCACCCCTGACCCTGTTCTTCCTCATCGGCGGGGCCTCCGCCACCATCGCCACCGTCATCTACGCGGCGCCCCCGGCCATCCGCATCACCGCGCACGCCATCCGCTCCGTGCCCGCGACGACGGTCGAGGCGGCCGACTCCCTGGGCGCCACCCGACGGCAGACGCTGCTCAAGGTCCTGCTGCCGATGTCCGGGCGGACCGTGGTGATGGGCGTCAACCAGACCATCATGGCCGCCCTGGCCATGGTGACCATCGCGGCCCTGATCGACGCGCCCGGCCTCGGCAAGACCGTCGTCCAGGCCCTCCAGTCCCTCGACGTCGGCACGGCCTTCAACGCGGGCCTCGCCATCGTCGTCATGGCGATCGTCCTGGACCGGGTCACCACCGCGGCGAGCGGACGCGCGGAGGCGGCCCGGCGGTCCGGCGGCCCGCTGCTCAAGTGGCGCCGGCACCTGCTCGTCGCCGGGGGAGCGGTGGCGGCGGTACTCGTCTACCTCTCGCACACCTACGTGTGGGCGGCCGAGTTCCCCGGCGACGGAAGCACCGGCAGCACCATCGCCAAGGCCGCCGACGACGTGACCACCTGGGCGCAGGACAACCTGTCCGGGCTCACCAACGGCTTCCGTGACGTCATCACCGACGGACTGCTCAACCCGTTCCAGACGCTGCTCACCGACTCCCCGTGGTGGCTCGTGGGCGCGGCCCTGCTCGGGATCGCCGTGGTCCTCGGCGGACGGCGGGCCGGGATCACCACCGCCGTGTGCGTGGGCCTGCTGGTCGCCACCGGCGTGTGGTCGGACGGGATGACGACCCTGGCCTCGACCCTCGTGGCGACCGTGCTGGTCATGCTCCTCGGCGTGGTGGTCGGGGTGTGGATGGGGCGCAGCGCGCTGGTGGACCGGCTGGTCCGGCCCACCCTCGACGCGGCCCAGGTCATGCCGCCCTTTGTCTATCTCGTGCCGTTCCTCGCGCTGTTCGGCGCGACCCGGTTCACGGCCATCGTCGCCGCGATCGTCTACGCGGCACCGGTCGCCATCAAGATCATCGCGGACGGGGTGCGGACCGTGCCCGCGACCACCGTCGAGGCGGCCACCTCCGCCGGGTGCAGCACCTGGCAGATCATCACCAAGGTCCAACTGCCGATGGCCCGCGGCGCGCTGACGCTCGCGACCAACCAGGGCCTGATCTACGTGCTGTCGATGGTGGTCGTCGGCGGCCTCGTGGGTGCGGGCGCCCTCGGCTACGACGTGGTCGCCGGGTTCTCGCAGGGACAGCTCTACGGCAAGGGCCTGGCGGCCGGACTCGCCATCGTCCTGCTCGGCGTCATGTTCGACCGGATCACCCAGGCCGCGGCTCGCCGCACCAGCGCATGAACGCCGTATCGGCGCACGATTAAGGAGCACCACACGATGGCAAGACACTGGCGAGCCGGCGCGGCCGGCCTGGCCGTCCTCGGCCTCACCCTCACGGCCTGCGGCGGCGCGAAGGTCGGCGACTCCTCGGAGGCCGGCGGTTCGGGCGGCTCCGGCAAGTGCGGCACCTTCAACCTCGCGGTCAACCCGTGGGTGGGCTACGAGGCGGACGCGGCGGTCGTCGCGTACGTCGCCGAGCACGACCTGAAGTGCAAGGTGACCAAGAAGGACCTCAAGGAGGAGATCGCCTGGCAGGGCTTCGGCACCGGCGAGGTCGACACCGTCCTGGAGAACTGGGGCCACGACGACCTGAAGAAGAAGTACATCACCCAGCAGAAGACCGCCGTGGAGGCCGGCTCCACCGGCAACAAGGGCATCATCGGCTGGTACGTGCCGCCGTGGCTGGCCAAGGCCCACCCGGACATCACGGACTGGAAGAACCTCAACAAGTACGCCGCGAAGTTCAAGACCTCGGAGTCCGGCGGCAAGGGCCAGCTCCTGGACGGCGACCCGTCGTACGTCACCAACGACGAGGCCCTGGTGAAGAACCTGAAGCTGGACTTCAAGGTGGTGTACGCGGGCAGCGAGACCGCGCTGATCCAGGCGTACCGCAACGCCGAGAAGAACAAGGAGTGGGTGATCGGCTACTTCTACGAGCCGCAGTGGTTCCTCTCCGAGGTGCCGCTGGTCAAGGTCGACCTGCCCGCGTACAAGTCGGGCTGCGACGCCGACCCGGCCAAGGTCGCCTGCGACTACCCCGTCTACGACCTCGACAAGATCGTCAGCGCCAGGTTCGCCAAGTCGGGCAGCCCCGCCTACGACCTGGTGAAGAAGTTCAACTGGACCAACGACGACCAGAACACCGTGGCCAAGTACATCGCGGTGGACAAGATGACGCCGGAGGCGGCGGCGAAGAAGTGGGTCGACGCCAACCGCGGCAAGGTCGACGCCTGGATCAAGTAACCCTGTCCAGGAGGCCCGGTGGGCGGCACGCGCGCGCGTGCCGCCCACCGGGCCCCGCCGTTTTCCGGGGTTGTCGCGGGACGTTCTCCGACGTCACGGGAGCTCTTGACACCCACCGGCACGGCGGGCACATTGAGTTGCGCAGCCTGAATCATGTTGCGTAAAAAGCAACTTACCGGAGGTGCGGCGATGGCGGGACCCCGAGTGGTCATCATCGGAGCGGGCGTCGTCGGGGCGGCCCTCGCCGACGAGATCTCCGCGCGAGGCTGGACCCGGGTGACCGTGGTCGACCAGGGACCGCTCCCTGCCACCGGAGGGTCGTCGTCGCACGCCCCCGGCCTGGTCTTCCAGGCCAACCCCTCCAAGACCATGACCGAGCTGGCCCGCTACACCGTCGAGAAGCTCTCCTCCCTGGACGTCGACGGACAGCCCTGCTTCCTCCAGGTCGGCGGCCTGGAGGTGGCGACCACCCCGGAGCGCGTCACCGAACTCCACCGCCGGCACGGCTGGCTCACCGCCTGGGGTGTCGAGTCGCGGATCCTGACCGCCGACGAGTGCGTCGACAAGCACCCCCTGGTCAGCCGCGAACGAGTCCTCGCCGGCCTGCACATCCCCACCGACGGCCTCGCCAAGGCCGTCCTCGCCGTCGAGGCGCAGATCCGCCGGGCCACCGAACGCGGCGTGACCTTCCTGGCCCGCCACGAGGTCCTGGACGTCCTCCAGGCCGACGGCGAGGTGACGGGCGTCCGCACCGACCGGGGCGACCTGGAAGCCGACATCGTCGTGTGCTGCGCCGGCATCTGGGGCCCGAGGATCGCCCGCATGGTCGGTATGAACCTCCCGCTGACCCCGCTCGCCCACCAGCTCGCCTGGACCGGTCCGGTCCCGGCACTCGCGGGGCAGACCGAGGAGGCGGTGCGCCCGATCCTGCGCCACCAGGACGCGGACCTCTACTACCGCGACCGCCACGACACCCTCGGCATCGGCTACTACGGCCACCGCCCCATGCCGGTCACCGCCGACGAGATCCTCTCCGTCGACGAGGCCGACGCGATGCCCTCGGTCCTCAAGTTCACCGAGGACGACTTCGCGGACGCCTGGACCGAGACGCAGTCCCTGCTGCCCGCGACGAAGGACGCCAAGGTCGAGGAGGGCATCAACGGCCTGTTCTCCTTCACCACCGACGGCCTGCCCCTGCTCGGCGAGTCCCCGGACGTCAAGGGCTTCTGGGTCGCCGAGGCCGTCTGGGTCACCCACTCCGCAGGCGTCGGACGGGCGGTCGCCGAATGGCTCGTGGACGGCCACTGCTCCTCCTTCGACCTCCACGAGTGCGACGTCAACCGCTTCGAACCGCACCAGCTCTCCCCGGAGTACGTCCTGGCCCGCGACTGCCGCAACTTCGTCGAGGTCTACGACATCCTCCATCCGCTGGAGCCGTCCGGGGACCCGCGCCCGATCCGCACCAGCCCCTTCCACTCCCGCCAGCAGGAGCTCGGCGCCTTCTTCCTGGAGGCGAACGGCTGGGAGCGGCCGCACTGGTACGAGGCCAACGCGGGCTTGGTGGAGGGCCGTTCGATCGTCACGCCCAACGACTGGGCCGCCCGGTACTGGTCGCCCGTCGTCGGTGCCGAGGCCCAGACCACCCGCGAGACCGTCGCGATGTACGACATGACGGCCCTCAAGCGCCTGGAGGTGAGCGGCCGGGGCGCCGCCGACTTCCTGGAGCGGCTGTGCACCGGCAAGGTCGCCAAGTCCGTCGGCTCGGTGACGTACACCCTGCTGCTCGACCACGACGGCGGCATCCGCAGCGACATCACCGTCGCCCGGCTCGCCCCCGACGTCTTCCAGGTCGGCGCCAACGGCAACCTCGACCTCGACTGGTTCACCCGCCACCTCCCCGCCGACGGCACCGTCCAGGTCCGTGACATCACCCCCGGCACCTGCTGCATCGGCCTGTGGGGACCGCTCGCCCGGGACGTCCTCCAGCCGCTCACGGACGAGGACTTCTCGGCGACGGGCCTGAAGTACTTCCGCGCCAGGCGGGCCCACATCGGGTCCGTCCCGGTGACCGCCATGCGCCTGTCGTACGTCGGCGAGCTCGGCTGGGAGCTGTACACCACGGCCGACCTGGGCCTGAAGCTGTGGGACACCCTGTGGCGGGCGGCGAAGCCGCTGGGCGGGATCGCGGCAGGCCGGGGCGCCTTCAACAGCCTCCGCCTGGAGAAGGGTTACCGCTCCTTCGGCACCGACATGACCTACGAGCACGACCCCTACGAGGCCGGCGTCGGCTTCGCGGTCAGGGCCGACAAGGAGGACTTCGTCGGGAAGGCGGCGCTGGAACGCCGCCGGGCCGACGTGCGGCGGAAGTTGACCTGCCTGACCATCGAGGACCCGCGGTCCGTCGTCATGGGCAAGGAGCCGGTGTACGACGGGCGGCGCGCGGTCGGCTACGTCACCAGCGCCGCCTTCGGCCACACGATCGGCAAGGGCATCGCCTACGCCTGGCTGCCGGCGGAGCTCGCGGTGACCGGGCGGGTGCTGCACATCGGTTACTTCGACCAGCGGGTGGAGGCGGTCGTGGCCGAGGAGCCGCTGTTCGACCCGGCGATGTCCCGTCTCCGGGGCTGAGCGGCAGCGCGGCGCGGGCCGACCGTCAGCCCAAGTGGCCCAGTCGGCGGCTGAGTTCGTCGGCGCCCTCCACCAGCACGGGTGCCAGTTCGTGCATCCGCTCCTCGGTGAGCCGGAAGGCGGGACCCGAGGCGGTGAGGGCGGCGACGACCTTGCCGTCACGGGAACGCACCGGCGCCGCCATGGCGTTGAGGCCCTCCTCGTACTCCTCCACCGTCATCGCGTAACCCTGCTCGCGGACCCGGGTCAGCTCGGCCTCCAGTTCCTGCCGGGAGGTCAGCGTGCGTGCCGTCATCCGTTCCAGTCCGGCCGCCGCGACGAGTTCCTCCCGGCGGCCGTCCGGGAGATGGGCGAGCAGGACCTTGCCGCTCGACGTGCAGTGCATCGGCGTCAGCCGGCCGACCCAGTTCTGCGCGGTGATGGCGGACCGGCCGCGCACCTGGTCGAGATTGATCACATGGTGGGACTCCAGGACCGCGATGTTCATCGTCTCGCCCAACTTGTCGGCGAGGCGCTCGCAGATCCCGCGCCCGTGCCTGGTGACGTCGATGCGCCCGGTGACCGCGCCGGCCAGCCGCACGATGCCGAAGCCGAGGCGGTACTTCCCGCGCTCGCCCTCCTGCTCGACCATCCCGTGCGCCTCCAGCGCGCCGAGCAGACGGAACGCGGTGGACTTGTGGACGTCGATCGCCTCGGCGACCTCACTCACCCCTGCCTCGCCGCGCTGCGCGAGGATCTCCAGCACGGTGACGGCCCGGTCGACGGACTGCACCCCGCCGCCGGAAGCGCCCCCGGACTCGGTGCCGTAGCTGCTCATGGCGGAACCCTATGCGAACGAATCGGCGCCGGTCAGCGGAAGACCACCGTGCGACGGCCGTTGATCATCACCCGGCTCTGGCTGTGCCACTCCACGGCCCGGGCCAGGACCTGCGCCTCGACGTCACGGCCCAGGGTGACCAGACTCCCGGCGCTCTGGGCGTGGTTCACGCGGATCACGTCCTGCTCGATGATGGGCCCCTCGTCGAGGTCCGGGGTGACGTAGTGGGCGGTGGCCCCGACGAGCTTCACGCCCCGTTCGTGCGCCTGGACATAGGGCCGGGCGCCCTTGAAGCTCGGCAGGAACGAGTGGTGGATGTTGATCGCCCGGCCCTCGAGCTGCTTGCACAGGTCGTTCGACAGGATCTGCATGTAGCGGGCGAGGACCACGAGGTCGATGTCCAGCCGGTCGACCAGGTCGAGCAGGCGCGCCTCCGCGTCCGCCTTGGTCTCCGGGGTCACCGGCACGTGGTGGAAGGGGATGCCGTAGCTCTCCGCGAGCGGGGCGAAGTCCCGGTGGTTGGAGACGATCGCCGGCACCTCGATGCCGAGTGCGCCGGTGCGCTGCCGGAAGAGCAGGTCGTTCAGGCAGTGGCCGTACTTCGACACCATGATCAGGGTGCGGGTCGGGGTGGTCGCGTTCCGCAGCTGCCAGGTGATCCGGTACGCCTCGGCGACCGGTGCGAAGCCGGACCGCAGCTCCTCCAGACCGGTGCCCGGGTCCGAGACGTCGAAGTGGACGCGCATGAAGAAGCGGTCCTGGAGCCGGTCGTCGAACTGCTGGCTCTCCTGGATGTTCCCCGAGTGCCGGACCAGGAAGCCGGTGACGGCGTGGACCAGGCCCGAGCGGTCGGGGCAGGACAGGGTGAGGACGAACTCGCGGTCGGAGTGCGGTCGAAGAGACACTGAGTCCTCCCGAAGGCTGCGCGATACGCAACAGTGCGACTGATACGCAACATGGTCCCGGCTCTGGCCACCCCCGGTCAAGAGCCGGCTCCCGGTGCGGCGGCAGCGGAACGGCTGGTGCTTGTACGACCGGTCACGGGCGTGTGAGGATCATGAACGGTCACCTCGTGCCCGTCCGGCACACCAGCCGTCCCGGAAGGGGAACCGCGTTGACCGCAGCCGCCGGCCCGCTCGGAGGATCACCGCTCTGGTCGCATCCGGGGCTCGGGCTGCACGCCGTCCTGGGTGCCTCCGGATCGGTCCGGCTGGGCACGCCCGGCCAGGAATGGGCCACCCTGGTGCCGTTGGTCGAGGTCACCGCCACCGGGCACGGACGCCTGTGGTCGGGGGAGCGCTTCATCGAGACGGCGATCGGCGACCGACTGGCCTACCGCGACCACGGGACGGTCCGGGACGGAGACCGTGAGCGCACCACGATCCGGCTGGCGGACCCGGAGACGGGCCTGGCGGCGGAGGTGCTCCTGGAGACGGTGGCGGGCGCCGGTGCCCTGCGCTCGCGGGTGCGTCTGGTCAACGAGGGGGTGGCGCCGCTGCGGCTGGAGAGCGTGAGCACCCTGACCCTCGGCGGCATCACCGACCCCGACGGCGGCGTCGACGGACTGACTCTGCACTGGGCGGACAACGACTGGCTCGCCGAATGCCGCTGGCGCGAGGCCCCCTTCCGGGAGCACATCGCCCCGCTGAGCCGGTTCGCACACGGTCACGAGGGACGCGGCTGCTTCGAGCGCCACTCGCAGGGGAGCTGGTCCACCGGCCGCCACCTGCCGATGGGCGCGCTCACCGACCGTTCCGGGCGGACCTGGCTGTGGCAGATCGAGTCCAGCGCGGGCTGGCGCTTCGAGACCGGCGAACGCGAAGGCGCCGCCTACGCCGCCCTGTTCGGCCCCGACGACGCCCACCACCAGTGGTGGCACACCCTCGCGCCCGGCAAGGAGTTCGTCACCGTACCCGCGGTCCTCGTCCGCGGCGGCACCGGCGGCCTCGACACCGCCTTCGGTGAACTCACCGACCACCGCAGGCGGTTCCGCCGCGACCACCCCGACCGCCGCGCCCTGCCGGTGATCTACAACGACTACATGAACACCCTCATGGGCGACCCGACCACCGGCAAACTCCTGCCGCTGGTAGCGGCGGCGGCGAGGGCGGGCGCCGAGGTCTTCGTCATCGACGCGGGATGGTACGACGACGACGCCCAGGGCTGGTGGGACGCAGTCGGGGCGTGGGAACCCGCCCGGGGGCGGTTCCCCGGCGGCATCCACGAGGTGCTGGACGCGATCCGGGGCCACGGCATGGTCCCCGGCCTGTGGCTGGAGCCCGAAGTGGTGGGCGTGCGCAGCCCTTTGGCCCGCAGCCTGCCGCCCGAGGCCTTCTTCCGGCGCGGCGGCCTGCGCGTGACGGAACACGGACGCCACCACCTGGACCTGCGCCACCCCGCCGCCCGGGCCCACCTGGACGCGGTGGTGGACCGGCTGGTCGGCGAGTGGGGCGTCGGGTACCTCAAGCTCGACTACAACATCAACAGCGGACCCGGCACGGAGCACGGCCCGGAGAGCCCCGGCGCCGGACTGCTCGGCCATCACCGCGCCCACCTCGACTGGCTGTCCGGCCTCCTCGACCGGCACCCCGGCCTGGTCCTGGAGAACTGCGGCTCCGGCGGCCTGCGCATGGACTACGCCCAACTCTCCGTCGCCCAGCTCCAGTCCACCAGCGACCAGCAGGACCCCCTGCGTTACCCGCCCGTCGCCGCGGCCGCCGCCACCGCCGTCACCCCCGAACAGGCCGCGGTGTGGGCCTACCCCCAGCCCGACCACACCACCGACCGGATCGCCTTCACCCTCACCGGCGCACTGCTGGGCCGGATCCACCTCTCCGGCTTCCTCGACCGCATGGACGACGAGCAGTTCGACCTCGTCCGGTCGGCGATCCGCGTCTACAAGGACATCCGGCCGGCGATCGCCGAAGCCCGCCCCTTCTGGCCGCTGGGCCTGCCGGGCTGGGACGACGCCTGGATCGCCCACGGCCTGCGCGGGCACGGCTCCACGTACGTCACGGTGTGGCGGCGCGAGCGGCCCGGCGCCCCGGCGAGCCGCACGCTCACCCTTCCCCATCTGCGGGGCGTCGACCTGCGCCCGGAGGTGCTCCAGCCCACGACGGCCGACGCCACGGCCGAGTGGGACCCGGCCGAGGGAGAGCTGACCGTCGGTCTGCCGCGTCCCGACACCGCCGTACTGCTCGGGCTGGGCGGGACCGCGTGAGCGCCTGATCCTCCGTCCTCGCCGACATCGCTCCACCGGCCGCACCGGTCCGCGGAGCGACCTCCCGCGTGTGCGCGCCCGCCGCCTCGCCCTGCCGATCCTGCGCGAACTCTTGACACGCCCGGACCGACTGCGTAGATATGACTGCGCAGTCATGACAGCGCAGTCAGAAAGGGCGGACAGGCCCTCGACGGACCGCTCTGGCTAGGATCTGAGCCGCCGGACACCGGGAGACAGCAATGACGCCAGTCGCAGGACAGGGCAGTGGCCCTGGCGCACCGCGCGCCGTGGACGTGGCGCGGCTGGCCGGTGTGTCCCAGAAGACGGTGTCCCGGGTCTTCAACGGCGAGCGGTACGTCTCCGAGGAGGTCCGCGGGCGGGTTCTCCGGGCCGCGGAGGAGCTCGGGTACCGGCTCAACGGCGCGGCCCGGGCCCTGGCCTCCGGGCGCACCCGTTCGATCGGCGTCGTCACCCTCGGCACCGCCCTGTACGGCCCCGCCTCCCTGCTCATCGGCGTCGAGCGGGCCGCCCGGGACGCGGGGTACGCGCTCCGGGTCGTCAACACGCTGGAGGGCGATCCGGCGGGCGTCGCCGGCGCCGTGGAGTCGCTCCTCGAACAGGGCGTGGACGGCATCGTCGTCTCCGAGCCGATCGACGAGGGCTCGGCGGCGCTCAGCGTCGACGTCCCCGTCCTGGTCCTCGGGGCGCCGGCCGCCTTCGGTGGCCCACGGGCCGTGGCCGCGGGCGTCGGCGCCGAGTCGCTGGCCCGGGCGGCCACCGAACACCTGCTGGACCTCGGACATGTGACGGTCCATCACCTGGCCGGCCCGCAGCGGTGGTTCGCCGCCCGGGACCGTCTCCAGGGCTGGCGCGCGGCGCTCGCGGCACGCGGCCGGGAGCAGCCCGCCGTCATCGAGGGCGACTGGTCGGCCTCGTCCGGCTACACGGCGGGCCGTGAACTCGCCGCCGCCGGCGACGTCACCGCGGTGTTCGCCGCCAACGACGACATGGCCGTCGGCCTGATCCGGGCTCTGCTGGAGGCGGGCCTGCGCGTGCCGGAGGACGTCAGCGTCGTCGGCTTCGACGACATCCCCGTCTCCGCCTATGTCACCCCGCCGCTGACCACCGTCCGCCAGCCCTTCGACGCCGTGGCCCGGGAAGGACTCCGGCTCCTGGTGCAGGCCATCGAGAAACCGGACGCCGAGCCGGCACCGGCGGGCGACCCACCGGTCGAACTCGTCGTACGCGCCTCCACGGCACCCCCGCCGACGGGCGGACCGGGTCCGGCCGCAGGCTCCCGCGACTCCGCGCACGCGCCCCCGGCCACCACCGACTGACCCGCACGTCCCGGCCACCGCAGGCAGCCTCGCGGGGCCGGGAGGGGAGACCGAGCCGAGTTCACCGCTCCCGAACCGCCCTCCACGACCGTGGACTTCCGCCGCGCGGGACAACCCGAGCGTGCCGGTCCCGGCCCCGCGCCGCCCACCGGAACCCGGTGACGACGCCGACGCCGCACCACCCCTTCCTTCCTTTCCCACCCTCACGACGCGCCCTCGCCAGGCGTGCCGTCCCTATGCCCCTCGGCGGGAGTTCACCATGCCCCGATCCTTCGTCCCCACGTCCGCCACGAGCCGCCGGCGGTTCCTCGCCGCGACCGGAGCGCTCTCCCTCAGTGCCGCGCTCACCGCCTGCAGCGGCGGTGACCCGGGCGGTTCCTCCGGCTCAGCCGAGCCGGTCGGTCAGGCCGACATCGACAAGGCGATGCGGACCCCGACCCACCTGACCTTCTGGACCTGGGTGCCGGACATCCAGCAGGAGGTCGCCCTCTTCGAGAAGAAGTACCCGGCGATCAAGGTCAAGGTCGTCAACGCCGGCCAGGGCGTCACGCACTACACCAAGCTGCGCACCGCGCTGAAGGCCGGCAGCGGCGCACCGGACCTGGCGCAGATCGAGTACCAGGCCGTTCCCACCTTCACCGTCACCGACAGCCTCCTCGACCTGAGCCCGTACGGCGCCTCGGCGCTCAAGGAGAAGTTCGTCGACTGGACCTGGGGACAGGTCAGCGGCCCCGACGGCGAGGTCTGGGCGATCCCCCAGGACACCGGCCCCATGGGGATGCTGTACCGCAAGGACATCTTCGACAGGCACGGCATCGACGTCCCGACGACCTGGGACGAGTTCGCCGAGGCGGCCCGCAAGCTCCACAAGGCCGACCCGGGTGTCTACCTCACCAACCTCGCCGCCAACGAACCCGCCGCCTGGCACGGCCTGTTGTGGCAGGCGGGCGCCAAGCCCTACGCCACCTCCCGCAAGAGCACCCTCACCATCGACGTCGACGACACGGTCTCCAGGAAGCTCGCCGACTACTGGGGCGGGCTCGCGAAGGAGGGCGTCATCAGCACCGACCCCGACTTCGTCGACGCCTGGTACGCCGGCTTCAACAAGGGCAAGTACGCCACCTGGCTCACCGCCGCCTGGGGCCCGGCCTTCCTGTCCGGCTCGGCCAAGTCCACCGCGGGCAACTGGCGCGCGGCCCCGCTCCCGCAGTGGGACGCCGCCAAGCCCGCCTCCGGCAACTGGGGCGGCTCCACCACCGCGGCCATGCGCTCCACCAAGAACCCGATCGCCGCGGCCCAGTTCGCCCAGTTCCTCAACAGCGACCCGGCCTGCGCGAGGATGTTCGCCACCGAGCAGTTCTTCTTCCCGGCCACCAAGTCCCTGCTCACGGACCCGGATTTCACCGGAGAGGCGCCCGCCTTCTACGGCGGCCAGAAGGTCAACCAGGTCTTCGCCGACATCGGCGAGACCGTCTCGCCCTCCTTCCAGTGGCCGCCGTTCCTCGACCAGGCGGCGACCGACTGGACCGAGACCGTCGGCAAGTCCCTCGCCGACAGGTCCGACACCGTCACCGCGCTCGGTCAGTGGCAGTCGCGCCTGACGACGTACGCCAAGAAGCAGGGCTTCACCGTCAAGGGGGCCTGAGATGGCCGCCGACCGCTCCAGGAGGGCCGGGCCCCTGTTCGTGGCCCCCTTCCTCGTCCTCTTCCTGCTGCTCTTCCTCGCACCCCTCCTCTACGCCGCCTACCTCAGCCTCTTCCAGCAACGCCTCGTCGGCGGCACGGTCTTCGTCGGCCTCGACAACTACGCCACCGCCCTCAAGGACCCCCTGCTGCTGCACGGCGTCGGCCGGGTTGCCCTGTTCTTCCTCCTCCAGGTCCCACTGATGCTGCTGCTGGCCCTGGCGTTCGCCCTCGCCCTCGACAGCGGCCTGCTGCGCCTGGCCCGCGTGATCCGGCTCGGCATCTTCGTGCCGTACGCCGTCCCGAGCGTGGTCGCCGCACTGATGTGGGGCTACCTCTACGGCCCCGACTTCGGCCCCTTCGCCCAACTGAGCCGGGAACTCGGCCTGCCGGCCCCGGACTTCCTCAGCGGCGGCTGGATGCCGGCCAGCCTGTCGAACATCGTGACCTGGGAGTTCGTCGGCTACAACATGATCATCCTGTACGCGGCCCTGCGGACGATCCCGCACGACCTGTACGAGGCGGCCGCCATGGACGGAGCGGGCGCCTGGCGGATCGCCCGGTCGATCAAACTCCCCGCGCTACGCCCGGCGTTGCTGCTCACCCTGCTGTTCTCGGTGATCGGCAGCTTCCAGCTCTTCAACGAGCCCAAACTGCTGATGGCCATCGCGCCGGACGTCATCAGCAGCTCCTACACCGCCAACCTCTACGCCTACTCCCTCGCGTTCACCGGCGACCAGCTCAACTACGCGGCGACGGTCTCCTTGCTCCTGGGCCTGGTCATCGTCATCGCCTCCTACGCCGTGCTCCTGACCGCGAACCGCAGGAGGACCGCATGACGACCACCCTGCGGCCGCCACCGGTGACCGCGCAGACCCCGGCCGCACCCGTACGCCACCGGCCCGCCGCCCGGCGCCGCAGCACCCCGCTGACGATCGCCATGCTCGCGGCCCTCGCCTACTTCCTCCTCCCGCTGTGCTGGCTGCTGATCGCCTCGACCAAGAGCACCCAGGACCTGTTCGACAGCTTCGGCCTGTGGTTCTCGCACGCCCCGCAGCTCCTGACGAACATCCAGGCGACCTTCACCCAGGACGACGGCGTCTTCGTGCACTGGCTGCTCAACACCGTCCTGTACGCCGTCGTCAGCGCGCTCGGCGCCGCCCTGCTCGCGGCGGCCGCCGGGTACGGCTTCGCCAAGTTCCGCTTCCGCGGCGACCGGTTCGCCTTCAACCTCGTCCTCGGCGCCATCATGGTCCCGGCGACCGCCCTGGCGATCCCGACCTACCTGCTGTTCGCCAAGGCCGGCCTGGTCAACACGCCTTGGGCGGTCATCCTGCCGTCGCTAGTCAACCCCTTCGGCCTGTACCTGATGCGGGTGTACGCGGCCGACGCCGTGCCGGACAGCCTCCTGGAGGCCGCCCGCATCGACGGCGCGGGGGAGGCCCGGATCTTCTTCCGGATCGCCCTCAGACTGCTGGCGCCCGGCCTGGTGACCGTCCTGCTCTTCACGCTCGTGGCGACCTGGAACAACTACTTCCTGCCGCTGATCATGCTGAACGACCCGAACCTGTACCCCATCACGGTCGGCCTCTCGTCCTGGGCCGCCCAGGCGCAGAACGGCGGAGCCGGAGCCAGCAGCGACATGCTCCCGCTGGTCGTGACCGGCTCCCTGCTCTCGATCGTGCCGCTCGTCATCGCCTTCCTCGTACTCCAGCGCTACTGGCAGAGCGGCCTGGCCGCCGGCAGCGTCAAGCAGTAACTCCCCCCTCGATCCCGGAGGTTCACCGATGGCGGTCCTGCCCGCCCACGTCCTGTTCGGTGCCGCGTACTACCACGAGTACACGCCCGCGTACGACCCCGGCCTGCGGCCCGACGAACGGCTGAAGACCGACCTCGACCTCATGGCGGAGGCGCACTTCACCGTGATCCGCGTCGGCGAGTCGGTCTGGTCGACCTGGGAGCCCGAGAACGGCCGTTTCGACCTCGACTGGCTCCGGCCGGTCCTCGACGGCGCCCACGAGCGCGGCATCTCCGTCATCCTCGGCACCCCGACCTACGCGGTGCCGCCGTGGCTGGCCCGCCAGTACCCGGAGATCACCGGCGAGCGGCGCACCGGCGAGCGCATCGGCTGGGGCGCCCGGCAGGAAGTGGACTTCACCCACCCCGCCTTCCGCTTCCACGCCGAGCGGATCATCCGGAAGATCGTCGCCCGCTACGCCGACCACCCCGCGGTCATCGGCTGGCAGGTCGACAACGAACCGGGCCTGCACCTCCTCCACAACCACGGAGTCTTCCAGCGGTTCGTGAACCACCTGCGCGCCACCTACGGCGACGTCGAGACCCTCAACCGCGAGTGGGGGCTGGTCTACTGGTCCCACCGGCTCTCCGACTGGTCCGACCTGTGGACCCCGGACGGCAACGAACAGCCCCAGTACGACGTCGCCTGGCGGGAGTTCCAGGCCCGGCAGGTCACCGAGTTCATCGGGTGGCAGGCGGACATCGTCCGCGAGTACGCGGCCCCCGAGCACTTCGTCACCACCTGCATCTCCTACACCCGCCAGGGAGTCGCGGACGACGAGCTGTCCGCCCGGCTCGACATCGCCTCCGGCAACCCCTACTACGACATGCAGGACGGCCTCCTGCTGCCCGACCCCACCCCCGACGCGCACGAACAGACCTGGAAGACCACCGGTGTCTGGTCGATGTACCAGACCGCCGACTGGATGTTCTCCTCCCGCCAGGAGGCCTTCCTCGTCACCGAGACCAACGCGAACTCCATCGGCTTCGCCTGGGACAACCGGCCCGGCTACGACGGCCAGTGGCGCCAGGCCGCCTGGGCGCACGTGGCCCGGGGCGCCCGGATGATCGAGTACTGGCAGTGGCAGACCCTGCGCTTCGGCGCCGAGACCTACTGGGGCGGAGTCCTGCCGCACAGCGGCCGGCCCGGGCGCACCTACGCCGAGATCGCCCGCCTGGGCGCCGAGTTCGCGAAGGCCGGTCCCCTCGTCGCCGGGCTCGAACCGGACGCCGACATCACGATGGTCTGCTCCACGCCCAGCAAGTGGCTCATGCAGAAGCACCCGCCGCTCGCGAAGCCCGACGGCACCCCCGACCCCGCCGCCTACCACCGCATCTTCGACCCCTTCTACCGGGGCGCCTTCGAGTCCGGCCGCCAGGTGCGGATCCTGCACGCCCGGCACCTGCTGGAGGGTGTGACCCCGCAGGAGTGCGCCCGCCGCCACCCGGTACTGGTCGTCCCCGCGCTGTACATCGCCGACGACGCGACCCTCGACCGGCTCGCCGCCTACGCCCACGCCGGCGGCCACCTCGTCCTCGGCCCCCGCACCGGATACGCCGACCACGAGGCCCGCGCCCGGCACGAGAAGGCACCCGCCCGCCTCACCGAGGCCGCGGGGGTGTCGTACGACGAGTTCAGCAATCTCGCTCACACCGTCCCCGTGCACTCAACGGGCCCTCTGAGGCTGCCGGAGGACGCGGCGGCGACCCGCTGGGCCGACACGCTGACCGTCACCGACGCCGAGGTGCTCGCCGGCTACCGGCACCCGCACTTCGGGAAGTGGCCCGCGATCACCACCCGTCGGCACGGCGAGGGCCGCGTCACCTGTGTCGGGACGGTCCCGGACCGCGCCCTCGCACGGGCTCTCGCGCAGTGGCTGGCGCCGGTCGCCCGCCACGGCTGGCAGGACCTCCCGGACACGGTCACCGCGACGACCGGCACCGCGTCCGACGGGCGCCGCCTGCACATCGTCCACAACTGGAGCTGGGAGCCGGCCCGTGTCGTCGCTCCCGTGGATCTGACCGACGTCCTGAACGACGCCCCGGTCCCCGCAGGCGCCCAACTGGAGCTCGGCGCCTGGGACGTACGCGTGCTCGTCACCGCGGACGACTGAGCACCACCGCGGTCACCCTCGAAGGAGAGGCAATGCAGAGAAGACGGCTGGGACGGACACTGGGCACCTTCGCCGCGGCAACCGCGCTGGCGGCGATCCCCCTGAGCAGCGCGCACGCGTACAACCCGACCGGAGGAATCCTCTACCAGCTCGGCAGCGAACCCTGCCTGAAGGGGCGGGGCAACTGCGCCGTCTACCCCAAGTCGGCGCAGTTGCCGAGCGGGCGCCTGGTCGCGTCCTTCGAGAAGGCGACCGTCGTACCGCGGACGGGCAGCGCCGACGGAGAGACCCTGCCGGTCTACAAGAGCGACGACCGCGGCACGTCCTGGCAGCCGCTTTCGGAGGTGAAGGCCCCCGCCTACCTGTCCACCGACCCCAAGTACGCCAAGTACACAAGCAACTGGACCAACCCGTACCTCTACACGCTCCCGCAGACCGTCGGAAACCTGCGGGCCGGCACCCTGCTGCTGGCGAGTGTCGTGTCGGGCGACGACCACTACTACAAGGAGCACAAGGCCGCCGACCCGGACTGGACGCCCACCAACGACGGCGACCGCAAGAACCTGGCCATCGCCCTGTACTCCAGCACCGACGAGGGCAGGACGTGGAAGGTCCTCAACGTCGTCGCCACCGGCGGCTGGCAGGGCGGCAGCGCGGGCGCCGTCGGCCGGAACATCGCGGCCGCCAACACGTACCAGCAGGTGGATCCCGTCTGGGAGCCGTACCTGATGGTCCATCAGGGCCGGCTCGTCTGCTACTACTCCGACGAGAACGACTACCTCGGCATCGACCCGGTCACCGGAGCCCCGATACCGGACCCCGCGAACGCCACCGCCACCGACTCGCACGGCCAGATCCTCGCCCACCGGACCTGGGACGGCCGTAGCGCGGGGTGGAGTTCACCCGTCGTCGACGTCGCGGGACTGACCGACGACATGGGCGGCGGCAAGACGGAGATCGGGGGCGGCCGGCCGGGCATGACCAACGTGGTGCCCACCACGGACGGCAAGTGGCTGCTGACGTACGAGTACTGGGGCGGCGGGGCGAACGTCCGGTACGCGCTCGCCGCCGACCCGCTGAGGTTCCGCGCCGGCACCTCGGGGGCGGTCACCGCCCTGCCCGTCGACACCGGTTCGCACCCGCTCGCGACCGGCGGCAGCCCCGTGATCATCCGGCTTCCCGACGGGCGCCTGGTGTACAACGCGGCAGGCAGCGGCAACGTCTGGGTCAACGACGGCGGAAGCAGCACCGGCGTGTGGAAGGAGTACCAGACCACCTCACGGGCCGGCTACAGCCGCAACCTCCAGTACGTCGCCGGCACCGGCCGTGTCGCGATCCTCAACAACCAGGACACCTCGACGATCGCCTACGCCGAGGTCGACCTGGGCCGCACACAGGGCGCTTACTACCGCCTGGTGAACAGGAAGACCGGCCAGGTGATCGGCACCGGCGGCAAGACCAACGACGCCAACCTCGGCAACGGGGACGTGCCCGACGTCGTCCTGGAGAACGCGGGCGCGACGGCGAACAAGGACACCCAGTACTGGCACGTGGTGACCGAGCCGAACGGCGGCACGACCCTGCTCAACAAGGCGGGCGGCCGCGCGGCGGCGATCTGGACGGGGAACGCCACCGTCGGGCAGCGGATCGGCCAGTGGGTCGACAACAGCCCGACGGGAAGCTGGAACCTCGTCGGGACGGCCGACGGTTACTACCGGTTCCAGGCGGTCAGGAACACGGACGTGTATCTGACCGGAGCGTCCGCGGGAGCACCGCTGACCCTCCGGAACGCCGTCGCCGACGGCTCGCAGGACTGGCGGCTCGTTCCGGCCGGCTGAACCTCGGACCGCGTGCCGGCGGCGCCCAGGGGCGCCGCCGGCACCGCTCACCTCACCTCACCTCACGCGCGTACGGCGCCACGGCGATCCGGTCGATCAGCGGCGCGTACCGGGAGCGGAGCAGCACCCCGGGGAAGGTGTCCGAGGCGTAGGTCGTGCCGTCGAAGTTCGGCAGCTCCTCGGAGCGGAAGCCGATCGTGTTCCGCCCCTTCTTCAGGGTGACGGGGACGGTCAGCTCCCAGAAATTGTTCTCGTGGAAGCTGTGCGGGAAGCCGACCCGGCGCGGCTCCCCGCCGTTCACGGTGATGTCGGCGTGCCGGGCCAGCGGGTCCGGGTTGTAGTGGGTGGCCTCCGACTGCTCCGGGTTGGAGTAGCGGATCCGCAGCGCGTACAGGCCGGCCCGGTCGGCCGTGACATCGAACGTGGCCGTGTTGCCGTTGCCCGGGTCGCCGCCGATACCCGTGATCGCCGTGCCGTCGGTGGCCAGGGAGAGCGGGGTGAGCGTGGCCGAGCCCGCGAGCACGGCGTCCTGGGCCTCGTACGTCCGGGTCTTCAGGGCGCCCTCGCTCGGCGTGACCGTGAGGCGGTCGACGAGGGTGACGGACGAACCGCCCGTCACCGTCACCTTGTTGACGCCGCCTGAGAGGGAGACGGCGACGCTGCTCCGGTTCTTCGCCAGCCGCAGGACGTCGTGTCCGTTGACGGAGAGCCGGGCGCCGGTGCCGCCGAGGGTGTCGACGGCGAGGGTCGCCTCGCGGTCGGCGGGGGAGTACACCCAGAAGGTCGCCGTCTGGTCCTTGGCGAGCCGGACCGCGCCTGAGCCCGAGCCCGAGCCCGGGAGGTCGTAGACGGGCCGTGCCCCGCCGCCCGGCCAGGCCAGCTCGCCCTCGTACACCCGGGTGCCGGCCGTGGGGCTCGGCAGGGACAGGGTGAGGCGGTCGACGATGGCGTCCCCCTTCGTCACGCGCTTGCCGTCCAGGCTCTTGGCGGCGAGGGTCAGGGTGTGCCTGCCCTTGGTGAGCTTCACCTTGGTGTCGCTGTGGTCCCACACCACCCACTTGTAGCCGAGCGGGAGGTACAGCTGCTCTTCGCTGTCGGCCCGGCCGTCCACCCGCAGGAAGACGTTCGTGGGGCCCTGTTCCCTCACCTTGTCGAAGGTGTTGAGGGAGTTGGCGAAGACGCTCAGGTCGTAGGTGCCGTCCTCGGGCACGTCCACGGTGAAGTCGAGCGTGACGTCCGAGCCGGTGCGCAGCCCGCCCACGTCGTAGCCGCCGGAGGTGTAGAACTTCGACACGTCGGAGGTGGAGCCCTCCGGGCCGTTCCTCGAGTAGCCGGACCCGGTGTGGGCGGCGTCCTCCGCCTCGTAGGAGCCCTGCCAACGGACCGACGGGGACTGGGTGTTCGCCGTCGTCTTCCCGGCCGGGGTGAGGACGATATCGTACGCCGAGGACTCCTTCAGCTTCGGCAGCGTGCCGTCACCGAAGTCGACGGTGACCGTGCCGTCGTCGGCGACCTTCAGGTTCGTCTCGGTGAGCAGCTTCGGGCCGGAGTTGTCGCCGACCTGGCCGCTCCACTCGATCTCCCGCACCCAGGCGTGCACGTTCTTGCCGAAGAGCTTCTTCTGGACGCCGGAGAAGGTGATGTGCCCCTTGCCGGTGGAGCCGCCGAAGATCAGCCGGGCCTGCTTCCTCTTCTCGTCCAGCGTGGCCACGCCCTGCATCGTGTAGTTCTGGCCGGGGAACGGCGGGGTCACCGTCACGGTGTGGCCGCTCATCGAGGCGTACGCGTTCAGCAGCCACCACTGGCCGTTGCCCCGGTTGGACTGCACCGCGGAGTCGGAGAGGTTGCCGTCGATGTTCCAGTAGGCGATGTCGGCGTCCACCTTGGACTCCTCGATCGCGGAGACCCACTGGATCATCTGGCCGGGCACGGAGGTGTGGTAGTTGAAGGCGTACTCGTTGATGTTGACCGGGAGTCGGGTGCCCTCGTGGTCGGTGCCCTTGGACAGCTCCTTCTCCCACGCCCGGTACTTGGCGACGCTCGCGCGGACCGCCTCCGGGTGGCTCAGCTCGTGCCAGGTGATGACGTCCGGGAGCGTCCTGGCGGCCAGGGTGTGGGTGAGGAAGCCCTTCACCTGGTCGTACAGGACGCTGGTGTTGGGGCCGGCGATCCGCGCGCCGGGCATCCTGCCCTTGATGAGCCGGTAGGCGGAGTCCCAGGCGGCGAAGTAGTCGTCGGGGTCGCTGAGCCAGCTCACCTTGTCGTAGCTCCACTGACCGGTGCCGAACATGTTGCCCTCGGGCTCGTTGAACGGCACGAAGACCACGTTGTCCTGGTACCGCTCCGGGAGCTTCAGGACTTGGTCGACCTGTTTGGCGATCTTCTCCTCGTAGAGCCTGAGCTTCTCCGCGGGGGTGTCGCCCGGCCACTCGTAGGGGAAGCCGCGGTGGATGTCGGTCATGTAGACGTACACGTCGCCGTCGGTGGAGTCGGCGAGGGGCCCCACCACGTCCAGCGCGTCGGCCCCGGGATGCTGCGGACCGTCCTGGGCCTTGGTGGAGACCGTGCGCAGCCCCATGCCCTCGATGAGGTTGTTGGTGGGGACGTCCGGTCCGTACACGCCGTAGAGGGTGCCGGAGGCGCCGCCGTGGAAGGCACCGGTGTCCGAGCCGAGGTCGACGGTGAGCTCGCCCTCGCGGACCACGGTCACGGTCGCCCGCACCGCTCGTCCGGCCGCGGTCCCGGCCACCGTGAAGGTGCCGGGGCGGGCGTACTCCTCGGGCGGCACGGCGTCCCAGACGACGGGTGTGTCGCGGTCGTAGCCGTCGGAGAAGGCGGCGCGGACGGCGGCCGGGAGGGCCGGGGCGGTCCCGTCGGTCGTACGGACGTCGAAGGACGTCGTCGACAGGTCCTGGACGGTCGGCACGGTACCGACCAGGCCGGCCACCTGTTCGGCGCTGAGCGCCGCGTGCCACACGGTGAAGTCGTCGACGGCGCCCTTGAGCAGCGGGTCCGGGTAGAAGGACTTGCCTATGAAGCCGGCCGTCGTAGCCGAACCGCCCAGCAGGTCCCTGGCCTTGACGGCGGTCGGCGCCGAGGACACCGCCACCCCGTCGAGGTAGGTGGTGAGCCGGCCGGCGGAGGAGTCGAGGGTGACGGTGACCGTGCGCCACGCGTCCGCGGGCAGCGCCGCGTACCCGCGGACCTGGGCCTCGGCGCCGCCCCCGCCGGTGGTCACGGAGGTCTGGAACAGCCCGTTGCCGTTGTACGGCGTGCTGAAGAGGTACCTGGTGGTGTCCGTGCCCAGATCGAAGATCCGTTGCCAGGACGACTGGTCGCCGCTCCACTTCACCCGGGCGGAGACGGTCAGGTCGCTCGCGTCGCCGACCACTTCGCGGGGCAGCCGGACGTAGGCGCCGTCGGAGGTGGGCGCCCCGCCGGGCAGGGACAGCGCACTGCCGCCGTCCGCGCCGGCCACGGACCGGGCCGTCGCGCCGTTGACCAGACTCGCCGTCAGGCCGTTGCCGGAGCTGTCGGTGATCCTTCCGGAGGCGAGGTCGTCCTGGTCGAAGGTGTAGCGGGCGGCGGGCCCGGGCGTCTGCGCCGCGTGCGCGGGCACGGCGGGCGCGGCCAGCAGGCCCGCGCCGAGGGCCAGCGCCATGGCGGCCGGCGCCCGGCGGCGCGTGGATCTGTCAGCGGATGACATGGATACGTCCTCAATCGTCGCGTTGCGGATTCGGGTCGGCCCGCCTTGATGGCCGTCGAACCGATTCGATCCAGGCGGGTGCGGGGGCAGGGAACGCGTGCGGGGGAGAGGGTGTCTTTTATACACATCT